>CAMLFK010000189.1 GCA_946479255.1 uncultured Oxalobacteraceae bacterium
CCTCCTCGGTGATCTTGCGCATCGCGCCCAGCGAAAACACCTGGAAGCCGCCCGAGTCGGTCAGGATCGGCTTGTCCCAGCCCATGAAGCCGTGCAGGCCGCCGAACTTGTTGAGTACCTCGGTGCCCGGCCGCAGCCACAGGTGGAAGGTGTTCCCCAGGATGATCTGCGAGCCGACTTCTTTCAGTTCGACCGGGTCCATCGCCTTGACCGAGCCATAGGTCCCGACCGGCATGAAGATCGGGGTCTCGACCACGCCGTGGTTGAGGGTCAGGCGGCCGCGCCGTGCGTGCGAAAGACCGCTGGTGTCCTTCTTGAGAAGTTCGAATTCGAGCATGGTTGACTACTTGTTCTTTGTGGTGAGCAGCATGGCATCGCCATAGCTGAAGAAGCGGTACTCGCTGGCGATCGCGTGCGCGTAGGCCTGGCGGATCTCGGCATAGCCGGCGAAGGCCGACACCAGCATCAGCAGGGTCGACTTGGGCAGGTGGAAGTTGGTGATCAGGCGGCTGACGGTCTTGAAGGTGTAGCCGGGCGTGATGAACAGCGCCGTATCGGCGCTGCCCGCCACCAGCTCACCGCTTTGCGAGGCCGATTCCAGCGCGCGCAGGCTGGTGGTGCCGACCGCCACCACGTCGCGCCCGGCCGCCTTGGCGGCGCGCACGGCGTCGACGCTTGCCTGCGGCACCGTGTACCACTCGGTGTGCATCTTGTGTTCCGACAGCGCTTCGACCCGCACCGGCTGGAAGGTGCCGGCACCCACGTGCAGGGTCACATAGGCGAACTCGATGCCCTTCTCTTTAAGCCTGGCCAGCAGCGCTTCGTCGAAATGCAGGCCGGCGGTGGGCGCGGCCACGGCGCCCGGCTCTTTGGAATACACGGTCTGGTAGCGCGTCTCGTCGAATTCGTCGGCATCGTGCTCAATATAGGGCGGCAGCGGCAGGCGGCCATGCGCCTCGATCAGCTCGAACACATCGCCTTCGAAGTGCAAGGTAAAAAATTCGCCGGCGCGTTCGCCCGCCACCACGTCGAAGGCTTCGGCCAGGCGGATGCGGTTGCCCGGCTTGGGCGACTTGGACGCGCGCACCTGGGCCAGCACGGTGCGGCTGTCGAGCACGCGCTCGACCAGCACTTCGACCGCGCCGCCGGTCTCCTTGACGCCGAAAAAACGCGCCTTGAGCACACGGGTGTCGTTCATCACCAGCAGGTCGCCGGGCGACAGCAGATCGACGATATCGGCGAACTGGCGGTCGACCAGGCGGCCGCCGTCCAGCTCCAGCAGGCGCGAAGCGCTGCGATTGGGCAGCGGTGTCTGCGCGATGCGTTCTGGCGGCAGGTCGAAATCGAAATCGGAAAGCGAGTACATGGTGCGAATAGTTCTTAAAATTGGGCTTGGTGCGCCTTACAATAGGCGCGACACGTGCAGGGCAACCCTCTATTTTACCCTTGCCAGCACCTGAATGCCGCAAAATGCCTCTATCCAAACCAAAAAGCCCGCCAACCAGCATCGACACCAAGCTCGCCCGGCTAGGCCTGCGCAGTGACATGGACCTGGTTCTGCACTTGCCGATGCGCTACGAGGACGAGACGCAAGTCGTGTCGATCCACGAAGCCTGCCTGCGTGGCGGCCATGTGTCGCAGGTCGAGGGCGTGGTGACGAAGAATGAAATCGGCTTCAAGCCGCGCCGCCAGCTGCTGGTGCATATTGCCGACGAGACTGGCGACTTGCAGCTGCGCTTCATGAACTTCTACGGCAGCCAGGTCAAGCAGCTGGCCGAAGGTACGCGGGTGCGCGCACGCGGAGAGCTCAAGCACGGCTTTTTCGGCGCCGAGATGGTCCACCCGGCCTATAAGGTGATCAACGAAGGCGCGCCGCTGCCCCAGTCGCTCACGCCGGTGTACCCGTCCGGCGAAGGCCTGTCGCAGACCATTTTGCGGCGCGCGATCGCCGACGCCATGAAAAAGATCGACTGGCGCGATACCCTGCCGGCCGACCTGGTCGCCCGCATGCGCCTGGTCGACTTTGAGCCGGCGGTGCGCCTGCTGCACTCGCCGCCGCACGAAATCGACGCCGGCGCCCTGCTCGATCGTTCCCACCCGGCCTGGACGCGCGTGAAGTTCGACGAGCTGCTGGCCCAGCAGCTCTCGCTCAAGCGCGCGCAGCGGGCCCGCCGGGTCAAGGGCGCGCCGGTGCTCAAGGCGGCTGGCACCCTGTCGGACGCCTTCCTGGCACAACTGCCCTTCAAGCTGACCGGTGCCCAGCAGCGCGTGCTGCAGGAGATCCGCGCCGACCTGCGCAATGGCTACCCGATGCAGCGCCTGCTGCAGGGCGACGTTGGCAGCGGCAAGACCGTGGTGTCGGCGCTGGCCGCCGCGCAGGCGATCGACAGCGGCTACCAGGCCGCCCTGATGGCGCCGACCGAAATCCTCGCGGACCAGCACTTCCGCAAGATCGCCGCATGGATGGAGCCTTTGGGGGTGAAGGTGGCCTGGCTCACCGGCAGCCTCAAGAAGAAAGACAAGCTCGCGGCCACCGCGCTGGTGGAGTCGGGCGAGGCCCAGCTGGTGATCGGCACGCATGCGCTGATCCAGGACACCGTGAACTTCGCCAGCCTGGGACTGGTGATCGTCGACGAGCAGCACCGCTTTGGCGTGGGCCAGCGCCTCACCCTGCGCAACAAGGGCAGCAACGGCAAGACCCCGCACCAGCTGATGATGTCGGCCACGCCGATTCCCCGCACCCTGGCGATGACTTACTACGCCGACCTGGAAGTGTCGATCATCGACGAGCTGCCGCCGGGGCGCAGCCCCATCGTCACGCGCGCGATCGACCAGAACCGGCGCGACGAAGTGATCGAACGGGTGCACGCGGCGGCGCTGGAAGGCCGGCAGGTTTATTGGGTCTGCCCCCTGATCGAAGAATCCGAAGCGCTGCAGCTGCAGACCGCGACCGATACGCACGCCATGCTGGCCGAGGCCCTGCCGGACCTGGTGGTGGGCCTGGTCCATGGCCGCATGAAGCCCGGCGAAAAGCAGGAGGTGATGGATGCCTTCACGGCCGGCCAGGTGCACGTGCTGGTGGCCACCACCGTGATCGAGGTGGGGGTGGACGTGCCGAATGCATCGCTGATGGTGATCGAGCATGCGGAACGCTTCGGCCTGTCGCAATTGCACCAGCTGCGCGGGCGGGTCGGGCGCGGTTCGGCGGCCAGTGTGTGCCTGCTGCTGTATCAGAGCCCGTTGGGGCCGGTGGCCAGGCAGCGCTTGATGACGATGCGCGAGACGACCGATGGTTTTGAAATTGCGCGGCGTGACCTGGAGATACGCGGGCCGGGGGAATTCCTGGGGGCGCGCCAGTCGGGTCAGGCGATGCTGCGCTTTGCCGACCTGGAGACCGACCAGTGGCTGGTGGAACAGGCGCGCGATGTGGCGGCCAGCTTGATTCTGGATCAGGCTGATGAGGTTGTGAATGCGCACCTGGCCAGGTGGCTGGGTGGGCGGGAAGAGTTTTTAAAGGCTTAGCTGAGATGGTATGGGCGCTAACAAGAGCACCCAATAAAATCACGCGTCAGCCGGATATTTCAACCCAATCTGCCCACGAATCGTATCGAGCAAACCCATCAGCGCCAGCGTTTCATCCAAAGTCATCCCCGGGCTCTCCAGCAAGCCTTCCCGCACACAGCGGCTGGCCTCCAGCGCCTCATGCACATAGCCGTTACCCAGGTAAGGCGTCGGAATATTGCGCACCGAACCATCGGCCAGGCTGACGGTCAGCGAAGGCGAACAATGGAACATCGCATCCATCCGCACGCGGCCCAGCGCACCCGACACGGTCAGTTCATCTGGCGTCTTGGCCAGCAGCGAGCAGCTGCATACCGACAGCCCGCCGCCTTCATGCAGCAGGGTGAAACCGGTCTGCGCATCCACGCCGGTGGCACTCATCGCGGCCTGCGCCTGCACCGACTTGACCGGCCCCATGATCGCGCACGCGATCGACAGCGGATAAATCCCCAGGTCCAGCAGCGCACCGCCGCCCAGTTCGCGATTGTTGACCCGGTGCGCCGGATCGGTCGGCGCCAGGAAGCCGAAGTCCGCATGCAGCTGACGCGGCTGGCCAATCGACCCCGCACCCACGATGCGCTTGAGTTCCACCAGGGCCGGCATGTAGCGGGTCCACATGGCCTCCATCAGGAACAGCTTCTTCTCGCGCGCCAGCGCCACGACCTGCTGCGCTTCGCGCAGGTTCATCGCAAATGGCTTCTCGCACAACACCGCCTTCCCGCCCTTGAGCGCCATGGTGGCGTTCTCGACGTGCATCGGATGCGGCGTTCCGATGTAGATGATGTCCACATCGGGCGCGTCGCACAGTTCCTGGTACGAGCCGTACGCCACCGGCTTACCAAACTCGCGGCCGAACTTTCCGGCGCTGGCCACGCTGCGCGAACCGACCGCGGCCAGCTTTGCCCCCGGCGTATCCATCAATGCCGTGGCAAAGGCATGGGCGATGCCGCCCGTGCCTAAAATCCCCCATCGCACCACGTCAACACCTTCCACTTCAGCCATCACGTCTCCAATCACTTCAATGCAGCCCTCTTGGGCCGGAACACACTCGTGTCTTCATAAAACGCTTCATCTTGCCCGTCCCACCATCCGGGCACGCCGAGCACCGGCAGCGGCGTAAAGCAGGACGTATTCAAGCCTTCGGCCGCGAGTTGCGCCGCCACTTCAGCGTCGATCCACGCGCGCTGCGACTCATGGTCCAGCGCGAAGTAGGCGTCGTCAGCGGCCACCACCCGGGTATGGGCGGTGATGGCTTTGCGTGGTGCAATCAGTTTTTCCATGAGCGCGTGGCCAAACAGCCAGACCTGGGCGTCGCGGGCGAACATGGCGCGCCGCTCATACAGCGCCTCGCGCCAGTGGTGCGCACGCAGCGCGTCCACCAGTGCGTGGCCGGCCGCGTCGCCGCGTACCACCAATAGCGCGGAATTTTCGTCAAAGATGGTGGCGCCGTCGCGTGCCGGTCCGCGCGATTTGCCGACGCCGGCGATGGCGATCTGCGCTGCCTGCAGCGCATTGAGCTGGCGTTTGACAAGCGGGAAGCTCAGCCATACCAGCGCGTTGAAGAAGTCGTGGAGATTGTCGCGCGTGGGCACGCAGCCGGTCGCGCCGATGAACTCTTCGTAGGCGCGGCCCTCGGGCAGCTCAGCCTGCGGCACGAAGCGTAGCGGCTGGCCCTGGTGGTTGACCAGCGCCAGCGCGCCGGCGAATTTGTTGAGTGCGCCGATAAACTCCTCATCGGCCTTGAGGCTGGCAAAGGCCGGACGGACCGCGTCAAGCCACGGCCGTGTCCAGTCGATTTGCCCGAGCATGCGTTTACAGGAGCTTCCAGTTGATCAGCTCACCGCCGTTCAGCGGCACCAGGCTGGTCTCGGCCAGCGGCACGGTCTGGGGCAGGGTCCAGGCTTCGCGTTTCAGGGTCACCGTTTCGGTATTGCGCGGCAGCTCGTAAAAGTCGGGGCCGAAGAAGCTGGAGAAGGCTTCCAGCTTGTCCAGCGCGCCGGCGCGCTCGAAGGCTTCGGCGTACAGCTCCATGGCGTGCAGCGCGGTGTAGCAGCCGGCGCAGCCGCAGCTGGTTTCCTTGGCGCCGATGGCGTGCGGGGCCGAGTCGGTGCCGAGGAAGAAGCGCTCGTCGCCGCTGGTGGCCGCCGTCATCAGGGCCAGGCGGTGCTCTTCGCGCTTCAAGACCGGCAGGCAGTAGAAGTGCGGGCGGATGCCGCCCTTGAAGATCTCGTTGCGGTTGTAGAGCAGGTGGTGCGCGGTGATGGTGGCGGCGATCGGGCCTTCGGCTTCGGCCACGTACTGGGCGGCGTCCTTGGTGGTGATGTGCTCGAAGACGATCTTCAGTTCCGGCATGGCGCGGCGCAGCGGACGCATGACGCGTTCGATGAACACGGCTTCGCGGTCGAACAGGTCGATGTCCTGGTCGGTGACTTCGCCGTGCACCAGGAAGGGCATGCCGACTTCCTGCATCACTTCAAGCGTCTTGTAGCAGCGCGCAAGATCGGTCACGCCGGCGTCGGAATTGGTGGTGGCGCCGGCCGGGTACAGCTTGACCGCATGGACGAAGCCGCTGTCGGCCGCGCGGCGGATCTCGTCGGGATCGGTGTTATCGGTCAGGTAGAGCGTCATCAGCGGCTCGAAACTCATCCCGGCCGGCAGCGCGGCCAGGATGCGCCCGCGGTAGGCCTGGGCCATCGCCGTGGTGGTCACGGGCGGCTTCAGGTTGGGCATCACGATGGCGCGGGCGAACTGGCGCGCGCTGTGCGGCAGGACGCTGGCCAGCGCCGCGCCGTCGCGCAGGTGCAGGTGCCAGTCGTCGGGACGGGTGATGGTCAGGCTTTGGAGGGTTTCAGTGGTGGACATGGCGGCTTTCGAAAAACGAATGCCCTTATTTTACCCGCTAGCCATCTTTGAAAACGCTTTCAAGCCACCGTAGTTGAGTATTTTCGCCTGAAATTTGCCAAACCACTTGCTGACGTTTTTAAGTTCGATCATGGCATTTTCGCTGTAGTCAAGGGGCTATTGATCTCTTGCATACAAGCTTGACAGTACCCGCAGCCCCACGGATACTTCACGAAACTTGCCAATGAAATCATCTTTTCGCGGCCTGTTCGCTCTCAAAATTACCCCATTTTGACGAGAACCCAAAACGACAGATATTGCCCTGTCTTTCGATCACAAATCGACACCTCTACTGGAACCACAGCATGGAAAACCGCAGCCGACTCACCACATATATCCTGATCGGCCTGGTGCTGGGCGTGCTCGCCGGCTACCTGATCAACACGTTTTCAGCCGATCCCCTGGCCGTGGCGAGTTATCTGTCCCTGATCACCGACCTGTTCCTACGCTTGATCAAGATGATCATCGCGCCGCTGGTGTTCGCGACCCTGGTGGTCGGTATCGCCAAGATGGGTGACGCGGCCGAGGTCGGCCGGGTGGGCGGCAAGGCGCTGCTGTGGTTTATCCTTGCCTCGATTGTCTCGCTCACGCTGGGCCTGGTCATGGTAAACCTGTTCCGCCCTGGCGACGGCATGGCCGCTTTGCTCGAAGGCGCGACCGCACCGACCAACCTGGCCACCGCTTCGCTGACCTTAAAAGACTTCATTACCCACCTGGTGCCGGTATCGATCGTCGACGGCATGGCCAAGAACGAGATCCTGCAGATCGTGGTGTTCTCGGTGTTCTTCGGTACCGCCGCCGCCGCGGTGGGCCCGCGTGCCGCCCCGATGATCGATATGATCGACGGCATCGCCCACGTGATGCTCAAGCTGACCGGCTATGTGATGAACTTCGCGCCGATCGCGGTGTTTGCCGCGGTGACCGGCGTGATCGCCAAGAGCGGCGTCAAGGTGCTGGCCACGTACGGACTCTTCATGGGCGAGTTCTACATCGCCATCGTGGTGCTGTGGATCGTGCTGATCGCGGCCGGCTTCCTGTTCCTCGGGCCGCGCGTATTCATGCTGATGCGCGAGCTGCGTGCCCCGACCGTGCTGGCCTTCTCCACCGCCTCGTCGGAAGCCGCATTCCCTAAAACCTTGGAAGGCCTGGAGCGCATCGGCGTGCGCAACCGCATCGCCTCATTCGTGCTGCCGATCGGCTACTCGTTCAACCTGGACGGCTCGATGATGTACTGTACCTTCGCGACGGTGTTCATCGCCCAGGCTTACGGCATCGAGATGTCGCTGAGTACCCAGATCACCATGATGCTGGTGCTGATGGTCACCTCCAAGGGCATCGCCGGCGTGCCGCGCGCGTCGCTGGTGGTGATCGCCGCGACGCTCTCGCAGTTCAATATCCCCGAAGCCGGCCTGGTGCTGCTGCTCGGTATCGACCACTTCCTCGACATGGCGCGCTCCGCCACCAATGTGATCGGCAACGGCATCGCCACCGCCGTGGTGGCGAAATGGGAGGGCGAACTGGCCGACCCCGTGCCGGAACAGAAGGACCTGGCCAACGTCCCGCTGCCATAAGCGGCCAGACATCATCAAAGCCTGCGGTGCAGGCGACCGATTTCAAACCTAGTAGGAGAACAGCATGCTACGTAAAACAGCCGTGCGGTCGGCGACCGCCCTTTTCAGCCTCTGGCTGGTGCTCGCGAGCGCCGTGCAGGCGCAGAACGCCACATCCAAACTGCCTAATGTGACGATCCTGGCCACCGGAGGCACCATCGCCGGCACCGGTGCGAGCAGCACCACCACGGTTGGCTACACCGCCGCCACGGTGGGCGTGCAGCGCCTGATCGCGGCCGTGCCGGAACTGGCCAAGGTGGCCAATGTGACCGGCGAACAGGTGTTCCAGATCGCCAGCGAAAACATGAGCAACGAGCACTGGCTGACCCTGGCCAAGCGCGTCAACACCCTGCTGGCGCAGCCGAATGTGGACGGCATCGTCATCACGCACGGCACCGATACGCTTGAAGAAACCGCCTACTTCCTCAACCTGACGGTCAAGAGCCGCAAGCCGGTGGTGCTGGTGGGCGCGATGCGGCCATCGACGGCGATGTCGGCCGACGGCCCGATCAACCTGTATAACGCGGTGCTGCTGGCCGGATCGCCCGAGGCCGCCGGCAAGGGCGTGCTGGTGGCCTTCAACGATCAGATCCAGTCCGCGCGCGATGTGACCAAGGCGAATACCTCGACCCTGGACGCCTTCCGTGCGAGCGAGCTTGGCATGCTGGGGTATATCCAGGGTAGCAAGCCATTCTTCTATCGCCAGGTGGTGCGCAAGCATACGGTCGAGAGCGAGTTCGATGTGAGTGCGCTGCAGTCGCTGCCCTCCGTCGATATCGTCTACGGCTACGCCAATATGGGACCGGTGGCGCTCGATGCGCTGGTGGCGGCTGGTGCCAAGGGGATTATTCACGCCGGCGTCGGCAACGGCAGCCTGGCTTCCAAGGTGGTGCCATCGCTCAAAGCCGCACGCGCCAAGGGCGTGCTGATCGTGCGCTCCAGCCGTGTCGGCCAGGGCATTTTGGCGCGCAATGGCGAAGCCAATGACGATGAACTCGATTTCGTCGTGGCCGATACCCTCAGCCCGCAAAAGGCGCGCATCCTGCTGATGCTGGCGATGACGAAGTCGTCAAACACCCGCGATATCCAGCGCATGTTCTACACCTACTAAATTACACTTCAACCGGCGACGCCAGCTGCTCGTCCTGCCTTGCCTGCTGGCGCTCCCACATCTGGGCGTACAAACCGTTTTCCGCCAGCAGCGCTCCATGCGTGCCGCGTTCGACAATGCGGCCGTGATCGAGCACCAGGATCTGCTGCGCATCTGCCACCGTCGACAGGCGGTGCGCGATCACCAGGGTTGTGCGGTTCTTGGCGATCTCTTTCAACTGCCCCTGAATCGCCTGCTCGGCCTTTGAATCGAGGGCCGAGGTGGCCTCGTCAAAGATCAGGATCGCCGGGTCCTTGAGCAGGGTGCGCGCGATCGCCACCCGCTGCTTCTCGCCGCCCGACAGCTTGAGCCCGCGCTCGCCCACCATGGTCGCGTAGCCGTCCGGCAGGCTCTCGATAAAGTCATGGATCGATGCGGCGCGCGCCGCGGCGACGATCTGCTCCTTGCTCGCGCCCGGCTTGCCGTAGGCGATGTTGTATTCGATGGTGTCGTTGAACAGCACCGTATCCTGCGGCACGATGCCGATCGCGCTGCGCAGGGACTCCTGCGTCACGTTGCGCAGGTCCTGGCCGTCGATGGTGATCGAACCGCTGTTGACGTCGTAAAAGCGGAACAGCAGGCGCGACAGGGTCGACTTGCCCGAGCCGCTGTGGCCGACCACCGCGGTGGTGGTGCCGGCCGGGAT
>CAMLFK010000190.1 GCA_946479255.1 uncultured Oxalobacteraceae bacterium
TTAGTGTCGCGCAGGATAAGGGGGAATAATTAATGACGTCGGAAAAACGTCGGTTAAGCGTTGACGAGATTTACGCACTTTTAAAGAACAGCGATTTGCCTACAGTTCTGGTTGAAGGGAAAGACGACATAATTTTCTATCGCGCGATTGAAGATGAGTTGCGGCATTTGGATATCGATATGCTGCCAGCGGGTAATAAGCACGCTGTGCTTGAGCTTAGAAATAAAATTCGAGATAATCCAATAAAAGCTCCAACTGTGTTTATTGTAGACAAGGATCTTTGGGTTCATCCCCAATGCGAGCTTCCTGAAAATATTGATGACGTTATTACGACCGTGGGCTATTCAATAGAGAATGACCTCTACACCGATGGAGAGTTAGAATGTCTCTTGAACCCAAACGAAAAGAGAGAATTCCTCGCGGAACTGGCTGTTTTTTGCCGCTGGTATTCGTTGGCGGTTACAAGAAGTCTAGATGGTAAGGCGTCAAGTTTTCGCTCAAGCCCAGGTAAAGTTTTGGACGATAAGAAATTCCGTGAGGAGGAACTTTTACTGAACGATGAGGAGGGATATCCCGAGGAATTTTACGAGGACATCGTCAATAACTATTCTCGTGTACTGCGCGGAAAATCTCTATTCTCACTTCTGCTTAGGCGGCTGTCTCATTCGAAACGACCAGTGAAATTTAGCGGAAAACAATTAATGGCAATTGGCGCAGCTAGAAAAGGAGAGAATTTCGAAAGAATTCAGTTGGCAGTGAAAGAGGCTTTCGAGCAATTCTAAGCAAGGTGTGGCAGACCTACACCATTCGTTCGCCAGCTTGTACAATTTTTGTTTACCCGTCGTATCAAGAGAGACAAGGCCAGGTCTGCCATTCAGACACGGCCTCAGCCTTGGCGAATCAAAATCGCCACTCTGGCTGAGCTTGTGTCGCAACGGTAGACCCCTAACTACTCATACTCTTCGAAGGATCTGTACATCAGCCGTGAAAAATACCTTTTCGAGACTGAAACGCGCGGGACTTGTCCTTATCGCGGCTATCACGCTGGCCTTACTGTCGTCGTACGTCGAGCGCATAGGCCCTGAACTAGTTCAATACGGAAATCTATGTGGACCAGCGGCGTCTGATCCTTGTTACAAGCCCGCATTGAAGGGTGGCTTTCCGGTCGCATACTTGGTGGACAAGGCTGGCGTCTCTAGAGAGCGTCAGCTCGCCTTTGTTGAAGACACATTGCACGGAAATGCTCTGATCGCCGATGTCGCCGCGTATTTCGTAATCTTGGTGCTTATTGTAGGGAGTGTGTCGCGTCACCTGCGGTCAAGAAGGAGCCCTGAATGACCTCAATGGGGCGTTAACCGCCCCTGCTGCCGGCGCTCCATTTGCCGTCGAGTACAATCGACGGCAATCGGCCAAGAACGTGCATTCGACTGCGGTCTTGCAACTCGGGCTCGAAGAGTAGTTGCAGCAAGAGATATCATCGTGTGCATGCGTCACAGTAATATGACCCACTACCCGATCGGCACCATCGTGCCGCTTACGCGAGATTAAAATGACAAATCAAAAACCATCCTTCCGTAGTTCGTGTTTTGAATTCGCAACAACGCTTTTGATCGTGGCTGTCTCAGCATACGTCGCCGGGTTTGTTGTGGGAAGTCTTGGAGGCTCTAGAGAAGCTTCGGGTGCCGGTGTGGCCGGTGCAGTGATAGCTTCTCTATGGTTGCAAAAGCAGCGTAAAGCGCGTAAGTCGTGACGCCCCAACTAACTGAACCGAAGGAGACGGGGCCAGGTCTGCCATTCAGACACGGCCTCAGCCTTGGCGAATCAAAATCGCCGCTCTGGCTGAGTTTGAGTCGCAATGGCAGACCTGACCCTTAACTTTCCTGACCTTAACTTTCCCTTAACTTTTCGCTTGGAACCCGAGCGACATCGCCAGACTCTGCCCCAGCACGGCGTTCACGGCCGACATCGCGTAGCTGGTTGCGAGCAGCACGGGAGAGACGGGGCCAGGTCTGCCATTCACACACGGCCTCAGCCTTGGCGAATCGCAATCGCCACTCTGGCTGAGCTTGTGTCGCAATGGTAGACCCCTAACTACTTGCTTGACAGAGCCGCTGCGGTCCTCACTACTCTGCGTTAGCCTTAACACCGTCATCCTGCAGGCGAGGATTCATGGCACACGTGCTCAGTCGTTCAAGCATTGCGGCTTCGGTCACGCGCTTTGGATCCTCGCCTTCGCAAGGATGACGGATTTGGGGCCGCGGGCTAACGGTCAGTGGTCATTTCGCGTGCAAGGCGCTTCGCGGAGCCGCATGCGAACGTAAACCCCAGCGGCCCATGCCCCACGTTGAGCCACAGGTTCGGATACCTGGTCGCGCCAATAATCGGCGCACTGCTCGGTGTGGCCGGGCGCAGCCCTGCCCACGCCGTCACCCGCTCATAATCGGCGGCGTGCGGCATGGTCTGGCGTACCAGCCGGGTCAGCCCGGCGATCCGCCGCGCGTTGAGCGAGGCATCGTCGCCCATCAAGTCCACCATGGCCGCGACCCGCAGGCTGTCACCGATGCGCGCATACAGCACCTTGCGGTCGAAATCGGTCACGCTCACCATCGGCGCGCGGTCACCTTCGCGAATCGGCGCACTCAGGCTATAGCCCTTGAGCGGATACAGCGGCAAATGGATGCCCGCGCTGGCCGCCAAGTCACGGCTGGCCACTCCGGCCGCCAGCACATAATGGTCCGCGCTCAGCGCCTCGCCGCCGATGTCCACCCCGGTCAGCCTGCCGTCCATGCTGGCCAAAGAACGGGCATCGCCCATCACCACCCCATTGAAGCGCGGATGCTCGCCAAGGCGCTGCTCAAGCGCGACGCAGAAGGCATAGCAGTCCGCTACCGCTTCGCCGGCGTTGTAGATGCCGCCCGCCAGCAGGCCGTGCGCGTCAAGCAGCGCTGGTTCGCGCGCCACGCATTCGGAAGGCGACATGGGCTCGCCACTTCCACGCGCACGCGCCGCCTTGAAGCCGTCGGCCGAGCGGTACACCACCAGCTTGCCCGCCTCGCGCCAGCCAAACTGCGCGGGCGGCACCACGTTCGCCAGCTCCATCATGGCCTGGCGGCTCTCCTCCCCCAGCTCCAGCAGCTGCGCGGTGGTGCGGGCATTGACGCCGGCGCGGCAGTGGACCAGGAACTGGGCCAGCCAGCGCCACTGGCGAAGGTCGGCCTCGGGCCTGAAGCGCAACGGTCCGTCCTGCTGGAACAGCCAGCGCAGCGCCTTGAACGGCACCCCGGCATCGGCCAGCGGCGACACATAGCGGTAGCTGAGCTGCCCGCCGTTGGCGTAGCTCGACCCGCGCCCGACCGCATGGCGCTCCAGCAGGGTGACCCGGAAGCCGGCTTCGAGCAGCCACCACGCCGAAGTCAGGCCGATCACCCCGCCACCGATGACGATTACGTGCTGCACTGCATCCTTTTCCTCTCGTCCGTTTCACAGCGGATAATGCCCGTTTGGTATTACACTGGCTCTGTCGACACAGCTAGTGACTCAGATGTTATCAACAGAAACCCCGGATCAGCAGCACGCTAGCCTTGACCAGTATCCGACCGAGCAATTGGTGGGGGCCTTTGTCGACGACCAGCTGGTCGCCGTGAGGGCCGTACGCGCTGCCACAACGCAACTGTCGCGGGCGGTGGATATGGCCTTGCCGCGCATCGAGGCCGGTGGCCGGCTGATTTATGTGGGGGCCGGCACATCAGGACGATTGGGCGTGCTCGACAGCGTGGAGCTGTATCCAACTTTCTCCTGGCCGCGCGAACGCGCCGTGGCCCTGCTGGCCGGCGGCGTGGACGCCATGTTCGTGGCGGTCGAGGGCGCCGAAGACGACCTCAAGCAGGGCGCGGTGGACCTGAACGAACTCAACCCCGGTCCGCACGACGTGGTGCTGCTGCTGGCTGCCTCGGGCGCGACGCCGTATGTGCTCGGCGCCTTGCGGGCGGCGCGTGCCCTGGGTGCGCTGACCATCGGCTTTGCCAACAACCAGGACGCGCCGGTGGCGCATGAGGCCGAGATCGGCATCACCCTCGACACCGGCCCGGAAATCATTTCCGGCAGCACGCGCCTGAAGGCAGGCACCTCGCAAAAAATTGCCCTCAATACTTTTTCAAGTGCCTTGATGGTGCGTTTGAACAAGGTTTATGGGAACCTGATGGTAGACTTGAAGCCCACCAACGCCAAGCTGGTGCTGCGCGCGGTCCACCTGACGATGTTTGCCACCGGGGCCGATGAAGCAAGCGCCCGGGCGGTGTTGGAACAATGCGATTTCCACGTCAAGGTCGCCATCGTGGCCTTGAGCAAAAAAACCAGCATCGACCAGGCCCGGGCATTGCTCGACGCCGCGCACGGAAGCGTGCGCGCCGCGCTCGCGTCCTAACGAAAGAACCATGCAAACAACAGCGCAAGAGAAAACTCCCTGGGCCTGGGTGCCATCCCTGTATTTCGGCCAGGCGATTCCGTATGTCGTCGTGATGGCCCTGTCGGTCATCATGTACAAGGATGTCGGCATCTCCAACACCGACATTGCGCTCTACACCAGCTGGCTGTACCTGCCATGGGTCATCAAGCCCTTCTGGTCGCCGCTGATCGACATGTTCGGCACCAAGCGGCGCTGGGTGATCACGATGCAGTTCCTGATCGGCGCGGCGCTCGCCTGCGTGGCGCTGACCACCCAGCTGCCGACTTTCTTCCAGATGAGCCTGGCAATCCTGTGGCTGATGGCCTTCAGTTCCGCCACCCACGACATCGCCGCCGACGGCTTCTACATGCTTGCCCTGCGCCAGAAGCAGCAGGCGGCCTACGTGGGCGTGCGCAGTACCTTTTACCGCCTGGCCAATATCGCCGGGCAGGGTTTGCTGGTCTACCTGGCCGGCGAACTGACCGAGCGCACCGGCGACGTGGGCTTTGCCTGGTCGGTGGTGCTGTTCGTGCTGGCCGGGGTGTTCCTGTCGCTGTGCCTGTACCACTATTTCGTCCTGCCGGTGCCTGATAGCGACCACAGCGTGGTGAAAAGCAATGACTACCTGAAGGAATTCTTCGGCACCTTCAAGGCTTTTTTTGCGCGCAAGGACATCTGGATGGTGCTCGGCTTCATCCTCACCTTCCGCCTGGGCGAGGCGCAACTGGTCAAGCTGGTGGTGCCTTTCCTGAAGGACCCTATCGTCAAGGGCGGGCTGGGCCTGTCCACCAAAGAAGTCGGCCTGGTGTACGGCACCGTGGGCGTGATCGCCCTGACACTGGGCGGCTTGCTGGGCGGTTACCTTATTTCTCGCCTGGGCTTGAAGCGCTGCCTGTGGCTGATGGTCATCGCCACCCATACGCCCGACCTGGTGTTCGTCTACCTGGCCACCGAATTGCCGCAAAACCTGTGGCTGATTACCACCGGCGTGGCGATTGAGCAGTTCGGCTATGGCTTCGGTTTCACCGCCATGCTGATGTACATGATCATGGTGGCCGACGGGCCGTACAAGACGGCGCACTACGCCATCTGCACCGGCCTGATGGCGCTCGGCATGATGGTGCCCGGCATGTTCAGCGGACGCATCCAGGAAGCCCTGGGCTATGAAAACTTCTTCATCTGGGTGTGCGTTGCCACGCTTCCGGCCTTCGTCATGGCGGCGTTGGTGAAAATCGATCCTGAATTCGGCAAGAAATAGCGCGTCCTTAGTGTGGCGCAGCAATTTGAGCTTTGCTTTATGCTTCGCTATTTCGCGTAGTGGGACGGGGAGTGGCATTGCAGGACGACAACAAGAAAGTGAATACGAAAAAGCGCGCATTCGCGCTGGCCGGTGTGGCCGGCGCGCTGACGCTCTCTGGGCTATTGAGCAGTTGCACCAGCACGCCTGAAAAACCGGCCGACTCGCCTGACCCATCGCCCCAGCCGGGTCCGCGCCCCGGGCCGCCCGCCGCGACGCCGCCCGTCGTCGGCGGCAGCGACACCGTCCCTCCGCCCGCGCCGCGTGAATTTCGCGCAGCCTGGGTCTCCACGGTTGCCAATATCGACTGGCCCAGCCGCTCCAACCTGAACGCCGCCAAACAGCAGGCGGAGGCCATCGTCATCCTCGACCGTGCCCGCGCCATGAACCTGAACGCCATCGTGCTGCAGGTTCGCCCGAGCGCCGATGCCATCTACCCGTCCAAGCTCGAGCCCTGGACCGAATACCTGAGCGGCGCGCAGGGCCAGTCGCCGCAGCCGTGGTACGACCCGCTCAAGTTCTGGGTCACCGAAGCGCATGCGCGCGGGCTGGAACTGCATGCATGGTTCAACCCCTACCGCGCGCGCCATGCCACCGCCAAGTCGCCCGCGTCAAGCGACCATATCTCGCGCACCAGCCCCGCCGCCGTCAAAAGCTACGGCCGCTTCCTGTGGATGGACCCGGGCGACGAGGTCGCATCCCGCCAGACCCTCGAGGTGGTGCTGGACGTGGTGCGCCGCTACGATATCGACGGCGTTCACATCGACGATTACTTTTATCCTTACCCGATCGACGCGCCCGGCGCCGGCGGCGCCGAAGCGGCCGCGCTGGACGGCAACGGCGCGGGCAAGAACGAACTCGATTTTCCCGACCAGGCTTCCTACCAGCGCTACCTGCTGGGCGGCGGCAAACTGGAACGGGCCGACTGGCGGCGCGACAACGTCAACCGCCTGATCGAGGCGCTCTACAAGGGCATCCACCGCGAAAAGAGCTGGGTGCGCTTTGGCGTCAGCCCCTTCGGCGTGGGCCGCCCGGACCGCCGCCCGCCCGGCATCAACGGCTTCAGCCAGTACGACAAGCTGTACGCCGACGCCGAACTGTGGCTGGCCAAGGGTTGGGTGGATTATTTCTCGCCGCAGCTGTACTGGCCGATCGCCCAGGCGCCGCAGGCCTATGGCGTGCTGCTCGACTACTGGGTCGGCCAGAACCCGATGGGCCGGCATATCTGGCCGGGGCTGTTCACCAGCCGCATCGGCGCACCGGCCAAGTCCTACCCGCCCGAGGAAATCGTTCAGCAGATCGGCTTGACGCGCACCCGTCCGGGCGCCGGCGGCCACGTCCACTTCAGCATGGCGGCGCTGATGGAAAACCGCCAGAAAATCGCCGACCAGCTCAAGGGCGGGCACTACGCCATGCCGGCGCTGGTGCCGGCCACCCCATGGCTGGGCAATGACACTCCCGGCACGCCCGGCGTGTCGGCCAAACGCGAGGCGCGCGGCGTGCGCCTGGGTCTCGCGGCCGGCAAGGCTAACGCCCACTATGCGGTGTGGTCGCGCCATGGCAACGAGTGGCGCTTCAATGTGGTGCCGGCTTCCAGGGTCGATTTCCTGGTGCCGGACGATCCCAAGCTGGGCAGCGCCAGCACTGTGGTGGTGAGCGCCGTGGACCGGCTCGGCAACGAGAGCGAACGCGTGGCCGTGCTCAAATAGGCAAGCCTCGGCAAACCGCTTTACACTAGCGCCATGGCATATCCTGAATCACAGATTGGCCTCGGCATCGACGCGGGAGGCACACAGACACGCTGGGCGCTGGCCACGGCCGATGGGGGCATCGCGGCCGAAGGCGCCGTGGGCGGCCTGTCGGCACTGCAAATGACGCATGAAGAAGGACGCGCCAGCGTGCACCGCGTATTGACGGAGCTCGCGCGCGAAGTGCTGGCCCGTGGCCGGCCGCAGCGTATCCGCTTTGGCGTGACCGGCTTTGGCGGCGACGGCGCAGCCTTGCAGGCGGTTCTTGGCGGCCTGTTCGAGCTCCCGCCTGAGGCCATCATCCTCAGCAACGACATCGAAATCGCCTACCTGACCAGCCTCGCGCCCGGTGAAGGCTACCTGATTTACGCCGGCACCGGCTCGATCGGCGCCTTCATCGACAGCGACGGCACCTTCCACCGCGCCGGCGGGCGTGGCGTGGTGCTCGACGATGGCGGCGGCGGCTTCTGGATCGCCCGCGAAGCGCTGCGTCACGTATGGCGCAACGAAGACGAACAGCCCGGCCGCTGGCACGCCTCGCGCCTGTCGCGCGCGGTGTTCGCCCATATCGGCAGCGACGACTGGGCCGCCTCGCGCGAATTCATCTACACCCAGGAACGCGGCGCCGTGGGTAAGCTGGCCCTGGCGGTGGCGGCAAGCGCCGAATTCGACCCGGTGGCAGCCGACATTTTGAATCGCGCCGGCGAAGAACTGGCGCGCCTGGCCCAGGCGCTGATCAGCCGCCACGGCCTGCGCCCGGTGGTGCTGGCCGGCCGCGCATCGACCCTGCATCCATTGATCCTGGCGTCCATGCGCGAGGTGCTCGGGCGCGACGTTCCGCTGACCCATGCCCCCATCCAGCCGCACCACGGCGCCGCCCGTATTGCGGCATCCCTTTTGACTGCCCCTTCACGATGATCAAACTCCTGTCCGCCGCGCTGGCCGCGCTTGTACTCACCGGCTGCACATCGATGGGTCCCTTCATCGACCGCACTTACACGGCCAAAGGCCAGAGCAGCCGCGCCAAGTTCCTGGTGCTGCACTACACCGTGGCCGACACCAACCGCTCGATCAACATACTGTCCAACCAGGCCGTCAGCGCGCACTACCTGGTAACTGACGACCCGAGCCCGGTGATTTACTCGCTGGTGGATGAATCGCGCCAGGCCAACCATGCGGGCCTGTCGTACTGGCGCGGCTACACCTACCTGAACGCCAGCTCGATCGGCATCGAGATCGTCAACCGCGGCTTTACCGAAGGGCCCAACGGGCGCATCTGGTACCCCTTCCCGCAGACCCAGGTGGACCAGATCATCATGCTGGTGCGCGACATCGTCAAACGCCACAACATCCCGCCGGAGAACGTCATCGGCCACGCCGACATCGCCCCGACGCGCAAGCAGGACCCGGGACCGATGTTCCCGTGGAACCAGCTGGCCGCGGCCGGGCTGACCGTGTGGCCGGATGCGCAGCGCGTGCTTGCTGCGCGCGAGATTTATAACGTGCAGATTCCCGAAGTATCGTGGTTCCAGAAGCAGCTGGCAGCATACGGCTACTCGGTGCCGCAGCACGGCGAACTCGATGCCGCCACCCGCGCCGTGCTGGTGGCTTTTCAGATGAAGTACCGACCCAGCCTGATCGACGGGACGCCGGATGCGGAAACGGCGTCGCTGATCGATGGATTGATAAAGCCGACCACGCCATGAACCCTACCGTTGCCATCGAAGACATCGCCGGCTGCACGCAGTTTCGGCACCTGAGCACCATCCGCGGGATTGCCGTGGACTTGCGCTATGCCGGCGCGGATAATTTTGTCGGGCGCGACCTGTATTCGCCGTTCGACTGCGCCTGGCTGCATCGCGATGCGGCGGCCGCGCTGGAGCGGGCGGTCGACTGGCTGGCCGTCAAGCGGCATGACTTTCAGATCCTGATTCTGGATGCACTGCGGCCGCAGCGGGTGCAGAAAGCCCTGTGGGCTGCGCTGGAGGGGACAGGTTTGCAAGAGTACCTGGCCGAACCCTCGCGCGGGTCGATTCACTCGTTCGGGATGGCGGTCGATATCACCCTGCTCGATGCCGATGGCGAAGAGCTCAATATGGGGACCGCGTTCGACGATCTGACGTGGCTGTCGCAGCCGCGCCATGAGGCGGATATGCTGGATAAAGGTAAGCTGACCTTGGCGCAGGTGGAGAACCGCGAACTACTGCGCGACATGATGACGCATGCGGGGTTTGTGGGGATCCAGAGCGAGTGGTGGCATTTTGATTGCGGGGATCGGGATAAGGTGCGGGCAAGTTTCCAGCGCGTGCTTTAGAAGCTCTATCCGCTCCCCCGCTGTCATTCCCGCGAAGGCGGGAACCCATA
>CAMLFK010000191.1 GCA_946479255.1 uncultured Oxalobacteraceae bacterium
CGCAGGATGTAGTACAGATTGAAGTCCTGCAGCTCGTACGGCCCGATCACGCTTTCCGTCACCTGGGCCGGCTGGTCCTCGCCGGCCTTGCCCGGCACCAGTTCGGGACTGATTTCGGTATTGAGCACGCCCAGCAGCACATCCGATCCGCTTGCGCCGATCGCGCCGGTGTCGGCCACCCAGCGCACCAGGTGGCTGATCAGGGTCTTGGGCACGCTGGCGTTGACGTTGTAGTGCGACATATGGTCGCCCACGCCGTAGGTGCACCAGCCCAGCGCCAGCTCGGACAGGTCGCCCGTGCCGATCACGATGGCCTGGTTGAAGTTCGCCAGCCGGAACAGGTGGCTGGTGCGCTCGCCCGCCTGCACGTTCTCGAAGGTGATGTCGTACTGTTCCTGCCCCTCCGAATACGGATGGCCGAGGTCCTTGAGCATCTGGATGCAGCTTGGACGAATGTCGATTTCTTGCGCGCTGGCGCCCACCACTTCCATCAGCTCGCGCGCCTGGCGCAAGGTGCGTTCGCTGGTGGCAAAGCCCGGCATGGTGTAGGCCAGGATGTTCGAGCGCGGCAGGTTCAGGCGGTCCATGGCCTTGGCGCACACCAGCAGCGCATGGGTCGAATCGAGCCCGCCCGACACGCCAATGACCACCTTCTGCATGCCGCTCGACGACAGCCGCTGCAGCAGCGCCTGCACCTGGATGTTATAGACCTCGGTGCAGCGCTCGTCGCGCCGGCGCGCATCCATCGGCACATACGGAAAGCGCTCGACCGTGCGCACCAAAGGCAGCACGCCGGTGCGCTTGATGCCAAGCTCAAAGCGCACCACGTCGAAGGCATCCACCTCGGCCGCATGGCGGCGCACCGAGTGCCCGAAAGTGGTGGTGTGATAGCGCTCGCGCGACAGGCGTTCCAGGTCGACGTCGGCAAAGATGATGTGCGAATGGTCGAGGAAGCGCTCGGACTCGGCCAGCAGGTCGCCCTTCTCGTAGATCAGCGCTTGCCCGTCCCAGCCCATGTCGGTGGTCGATTCGCCCAGCCCGGCCGAGGTGTACAGATAGGCCGCCAGACAGCGCGCGGACTGCTGCGCTACCAGTTGGTGGCGGTAGCCGCTCTTGCCCACCACGACATTCGATGCCGACAGGTTGACCAGCACCGTGGCGCCTGCCAGCGCGGCAAACGAGGATGGCGGAATCGGCACCCATACGTCTTCGCAGATTTCCACATGAAAGCGCAGCAACGGAAGGTCCGAAGCTTCAAACAGCAGGCCGGCGCCGAAGGGCACATCCTGGCCCAGCAGGCACACGGTGGCCTGCACCGCGCAATCGGCCGCGCTGAACTGGCGCGCTTCGTAGAACTCGCCGTAGTTGGGCAGGTAGCTCTTGGGGACCAGGCCCAGGATGCGGCCGCGCGCGACCACGGCAGCGACATTGAACAGCTGATGGCCGACCCGCAGCGGCAAGCCGACGATCAGCGCCAGCGTCAGGCCCTTCGATGCATCGACCACCGAAGCGAGCGCCTGTTCGGATGCGTCGAGAAGCGCGCGCTGCTGGAACAGGTCGTCGCAGGTGTAGCTCGACAGGCCCAGTTCGGGGAACGCGGCCAGCGCGGCGCCCTGCTCTTGCGCCTGGCGGGCCAGCTTGATGGTTTCAAGCGCGTTAAAGGCCGGATCTGCGACCTTGCAGCGCGGCGTGGCAGCCGCGATGCGGGCAAAGTCGTGCGAGTAGAGATTATAGAAATCGTTTTTCATTTTTTGCGTAGAATGCCTTTAGCCGTCCACATGGAATCATCGATTCGACAAGAATGAATTATCGCACGCATATCGCATCCTCTCTGGCCGAGATCGGCCAGCCGGCCTGGGACGGATTAACCGACAGCCAGGACCGCGGCAACCCCTTCCTGTCCTTCGCTTTTTTACACGCCTTGCATGAATCCGGCAGCGCCTGCCCCGAAACCGGCTGGCAGCCGCAGTACCTGCTGCTCTACGACGGCGCTGACCTGGCCGCGGCCATGCCGCTGTACGTCAAGATGCATTCGTATGGCGAGTACGTGTTCGACTGGGCCTGGGCCGACGCCTACCAGCGCAACGGCGTGGAGTACTACCCCAAGCTGCTGTCGGCAATCCCCTTCACGCCGGTGACCGGTCCGCGCCTGCTGGCGCGCGACGAGCATGCGCGCGCCGCCCTCATCGCCGTGCTGCGCCATACCCAGGAAGCATCGGAAGTCTCGTCCACCCACATCCTGTACCCGCCCGAGAACCACGCGCGCCAGCTGGCGGGCGCAGGCTTCATGCTGCGCCGCGGCGTGCAGTTCCACTGGCTGAACCAGGGCTACCGCGACTTCGAGCAGTTTCTGGGTACCCTGGAGCGCAAGAAGCGCAAGAACATCCGCGCCGAACGCCGCCATGTGCAGGACGCCGGCGTAACCATGCGGCGCGTGCGCGGAGCCGACATCACGGATAGCCACTGGCGCATGTTCAACCGCTGCTACCAGCTGACCTACCGCGCGCATCACTCCACGCCCTACCTGAACCTGGATTTTTTTCAGCGCATCGGGCGTACCATGCCGGACAATATCCTGCTCATCATCGCCGAGCGCGAAGGCAAGGCCATCGCCGCCTCGCTGCTCATCCATAACCGGCACACGCTGTACGGACGTTACTGGGGCGAGCTTGAACACGTGCCCTGCCTGCACTTCGAAGCGGCCTACTACCAGCCGCTCGAATTCTGCATCGAGCAAGGCATCGCGGTGTTCGAAGGCGGCGCACAGGGCGAACACAAGATGGCGCGCGGCTTCCTGCCGACCGAGACCTGGTCGGCGCACTGGCTGGCGCACCCGGCTTTTTCGGACGCGATCGAACGCTTCCTGGAGCGCGAGAACGGCGGCATGGAGTCGTATATCGATGAACTCAACGAACGCAATCCATTCAAGGAGCAGGCATGATTTCGCATGTGACTATCGGCGTGGGCGACTTTGGGCGCGCCTGTTCATTCTATGAGGGTTTGATGACGGAACTGGGCCTGCAGCTCAAGTTTTCCGACCCGTCCACATCGTGGGCGGGGTGGATGAAACCAGGCCAGGCGCGCCCGCTGTTCCTGATCGCCCGGCCCTTCAATGGCGCGCCGCCGGCGGCCGGCAATGGCCAGATGACGGCGCTGCTGGCGCCTTCGCGCGAGGCGGTGGACCGGACCCACGCGGCGGCGCTGGCGCATGGCGGCGTCTGCGAGGGACCGCCCGGCCTGCGTCCGCAGTATCACGACAAGTACTACGGCGCTTACTTCCGCGACCCGGATGGCAACAAGCTATGCGTGTGCTGCCACGACTGACTTCTCTACAGCAACTTGGATCCCAGCGGCCGTTCCACGATCAATTTTGCATGTTGCGTTTAAATAACTCACCTACTATCATTAGGCCGCATTAGTCAGCCGACATAACTTTGCGCCCGCGTGCTTGCAGCGGACACACACAGACCTAGCCATTACCCATGAAAACTATTGCCGTGCTCGGCGCAACCTTGTGCGCCTGCCTGACATTCGCGGGAGTCCATGCCAATACCCTTCCCTCCTCCCAAGCGACGCCGATTGCAAAGCAAAGGCTAGTCGTACTGACGGACATCGAAGCGGATCCGGACGATTCGCAATCGCTGGTTCGACTTCTGCTCTATGCGAATCAGATCGATATCGAAGCCTTGATCGCCACGACATCGGTCCATCAGAAAAGCCTGGTCGCGCCAAAGTCGATCCTGAACATCGTCGACGCCTATCGTAAGGTTCAGCCAAACCTGCTCAAGCACGAAAGCGGCTACCCTGCCGCCAAGATCCTCGCTGGACGCGTCAAGGCAGGCTTGCCGGTCTTTGGCATGGAGGGCGTGGGCCCAGGTAAAGATTCGCCGGGGTCCGAAGCGATTATCAAGGTCCTGGAGAAGAGCGATGCGCGGCCGGTTTGGGTCGCAGTATGGGGCGGCGCAAATACGCTTGCCCAGGCGCTGTACAAACTCAAGCAGTCACGCTCCCAGGATGAGCTTGCGCGCATGACCAGCAAGCTGCGCGTGCACACCATTTCGGATCAGGACGACAGTGGCATATGGATAAGAAAAACCTTCCCTGATCTGTTTTATGTCGTCAGCCCCGGCGGCTATGGGAACGGGGCATGGGTAGGCATGATGGCGGTCGAGCCCGGATTCGACAATGCCGAAATCAGCAACAGCTGGATCGCCACCCACATCCAGCAAAAGCATGGACCGCTTGGGGCGATGTATCCCGACGTGGGTTATGGCGTGGAGGGCGATACCCCCAGCTTCCTGTCATTGATTCCCAATGGCCTGAACGTTCCTGAACGGCCCGACTTCGGCGGCTGGGGCGGGCGTTATACCCTGTACACTCCCGCGCTTGCGGACATCGATCCGACGGGATTCACGGGAGGTATTCCTATCGAAGCCGAGCCGCGGCCAATCTGGACGAACGCGATTGACCATTTCACGCCCCACCTTGCCAATGAATTCAACCGCTCCGTGAAACCGGCGGAATCGGCGTCGAAGGGATACCGGACGACGATTTGGCGTTGGCGCAAGGAGTTTCAGAATGATTTCGCCGCCCGCATGGACTGGACGACCAAGTCCTACAAGACAGCCAATCACCCGCCTGTACCAGCGCTTGGCCATCCAGAGCGCTTGACGGTCAAGTCCGGGGAAAAGTTTTACTTGAGTGCCGACGGCACGAGCGATCCGGACGGAGACAGCCTGAGTTATCTCTGGTTTAACTATGTGGAAGCCGGCTCGCTGACCAAACCGATCATGACGGTACACGCGGAAAACCTTTATCGTGTCTATGTTCAGGCGCCCGTCGTCACGCAGGCGGAGACGGCGCACTTCATCCTCAAAGTCACCGACAAAGGTACGCCGGCCCTGTCACGCTACAAGCGCGTCATTGTGACCATTGTGCCGTAGAGGGAGCGGCCGTCAGTCCATCGAGCATGTGCCGGTTCAGTCATGCTCGAAAAGGCTTCCGCATTCCCGCCTCTTCCAATCAACTTATTGAGCGGAATGCACGAACAATTCCGGGTGCGATTCCGCGTACTCGCGCAGGAAGTTCCACACGGCGCGCACCCGCTGCAGGCGATACAGGTCGGTCGGTGCGGCCAGCCAGAAAGACCGCTCGGCGAAAAACTCGCCCAGCACCCGCACCAGCCGGCCATCATCGGGCACCGCGTACGGCGGCGCCATCACCAGCCCCATGCCCATGGCCGCCGCTTCGATCTGGGCCGGCATGCCGGTGCAGCACATGCGCCGGCGCGGCGTGAACCCGAGTTCGTCGAGGTAGCTCAGGCCCTGGCTGGCCAGGCGGTCCTGCACGTAGTCGACAAAATCATGGTTGACCAGGTCGGCGCGCTCGCGGATCGGCGCGTGCCGCGCCAGGTACGAGGGCGCGGCGTACAGGTACAGGCGAAAGGTACACAGCTTGGTGATCATGTAGCGCCCGGTGCTGGGCGGATCGAGCATGACGCCAAGGTCGGCTTCGCGGTTGGCCAGGTTGGCAAAGCGCGGCAGCACCAGCAGGTCGACATTCAAGTCGGGATTATCCTGCAGCATACCGGCCAGCACCGGCGCCACTACCCGCACCGCGAACAGCTCCGGCACCCCGAGGCGCACCACGCCGTGCAAGGACACCTCGGTGCCGGACAACTGCTCGGCGGCGGCCAGCGCCGCGCTTTCCATGGCTTCGGCGTGTGGCAGCAAGGTCTGGCCCATTTCGGTCAGCTCGTAACCCTCGCGGCTGCGGTCGAACAGCGTGCTGCCCAGCTGGGTTTCGAGCCGGTCGATGCGGCGCGCGACCGTGGTGTGCTCCACCTCCAGCCGGCGCGAAGCGCCCGACAAGGTACCGGCACGGGCCAGTTCGAGGAAGAAGCGCAAGTCTGTCCATTCGGGCAATGAATTCATGAAGCGAATATAGCCAATTCGTGAATATCGCTGTGCACCGCTGCACAGTAAGTAGCAGAAATGCCACATGGCGCCGACTTGCGGTTTGATAGCCCGCAAACGTACATATGCATACGGGATAAATACAACAGGCTTCCACCCTTAGCCGCTCTGCCGAGCCGGTCTGTGCATTTATGCACAAGCAGTGCGCATGTTGTCATCTTTCGAAGCAAAAAAAACAAGAGCACACTGCATGGCCTTGCTCTTTCGGACCCCCGAACAATATCTAGGAGACCTGCCATGCGTTCCACCACCAAAAAACATAAGCTGCTGAACCGTTACTGCGCGGCCTTGCTGGCCCTGTCCGGTGGCGCGCTCGGCAATGCCGCCCAGGCACAAGCGACCGATCCGGCCCCGGCCGCCGCGGTCGAAACGGCCGCCCCTGAACCACAATCGGCGGGCTCCGCAGCCCAGGGCGGAGGTGTGAACGGCGGCGGTTTCGCCGATGCCGGCGTGGTCAAAGTCACCGCGCGCCGCCGCGAAGAAACCCTGCAGGACGTGCCGGTGTCGGTCACCGCCTTCAGCTCCGAGCAGCTGGCACGCCAGGGCGCGACCGACATCGTCGCCCTGACCACGGCGCTGCCCAACACCACCATGAAAGCCGCGCGCGGCACCAACACCACCCTGACCGCCTTCATCCGCGGCGTCGGCCAGCAAGACCCGCTGGCCGGCTTCGAAGCCGGCGTCGGCATCTACGTCGACGACATTTACATCGCCCGCCCGCAGGCCGCCATCACCGACATCTTCGACGTCGACCGCATCGAAGTGTTGCGCGGCCCGCAAGGCACCCTGTACGGCCGCAATACCATCGGTGGCGCCGTCAAATACGTGACCCGCCGGCTCGGCCCCAAGACCGACATCCGCGTGCGCGGCACGCTCGGTAACTACAGCGAGCGCGACCTGGTGCTGACCGCCAGCACCCCGCTGTCGGACACCGCCCGCATCGGCGCCTCGATCGCCCGCTTCAAGCGCGACGGCTTCGGCAAAAACCTGACCAACGGCCGCGACAACTACGACAAGGACATCTCGGCGGCCCGCCTGACCGCCGAGTTCACGCCCAATAGCGACCTGTTCGTGCGCCTGTCGGCCGACATCACCCAGGACGATTCCCAGGCCCGCAACGGCCACCGCCTGACGGTCGGCCGCACCAGCGGCGCGCCGATCCTGGACGATGTGTACGACACCCGCGCCAACCTCACCCAGGTGCTGGGACACGAACAGGAAGTAAAGGCCTACGGCGGCTCGGCCACGGTGGAATATACGATCAACCCCACCCTGAGCTTCAAGTCGATCACCGCGGCGCGGCGCGACGAAACCTGGGCGCCGATCGACTTCGATTCGCTGGCCGTCACCGACTTCCATGTGCCGGCCGTGTACAAGAACCGCCAGTTCAGCCAGGAATTCCAGCTGACCTACACCAGCGACAAGCTGCAGGGCGTGGCCGGCTTCTACTACCTCGACGCCAACGCATTCAACCAGTTCGACACCATCCTGGGCGGCGCCCTGCCGACCGCCATCTACACCTTCGGCGACGTCGACACCCGCGCCTGGGCGGTGTATGCCGATGCCAACTACACCATCAACGACCAGTGGAGCGTTTCGCTGGGCGGGCGCTACACGGCGGACAAGCGCGAAGCGAGCATCCTGCGCCAGGTGTACCTGGGCGCCGGTTCGCCCGCCCTGGGCAACCCGAGTGCAATCCTGTTCCGCACCGATACCGACTTCACCCATGGCGAACTGGAACGCGAGGACAAGAAGTTCACGCCCAAGGTTGGCGTGGCCTACAAGGTCAACGGCGATCACAATGTGTACGCCACCTTGGCACGCGGCTTCAAGGGCGGCGGTTTCGATCCGCGCATCGCCTTCGCCGGCACGGGCATGACGCGCGAACAGGCGCTGGCCGGCTACAAGCCCGAGACCATCGACACGCTCGAACTGGGCCTCAAGTCGCAGTTCGCGGGCGGGCGCTTCATGACCAATATCGCTTTGTTCGACAGCGAGTACAAGCAGGTGCAGATCCCGAGCTCGGTTGCAGTCGACACCAACGGGGACGGCGTCGACGATGCCTTCGCGGGCCTGCAGACCAATGCCGGCAAGGCCGACATCCGCGGTATCGAGCTCGAAGGCATGGCACGCATCACCGACGCCTTCAGCCTGACCGGCATGTACAGCTACATCGACGCCGAGTACAAGGAATTCATCGTCGCCGGCGTCAACCAGGCGGCCAACCGCGTGTTCCAGAACACGCCGAAAAACAGCATGAACCTGCGCGCCAGCTACGATATTGCGCTGCCGCTGATGGGCCACAACGGCAAAGTCACCCTGAGCGCCAGTGCGTCTTACCGTGGCAAAACCTATCAGTTCGAGATCCCGTCTATCCTGGACCAGGAAAGCTACAGGCTGTACGACGCCAGCATTCAGTGGCTGCGCGCCGACGGCCGGGTCCGCGCTGCCCTGCACGGCAAGAACCTGAACAACGAACGCTATAAAACCGGCGGCTACACCTTCTCGACCCTGGGCCGCGAAGGGACGCTCACCGCGTTTTACGGCAATCCGCGCCAGGTGCAGGCCACGCTGGAATACCGCTTCTGACGTTTTGGCTGACAAGCTATGGACAACCGGCGAGCCGACAGCGTGACTACCTTCACCGACCTGACCTACACCAGCGCCGACGGCCTGGCGCTGTATGCCCGCGATTACCCATCGCAGGGCGGCCCGGCGCGCCTTCCCGTGATCTGCATCCATGGTCTGACCCGCAACTCGTCCGATTTCGAGGAACTGGCGCCCTGGATTGCGAGCCAGTCGCGCCGCGTGCTGGCGTTGGATGTGCGCGGACGCGGGCGCTCGGCGCGCGACCCGGACCCCAGCCACTACCACCCGATGGTGTACGCCGGGGACGTGGCCAAGCTGGCGCGCGACCTGGGCATCGCGCGCGCCGTATTCGTCGGCACCTCGATGGGCGGCATCATCACCATGACCCTGGCCATGCGGCGCCTGAAACTGATCGCCGCGGCGATTTTGAACGATGTCGGCCCGGTGCTGTCGCAGCGCGGCCTGTCCAGGATCGCCTCCTACGCCGGCTGCGGCACCGCCATGAACTCGTGGGAGCAGGCCACCGATTACATCATGAACATCAACCAGGGCGCCTTTCCCGCCAACGACATGGAAGAGTGGAGCAAGTGGGCGCACCGCGCGTTTATCGAGAACGAGCAGGGCCAGCTGGTCCTGAGGTACGATCCCAACATCGCCCGGCCGCTGAAGGAAGGCAAACTGAAAGCCGCATCGCTGATGTCGCGCCTGGCGTTCCGGCGCCTGGCACACCGCCGCCCCACCCTGCTGGTGCGCGGCGCGCTGTCGGACCTGGTCGAAGCCGAACAGGCCAGCTACATGCGGCGCGCGGCACCGGCGATGCAGTATGTTGAAGTACCAGGCGTCGGCCATGCACCGATGCTGACCGAACCGACCGCGCGCAGCGCCATCGCGCAGTTCCTCGAACAGGTCGACTAGGCGAGCTGCAAAGTCCTACAACAAGGAGACACAATGAAGATCGTAAAAAACACCCTCGCCTTCGTGATCGCTGCCGCGTTTGCCAGCCCAGCCCTGGCGGCCGGCCCGGACCTCAAGGTCGCCCTCATCGCCGGCAAGACCGGCATGCTTGAACCCTACGCCAAGGAGACCGAGACCGGCTTCATGATGGGCCTGGAATACCTCACCGGCGGCAAGATGGAAATCAACGGCCGCAAGCTCAAGGTGATCG
>CAMLFK010000192.1 GCA_946479255.1 uncultured Oxalobacteraceae bacterium
ACGTTGTCGCGCGAGATCACGTCCTGGGTCGGCACGTCGAGCACGATGGTGCGCAGGTCGACCCGCACCATCTGCTGCAGGACCGGGATCAGCAGGATCAGCCCGGGCCCCTTGACGGCCCAGAAGCGGCCCAGCTGGAACACCACGCCACGTTCGTACTCGCGCAGGATGCGCACCGACATTGCCAGCAGCATGAGCAACAGCAGGACCAGCGTGCCGATCCCGAAGCCGATTTCAATCATGTGTGCCCCCTATCCTCTGCTTGTTGTTCATTGCTGGTGCCCGCCCGCCGGTTCAAGCGGCGCCACATCGAGCAAGGCGCCGCGCCGGCCGAGCACCATGACCTTTTGCGCCCGGTGCAGCGGCGCATTGCTGGCCACCCGCCAGGTTTCGCCGCGCACATTGGCCCAGCCCTCGTGCGGCCCGCCCTCCGTGCCGGGTCCGATCTCGTTGATCACTTCGGCGATGCAGCCCTTGAGCTCGTCGCCGGCGCCCAGCACCGCCTTGCGGCGCGTGCGCAGGGCCACTGCGGCGGTGCCGCCGATCAGCAATGCGCTGCCCACCGCCAGGGTGCCGATCAGGCCCAGCGGAATGCCGTAGTCGGGCAGCTCGGTATCGATCAGGATCAGCGCGCCGGTGACGAAGGCGGCGATGCCGCCCAGGCCGAGAATGCCAAAGCTGGGCAGGAAGGCCTCGCCCACCATGAACGCCAGCCCGAGCAGGATGAAGCCCAGCCCGGCGTAGTTCAGTGGCAGCAGCTGCAGGCCGTACAGGCCGAGCATCAGGCACAGCGCGCCGATCACCCCGGGCGCCACCGCGCCGGGGCTCATGAATTCGAACAGCAGCCCGTAGACGCCGACGGTCATCAGGATCAGGCTGATGCTGGGATCGCTGATCACGCCCAGCAGCCTGGCGCGCCAGTCCGGCTTTTCGTCGGCCACCAGCGCGCCGGCGGTGCGCAGCTGCCTGGCTTGTCCGAGCACGGTGACCGTCCTGCCGTCGACTTGCCTGAGCAGTGCCGGCACGTCGTCGGCGACGTAGTCGACCACCCCGACCTTGAGGGCGTCGGATGCCGGCAGGCTGAGCGCTTCACGCACGGCTTTCTCCGCCCAGTCGGCGTTGCGGCCGCGCAGCTGGGCCAGCCCGCGGATATAAGCCGCCGCATCGTTGAGCGCCTTGCGCGACATGGACGGCTCGGGCGAAGATTCGGGCGAAGATTCGGGCGAAGGTTTGGGCGAGGATTTGGGCGAACCCGCGCCCTCCTTGCCGGCCTTGCTGTCAGGCTCGTCAGGTTCCCGCCTGGGTGTGGGATCGGGTGGCTTGCCGCCCAGCTGCACCGGCGTGGCCGCGCCCAGGTTGGTACCAGGCGCCATCGCCGCGATGTGGCTGGCGTACACGACGTAGGTGCCGGCGCTGGCCGCCCGCGCGCCGCTGGGCGCGACGAATGCGGCCACCGGCACCGGCGACGTGAGGATGGCCTTGATCAGCGTGCGCATGGACGTGTCCAGCCCACCGGGTGTGTCGATTTGCAGCACGACCAGCTGGCTGCCATTGCGTTCGGCGCGGGCAATGCCGCGTGCGGCGTAATCGGCACTGGCCGGACCGATGGCGCCGTCGATGGTCAGCAAGGTCACCGGCGCCACCGTGCGCGCCGCCGCCGCGCCAGCCTGGAGCAAGCCAATCAGCAAGCCAATCAGCAAAACACGCAATAGCGACAGCGCGTGCAGGCGACCCATTGCTTCCCCCAAGGCGACGGGACGGTGTCCCATTCATCCGATTAGAAGCGCGGGGCCGCGTTTGGTTCCGCGGTTGAGATGTGCAGTTGAGGTTTCGCTCAGACCATCAGGGCCGTACTCATCGAGCGCAACTCTTCTTCCGATTCCTTCAGCAGGCTGGCCAGGGTGGAGGCGTCGATGACGAAGTCGAGCGCGGAGTCGCGATGCGCCGGCATCGGCTGCACGGCACCAAGCGGCGACGGCACCGGCGAGAACTGGTTGGCCAGCAGCAGCGTGTCGAGCAGGTTGCTGGGCGGGATATTGATCATGCCGTCGCGCACTTCGAGGATGGCGCTGCTGACCGGCTCGGGAATGTCCAGCTTGCGCATGACTTCGCGGCTGAGCACTTCTTCGCACAGCTCGCCCCATTTTTCCGGGTCGTCGTCGAGCAGGCCGGGGAATTCATCGGCGCGCGAGAGCAGGTAGAAGCCGCCCACTTCATGCACGATGGCGGCGAACATGGCGGTATCGGGATCGATGAAGGTGACGCGCCGCGCCAGCACATGCGACAGCGCGGCCACGTGGGCCGTGTGCAGCCACAGCTGTTCCGCCTTGGCGCGCAGGGCGGGGTCGATGATACGGCTGCCGAACTGCTTGACGACCAGGGTGGCGACCAGGGTTTGCAGGCTGCGGTACCCAACCCGCATGACGGCCGCGCGCACGCTGGTGACGGTGGCGTCGGCGTGATTGAAGGCGGCCGAGTTGGCCAGCGCGACCACGCGCGCGGCCAGCTGCGGCTCGCCCAGCACCAGCTTGATGGCGTCTTCGATGTGGCAATTGGGATTGTCGAGCGCTATTTGCAGGCGCAGCGCGGCGTTCACGCTGGTGGGCAGTGTGATGTCACCACGCGCCGCCTGGGCGGCAATGTATCCGAAGGCTTCTAGTCTGTTCACCAGAAAATTATACGCCCGGTGTTGCCGCGGTGGTGAGTATTGATGAGCGGCACAAACACTGATGCAAAAAAACGTCGTTACCACGCAGGGTGGCAACGACGTGCGGCGCGATGGTCTTACGTGGAATTACTTGACCTTGATGGCGCTCTTGACCGAACTGACGCCTTCAACCTGCTTGGCCAGGCGCACTGCTTTCTCTGCATCGGCCTTCGAATCGACGAAGCCGGAGAGCATCACCACACCTTTTTCGGTCTCCACGTGGATGCCCATCGATTTGAGTTCAGGCTCTTTAAAAATGTCGGCCTTGACTTTGGTGGTGATGACCGAATCGGCCACCACATTGCCGGTCTTGGCGGCGGCGCGCTCGGTCTTCGCCTCCATGTTCTCGGCGGCACGCTCGGTTTTCACGGCGGCGGTTTCGGCCGCGCGCTCGGTCTTGCCGGCCACGTTGCGGGCCACTTCCTTGGTCTTGTCGACGGCGCGCTCAGCCAGGTTCTCGGTACGGTTGGCCACCGCGCCGGCAGTGGTGGCGGCGGCGGTCGCGGTGCCCTTGTTGTCGATCAGGCAGCCGGTGCTCGGCTGGCCGGCGACCTGTGCGCATTTTTCGACGGCGGCAGCTTTGGCGGGATCGCGCGGCTGGGTATTGGTGATGGCGCCGGTGCTGTCGACATTGGCGGCCACGCGCACGGCGCGGTCGGCCTTGGCGTCAGCCACGGCGGCGGTGTGCACCGACTTGGCGTTGTTCAGGCAGTTGTCCTTCTCCGCCCCGGCCTGGCCGGCGCAGCTCAGCTTGGCCAGCGAGTATTCGGCATTGGCCAGTGCGGTGCGCGCCTTGGTGCGCAGCGGCTTGGTGTCGTTGTACTGGGTCACGGCGTCGAGTTCGGCGCGGGCACGCGCTACCTTGGCTTGCTCGTTGCAGATCTTGCGCTCGGCCGCAGTCTTGCTCTTGCAGCCGGCGGAAGCGGCGGTATAGTCGGCGGTCGCCTTGGCGGTCATGTTGCGGTACGCCGCGGTATCGATCTTGGTGTCGGCGGCCGAAGCCGTGGCGAAAGCGGCGCTGAGCGCGGCGGCCAGCAGAGTAGCGGTGATTGGTTTCATGGCAGGACCTTTTTGTATGTGGTTGTGGTACATGATTTAACGTCTGATCATGCTTCGCCATCTGTGCGACAACGTACATACGCTAAGGAAAAAACCTACCGGTATCTCGACAGTCTCTGCTCGGCCAACGCGAAAACGTTTCCAGGTCCATCGGCGGGTCCCTCGGCCATGGCAATGTGCAGCCATGGCAGCGTGTCGTGCTTAGGTTCGCGGAAACGCGAGCGCACCTTGAGGATCTGCCCCACCACCGCATGAAACTGCTGTGGATGGTAGCGCGCCAGCCATGCCACTTCAGTCATGTCGGCATACGCTTCCTCGGTCAGCACGCGGCGCTTGAACCAGTTGCGTACCGGCGCCATCCAGGCCACGACCGGCAGTAATTTCTCATTGTGCGGATAGCCTTGCAGGCGGCGGTGGCAATGGCCCAGTTCGTGAATGGCCGCCCCTGCCAGGAACAGATCGAGCAGCTCGGGCGCGATCATGGCGCTGAGCTTGTCGGCGGTTGGATTATTACGTGCGGAAACGATCAGGGTGCAATGGCCGTTCTCGCTGGCCAGGCCGATCGGCGTGTGCCCCGGCAAGCCATCGCCGGCCTCGACTTCGAGCGAAATCGGCATGCCCTGGCGGCGCCCATAATCGACCGCGGCGCTGGCCGCGGCGATCCACTGCGCTTCGGTGGCGACCACGCCGGCTTGCGCATGGACTGTGCAGAAAATCAACAAGGCACCGATGGCGCCGGCCAGCTTGTTCATCCTTATTCGCTCGTCAACAAACCTTTGCTCCAGGCCGTTGTGGCGGTCTCGAACGGCGTGGCCCCATGGGCGAACACGCTGGCATCCTTGGCCAGCCGCACCCACACCCGTGTGTCGTGGCCGCTGCGGGCCACCGGCTGGTCGGCGCGCAGATTTTCCAGCCATGCGTACACGCGGCCATACTGTTCGGGATGGAAACGCTGGGTCCAGGCCAGCGCCACCAGGTCGGCGAAACCCTCTTCGCGCCGATTTTCGCGCATCGCTTTCGATTCCGCCAGCAGTTCCGCACTCTCGGCGCGTTCCTCGCCGGTTTCCGTGAAGCCGGCCGGCAGCGCGTGCCAGACGCCCTGCACATAGCGCCAGCAGTGGCCGATTTCATGCGCCGCCATCACTTCGATCAACAGGGTGCGCTCGGCTTCCGGCACCTTTTGCAGGATGCCCTCCGCATCGGGATTGCCACGCATGGACAGCACCAGCTTGCACCGTCCCTTGTCGTAACCCATTGCCATCGGCACGTCGCCGGCGCGCGCCTGCGGCTGCACGATGATGTCGACCGGCAGCTTGATCCTTTGCGAATATGCCAGTACCGGCGCGGCGGCTTCGAGCCAGCGGGTTTCCTGCTCGGTCAGCGAAGCGGCGCTGGTATTGAATGACAAGAGAGCAAGGGCGGCGAGGAGGTAAGGCTTCAGCATGACAGTTCCCGAGGAGGTCCATACATGCCTATCGGCAAGTAATCAGCCGACTGAAGCCCTTTTATCAAAATATATTTCCGAATGGAAAATCATCAACATTGCGCTTGAGCTGAGCCCGCCGCCGTCGCCGTGCGGCCCGAAGAGAGGGAGGCTATACTGGGGATTGTCGATTTGTAAATCATGAGGTACTCATGCTGCGCGTATTAGGGAAGTCCAGTTCCATTAACGTGCGCAAGGTTTTGTGGACCTGCGCTGCAGCAGGTATCGACATCAGGCCAGAACCCTGGGGCAGCGGCGAACAAAGCTGCACCCAGCCCGAGTTCATGGCGCTCAATCCCAATGCCATGGTGCCGGTGCTGGTCGACGATGGCGTTCCGCTGTGGGAATCGAACACCATCTGCCGCTACCTGGCCGCGCGCCAGGGGCGCAGCGACCTGCTGCCGATTGATGCGATGGCGCGCGCCCAGGTGGAAAAATGGATGGACTGGCAGGTGGCCGAACTGAACACCGCCTGGCGCTACGCCTTCATGGGACTGGTGCGGCGCAGCCCGGCCTACACCGACGCAGCATCGATCGAGGCCAGCGCGCAGGCCTGGAACCGCCACATGGCCATCCTTGACCGCCAGCTCGCTATCACCAATGCCTATGTGGCGGGCGAGCGCTTCACCTTGGCTGACATCGTGCTGGGGTTATCGACCAAGCGCTGGCTGTCGACCCCGATCGAACGGCCGCGGCTAGCGGCCGTCGCCGCATGGTATGAACGCCTGGCGCAGCAGCCGGGGTTCGCCGAGCACTGCGCCAACGGCGTGCCTTGAGATTACTGCCGACAAACCCGCGCACGATTGACGTCGCCCTGGGTGCGGGTGGTTTAGGTAGCGCAGGCTGGGGGGATGGAAAGGGACAGTTACGTTTACATGCTTGCAAGTGAACCTTACGGAACTTTGTATATCGGGGTGACGTCGGATCTGATCGCGCGCGCGTATCAGCATCGCAATGATGTTAAAGATGGATTTACGAAGAAATACGGTGTGCACATACTCGTTTGGTTCGAAGTGCACGCTGACATCAGAGAAGCAATCCTCCGCGAGAAGCAGCTGAAACACTGGAAGCGGCGCTGGAAGACTGACCTGGTCACGAAGCACAATCCAACGTGGCGCGATCTATACCTGGACTTTACGCCGTGAGACGTGAGTCGTCGACAACGCATCCTTCAACCATTGCCCCCAGCACGTCATCCTTGCGAAGGCGAGGATCCATGGCAGGCTACGTCATAGAACCGCAATTGCTCTGCGTTGACGCGCTTTGGATCGTCGCCTTCGCAAGGATGACGGTTCTAAGGCTGGTGGAAGACGATCCATGCAGGCAGGTCAGCGGGCGTTCGCCATCGTCGCCAGCGGCGCTTCCTGCTTCCACCCTGCTCCCAAGGCGCGCGCCACCGAGACCGACGCCAGCAAACGCTGGGTACGAATCTGCGCCGCCGCACGGTCCGCGGCCAGCGCGCTTCTCTGCGCATCCGTCACATCCAGATAGTTCGACAAGCCCCGCTCGTAGCGCGCCTTGGCCACCATATGGGCGCGGGCCGCGGCCTGCTGCGACTGCGCCTGCACTTCGCCCTGCAACTGGCGCTGCTGCACGTCGGACAAGGCATCCTCCACTTCCTTCAGTGCGGTCAGCAGGCGTGCCTCATGATTGGCCAGCGCCTCACCGTAACGCGCCTTGGCGAGCGACAGATTGGCCTGGTTGCGGCCGCCGTCGAACACTGGCAGCGACAGGGCCAGCGGGCCAAGCGAGAACTGGCGCGCGCCGCCACTGGCCAGGTCGTGCAAGGCTTGCGACGCGAAGCCGAAGTTGGCCGTCAGCGACAGCGATGGATAGAACGCGCCTTCGGCCACCGCCACGTTGGCATTGACCGCCTTCAGGTTGGCCACGCTGGCCGCCAGGTCCGGGCGCTGGCCCAGCAAGCTGGCCGGCAGTCCCACCGGAATGGCAGGCGGCGCCGGCAGCTCCACTTTGCCAGCAGCGGCCAGCAAGGGCTCGGTCGGCGAAGCGCCCACCAGCGTCGCCAGACCGTGTTCGAGCGTGTTGCGCTGGCGCGCCAGCTCGTGCAGGTCGGCTTCGGCATTGGCGCGTTCGATACGGGCGCGCGCCACGTCCAGCTCATTGGTCAAGCCTCCCTTGAAGCGCGCTTCGACAATCTGTTCCGACTCGCGCCGCGTGGCCAATGCATCGTTCAGGATCGCCAGCTCGGCATCGAGCCCGCGCAGCTGCCAGTAGGTGCTTGCCACTTGCGCCGACAGCAGCAGGATCACGCCATCGCGGTCGTCCTGGGCCGCCAGCGCCTGCGCATCGGCCGATTCGACCACGCGCCGCACCCGGCCCCACAGGTCGAGTTCATATGACAGCGAGGCGCCGATCACGTAGTTGTTACCTTCGATGGAACGGCCTCCCATGGCGAGACTCTGCGAGGTCTCGGACGAGGTACGCGAATTGGCCACCGAAGTGCCGACGGAGACTGCCGGCAACTGCGCCGCGCGCAGCACACCCAGCTGGGCCTGGGCCTGCAGCAGGCGCTGGGCGCTGGCCTTCACGCCCGGGTTGCTTGAGAGCGCGCGTTGTTCGAGCGCGTTCAGGGTGTCATCCTTGAACACGGTCCACCATGCGCTGGGCAAGCGCGCGGCGTCAAGCTTGGCAGCGTCCTGGTGGCGGTAGCTGGCGCTTGACGTGGCCGGCGGTTCGACAAAGTCCTTGCCGATGGTAGAGCATCCGGCCAGCGCCGCCAGCGAGGCCGCGATCACGGTTTTCATCAATGCGTTCATATTGATTCCTTTGTCTTTTATTGTCAGTGCGCGCCGGCGCTTGCGCCCGACGGCGCCTTCAGGCGGTCGGCAAACAGCAGCGCGACGATGCAGCCGAACAGAATGGCGGCCATGCTCACGAAGCCGTCGTTGTAAGCCATCACATAAGCCTCGCGCCGCACGATGCGGTCGATTGCCGCCAGCGCCTGCTGGCCGGCCGTGACCGGGTCAATACCACGCGTAACGAAGGCCTGCGTCAACTGCTCGATGCGTTCTTGTACGGGCGCGGACAGCAGCGTCACCGACTCGCCGATGCGGGCCGAGTGGAAGTGCTCGCGGTTGGTCAGCATGGTGGCCAACATGGCGATGCCGATCGAGCCGCCCAGGTTGCGGGTCATGTTGAACAGGCTCGATGCCGATGCGGTGTCGCTCGGGGCGATGCCGTTCATGGCGAAATTCGACAGGGTCAGCATGATGAGCGGCTGTCCGAGGGCGCGCACCACCTGCGACCAGAGCAGCTGGTCGTAGCCGGTGGTGGCGTCCATGTGCGAATTCATCAGGCAGGAAATGCCGAACAATGCCAGGCCGATGCCGCACAGGATCCGGTTGTCGACCTTCACCGACAGCTTGGCCACGAAAGGCATCACGAACAGCTGCGGCAGGCCGACCCACATGATCACCTCGCCGATCTGCATCGGCGTGTAGTTGGCGATCTGGCCGAGGTACAGCGGCAGCAGGAAGGACGAGCCGTACAAGCCCATGCCGATCACCGCCGACAGCACCGTCGCCACCAGGAAGTTACGCTGGCCGTACAGGCGCAGGTTCACGAACGGCTCGGCGCGGGTAAAGCTGGTCACCACCCAGCCCAGGATGCCGGCCAGCGACAGCGCCGCGAAGGTGATGATGAAGTTCGATTCGAACCAGTCCTTGGAATTGCCTTCTTCAAGGAAGATGGTCAGGCTGCCCAGGCCGACGGCCATCAGGGCGATGCCCAGCCAGTCGGCCGAAGCGAGCAGCTTCCACTGGCGCGGCTGCGGGTCCATGCCCCACCACATGCCGGCGATGAGCAGAATGCCGGGAATCCAGTTGATGTAGAAGATCGATGGCCAGCCATACATTTCGGCCAGGTAGCCCCCGAGCGTCGGGCCCATGGCCGGCGCCAGCGTGGCGGTCAGGCCGAAGATGGCCATGCCGGTGGCGCGTCTGGACGGCGGCAGCTTGGCCATGACCAGGGTCATCGCCATGGGAATCAGCGCGCCGCCGGTAAAGCCCTGCAGGGCGCGGAACACGATCATGCTTTCCAGGTTCCAGGCAGTGCCGCACAGGGTCGAGAACAGCACGAACAGCGCGGTGGTGCCGATCATGTAGCCGCGGATACCGAACACGCGCGAGAACAGCGCGGTCATCGGAATGACGACAATCTCGGCGCACAGGTAGGCGGTGGAGATCCAGGAGCCCTCTTCCTGCGTGGCCGACAGCGTGCCCAAAATGTCGCGCAGGGAGGAATTGGTGATCTGGATGTCGAGCACCGCCATGAAGGCGCCCAGCATGCCGGCGGC
>CAMLFK010000193.1 GCA_946479255.1 uncultured Oxalobacteraceae bacterium
CAGTAACGAGGTCGAAGCGGATGATCCGTATGCCGCATTCCAGATTCCTGATGATTTGATGTGGTAATTCCGCCGCTGCGCTTTTAATCGGCAAGCTGAAGGCTGCGCTGCCGCCACTTCAGGCTCACGCGCAATTCACGCTCGCGCCGCGGCGTCCATTCCTGCACGGCGCTCGCCGCCACCGACAGGTCGCGCGACAGCCTGAACTCGCTCGTCGCGCGCACGCCGTCGCGCCGCAGCGTGGAGCCGGCGACGAATTTTTCCACATGCATTTCCAGCTGTGCCGACCAGTGCGTACCCTGCCGCGTGACGGCGGCATGCAATGCGGCGGCCACGCGATGACGCAGCCCGCTGCTGGCCTCGACGCTGATACCCGGCAATAGCGAGAACACGGCGCCGCCGCCGGCCATCCAGGCACGGCCGGTGTGGTATGCCAGGCTGGTGGCCATCCGCTCGCGTTCGGCAAAGGGCTTGCCGCGGGTGGTGAGTGCGACGCGCCATGCGCGGGGCGCGAACAGTGCCGAGGATGGAATGGCCGACTGGGCCACCAGCCAGTCGATGCGCTGCAGGCGGACATGCCGGCCCCGCACCAGCAGTTCGGGATTGAGCAAGGTGATCTCGGCATGCGGCTCGTAGCCGGGCAGGGGATTGGTCAGGGTGTGCTGGAAGGCCGCGTATTCCAGGCTGAGCGTGTCCTGTCCGCCCCGCTTGCGCATCCCGAGCGCCATCAGGCCGCCGTCGTGCCCGTCTTCCGGCGTTGCCGGCTCATCCTTTCCACGCAAGGGGTCCGGCTCGGCGAGCGCCAGGCGGGCCCGGGTAATAGTGCCCAGAATCTCTTTGCGGCTGGCGCGCTCGCCCTCGTCGCGGTCGATCAGCACGGAGGCGTATTCATATGCCAGTTGCAGCGTGCCGGCATCCTCACTGCCGGCCAGGCCGAGCGCGACCCGCCGCGCAAGCTGTGCGTCGCGGCTGCTTACCTGCGCTTCCAGGCCCCGCACCCGCTTCGGGATCGATGGCCATACCCGGTGCGCGCCCACCATGCCGGCGGCCCGCAGTGCGCGGATGGTGTCGACCGGAACCGTGACGACGCTGAACTGCTGAAGCAGCCGCGCTTGCGGGCGTGCCACATCGAGCAGGGTGAGGGTGCGGTAAGCGCAGTTCTCGCCGACGAAGTAATAGTCGAAGACGCCATCCTTGATCTCCCAGGTGTGCAACAGCAGCCGGCGCACCTCGGCGGGCGTGAGTTCGAGTTCGTATTCGTGGACGTCGCGGCCTTCGGTTTCGGCGTAGGTACGCAGGCGGCGGTAGAACGGTAGCTCGTCGGCAACACCGGGAAAGCCGCCGAACAGGCCTTTGACGACAAAGTCGAGGTCGCTGTCGCGCGCGTCCGTGCGGGCGGCATAGTTGATGGTGGGGCTGAGCAGTTCGTCGCTGGAGCGCTGGAAAATCTTGAGGAAAGTGTGGCCAAAGGTTGAAGAAGGGCTTTCCAGATAGCTCGAAGCGAAGTTCATGCTCACCCGCTGGCCCGGGAAGCCGGCCAGCCATTGCGCCAGTTGCGGGCAGCGGTCGACAAGGCCCGGGCCGTCGCGCCCCAGGCGCATGCGCAGCCATTCATAGCGCGCCGGAAAGCGGCAGGCGAACTCCTGTTCCCGTTCCGGAACGTGTAGCGCGGCGACGGCGGCCAGCAGCTCCTCACGCGGCGCGTTCTTCCCATCGGCGGAGAGGAAGAACTGCGGGCGGTCGGCTTGGCTCGCCATGCCGCCGCCGGCCTGCGCGCGGTAATGCAGCAGGGCCAGCCAGCCTGGATCACGCTCAAGCGCCTCCAACGATGCGGGAGCGGCCAGGGCGGAGGCGCAGACCAGCAGGCCGGCGGATGCGAGCAGAGAACGCGGCAAATTCATGGTGCGGGAGGGGTACAGCGGCGGCTGGTCTCGTATTGCTGCGCAAGGCGCTCGGCAAACACGCGCGTGTCGCTGGTGCTGGCCAGCACTTGCCGCAGCCAGGCCAGCTTGAGCACCTCATCGGGGCAATGCGGGTAGTGAGCTGCCAGGGTCTGTAGATACGGTCCCTGCCTGCGGATCAGGTCGGCGCCGATGCGGCGGTGCGAGAACAGGGCGAAGTCACGCAAGGCGCGGGCTTCGTCGGAGAGAACGGCCTGGTCCGGTACGGCATAGCCGGCGCCCAAGGCGAACTGGGCGCAAGCGCAGGGCGGAGCGGGCGCAGCGGCCTGCAGCCCGATCAGGGCAAGGGCGGCGAGCTGGAACATGCCGCCCTCCTGGTTTACTTGGCTACCGGTTTCAGGTCGACCACGTATTCGCCAGGGTCGTACTCGCGCGAGGCGCCGGTCGAGGTGTCGATCGAGGTGCTGAGCGGGCTGGTCAGCAAGATGTTGCCCCACATCCAAGGATTCATTTTGGTGGTCAGCGGCACTTCGGTGGCGACGTAGCCTTCTTTCTCAAGGAACAGTGCGCCGTGCTTGCGCGACAGGGTGACGGTCAGCGGGGTGACGCCGACCGAGACTTTATTGGTCACGCTGGCCTGGCCGTTATTGTCGACTTTCTTCAGTGCGACATAGACGGTCGCGCCTGCCGGGTTGCTGGATACTTTGACTTGCTGGGTGGTGCCGGAATTGATGCTGGCGCAGCCGGTCAGGGCGAGAACGGCCGCAGCCATCGCAAGATTCAGGGTGAAACGGGTCATCGTGTGTCTTTCCACATAAAGTAATTGATGGTAAATAGAATCGTTGTATTATTGCTGATTAATTACAGGAAATATTTCCTCAAGGATATCATGTGGAGACCGATAATCAAAGAGCCGATCGCCCGCAGCTCTAGCGAAGTTTCGCCTAGTAGACCGAACCGCCGGGCTGGGTGGAGCTCAGCACGCCGTTGATCGCCGAGATGCTGTAGTTGACGGTGGCGCCCTGGTAGCCAGCCCAGTTGCGCATGTCAAAGCTGCCGCTGCCGGACAGGCGTTGAATGCCGATGTTGCGGTAGGTGAGCGCTGTCTTGGGCTTACACACTTCGGGCAGGCCGACCGTGCGCAGGAAGTAGGCCGAACCGGCGCCCACGCGGATCGCATTGCCGCCCTCGACCAGCAGCGCGGTCTCGACATCCAAGCCTACGCCGCGTGCGCTGCCGGCCCAGCCGTCGCCCACGATGCGCGCCATGAAAGTGACCAGGCGCCCCATGCGGTCGCGTGTATCGAGGTGCGAATCGGTGATCAGGCCGCCCATGTCGGGCAGGGTCAGGAATTCGCGCTCCAGGGTCAGCGTTTTATCGTAGGGATTGGCCAGCGCAGTGGCGGAGGTGATCGAGCCGCGCAGGGCGGAGAACACGAATTTGCCCAGCACCGACAGGCCGGCGCTGGTGCCGCCGATAGGAACGTTCTTGCCGGCCAGCGTCTCGATCGCGGTGTGCACCGGCGTGCCTTTCCACAAGTTCACGTAGTCGCTCTGGTCGCCGCCGGCGATGAACAGCGCGTCCGCTCCCTTGATGCGTGCGAGCACGAAGGGATCGCTGGCGGCGGCACGGCTGGGAATCGTGATGGTTTCCACCGAAGCCGTGCCGCCCATCGCGTACACATAGGGATTGTAGGCATCGGTCCCGCGCGCGCGCAGGATGACGAAATTGCCACCGCCGCCTTTTTGGATCATCCATTTGAAAGCCGCGTCCACCTCGGGACCGCCGCCCATCAGCACCAGGGTGGGCTGGGCAGGCGCCGGCAGCACCACGTCGGCCGGGTTGCCGATGACGGCGTAGTCGTAGGGCTTGGCAGCCGAAGCCAGCCCGGGTGTGAGCAAAGCTGCAGCCCAGATCGCTGCGAATGGCAACAAACAACGTGGGGAAAACTGGCGCATATCGGCTCCGGCAATGGTTGAAATTACAATGATTGTACGCGGGTCCACCGCCGTCAAAGATGAGCCCGGACTACGCGCCCTTAAATTTTTTTCGGTGCGGACTTGTCATTTTTACCTGTGGTATTTCGATTCTATATGGCAAAAAAGATTCTTTTGGGGAAATCGCCTGATGTACCATGAATCCTGGCCCCTGTTTTAGACAATGGTCAAGCGTGCAGCTTGGGGCGATTCAGTGGACGATCAATACAGGAGAGACTTGAATGAAATGCAAATACGGCATGGCAGTGGCAGTGTTGATGAGTGGGGCGCTGATGGGAAGCGCTGCCTTGGCGTCGGAAAACGCGACACCGAAAGAGGCTGAAGCGATGGTGAAGAAAGGTGTTGCCTTCATCAAAGCCAATGGCAAGGACAAGGCCTACGCCGAGATCACCAGCAAGCAAAGTCAGTTCAAGGACCGCGACCTGTATCTGGTGGTCTATGGCCTGGACGGCAAAGTGTGGGCCCATGGCGCCAACGAGAAAATGGTAGGGCGCGTGCTGATCGACCTGAAGGATGTCGACGGCAAGGAATTCGTCCGCGAGCGCACCGAAATGGGAAAAGCCAAGGCCAGCTTCTGGCAGGACTATAAATTCACTAACCCGGTGAGCAAGAAAGTCGAGCCCAAGTCGATGTATTGCGAACGTCTTGAAGAAACCGTCGTGTGTGGCGGGGTATATAAATAAGGAAGTTATCGGGCAGGGTTCAGCCGGGCGGCGTCCCGCCGGGCGGCGATCCGATGAGCGGGTCCGGAGGTCATGATGATGAAAATGAAGGTTTGGCATAAAATTCTTGTGGCCCCGGCTCTGGCGATTGTCTTCCTGATAGTGTTGGGGGCAATGTCATACAGCGTGTTGAAGCAGCAGCACGCGACCTTGGACGAGATGTACAACACGCGCTTCAGCAATTACCAGTTCGCCGCTAATTCTTCGCGAGAAGTCGGCGAAGTGCATTCCAATGTGTACCGGCTGTTTACTTGGCTCAGCAACATAAAAGAAGACAAGATCAAGCAGGTCATGGATGAGCAAAACGCGAAAATCAATGCGGTGACAAAGAGTGTGAGCCAGTACGGCAAGCGCGCTGATCTGAATGCGGGCGAGCGCAAGATCGCCGAATCCATCCTCAAGAAACTCGCCAAGTACAAAAGCGATGTGGAGATGGCAGTCGACTTGAGCTCGGTGGATATCAATACCGGCATGAGCGCGATGCAGACGGCTGACGGCGGCTTCCAGGAAATGGACAAGGAATTCAAGGCACTGGTCCAGATCGAAAAGAAAACGGCGCAGGAAAGCTATGACAAGGCCAATGGGATTTTCAACAAGACCCTGGTGCTGGTGCTTGCGATCCTGGTCGTGGCATTTTCGGTGTCGACTGCGACCGCACTGTATATGAGCAGGATGATCGTGCGTCCGCTGGGCGATGCCATCGACATTGCCGGAAACATTGCCAGGGGCGACCTGACCTCGGAAATCACGGTGGTGAGCCGCGATGAAACCGGGCAGTTGATGCAGGCGCTCAAAGACATGAACGACAGCCTGTCGAAGGTCGTCGGCGAAGTGCGCGCGGGCACAGACACCATGGCCATCGCGACCGGCAAGATTGCCGACGGCAACCTTGATTTATCGGCCCGTACCGAACAACAGACAAGTTCGCTGGAAAAGACCGCGTTCTCGGTGGAAGAGTTGACCGGTACCGTCAAACAGAATGCCGACAATGCGCGGCAAGCCAATCAATTGGCGATGTCCGCATCCGATGTCGCGATCAAGGGCGGCGCGGTGGTGGCGCAAGTGGTCGATACGATGGGTTCGATAAACGAATCGGCCAGGAAGATCGTCGACATTATCGGCGTGATCGACGGCATCGCCTTTCAGACCAATATCCTGGCGCTGAATGCGGCGGTGGAAGCGGCGCGCGCCGGCGAACAGGGCCGTGGCTTTGCGGTGGTCGCCAGCGAAGTACGCAATCTTGCCCAGCGCAGCGCCTCGGCAGCGAAGGAAATCAAAACCCTGATCGGCGACTCGGTCGAGAAAGTGGATGTGGGCACGAAACTGGTCGGCCAGGCCGGTTCGACCATGCAGGAAATCGTCGAGAGCGTCAAGCGCGTGACTGATGTCATGGCCGAGATCACCAACGCTAGCCAGGAGCAGACCTCGGGCATCGACCAGATCAATCAGGCGATCGCACAAATGGATGAAGTGACCCAGCAAAATGCCGCGCTGGTCAAGGACGCGGCTGTCGCCGCCGCATCGCTTCAGGATCAGGCAGGCAATCTGGCGCAGGTAGTGAGCGTGTTCAAACTTGACGCCGGGCATAGTTCGGCACCAGCCGCCGCCGCGCTTGGCAACGCGGCGCGGAAAGCAGGGACCGCGGACGCGCGTCCAGGCGCACACAAACTGCTCAGAGCGGCCGGCTCCTCCCCGCAGATTGCCTGAATCTCCTTCGGGTACGCTACGGCGTGGAGCCTCACAAGGAAACCGTTGGAAAAGCAGCATCAGGACATAAGGCGGTAATAATTTCCTTATAGAATCATTTGTATCCCCATTTCAAACAGACGCCATGTCCAGCGAAACGCAAATGCTCTCTTCCAAGGTGCACGACACGGTTTTCACCAAGACAGCGAGGGGCCGGGCGGAGGTGACCGAGCGTAGCGCCGGGCTGAACGGCAAGCAACGCAGCGTTCTGATCATGCTCGACGGCCGCAAGAGCATGCGCGACATCGCAAGCTTGTTGCCCGAGGATGAGATTGCAAGGATCGTGGAGATGCTGCTTGAGCGTGAGCTAATTGCACCTTGGGCCGAGGCGGTGGTTTCTTGCGCCGCGAGCGAAAATCACAAGGACGCGGCGAAGCTGTTACGGACCAAAACCTTGATGACGGACAGCGCCATGACCTATCTCGGCCTGATGGCGTCGGAAGTCGTGCGCCGCGTCCAGGATGCCAGCGACGAAATAGAACTTATTTCCGTGGTTGGGCACTGGCATATGGCAATGCGCGAGTCAAAATACGGCAGGCAAGTCGCCGCCATCCACCTTGAACAGATCAAGACGAGTCTTCGCGGCGAAGCGTGACTCTTGCCGCTCCCGGGCTCGGCTAGCGAATAGCCGGTGCGTTTGGCACGCCGGGCGCAAATTCAGGATGCGCTATGGTGAGTTTCTTGTCTATCGCTCCCGTATAAAGCACGAGCAGTTTGACGCTTTTGCCTTCCATGGCACGGCCGTTGTGCAGCGTGTTCACCACTTCCGCCAACGTGTCGCCAGCGCGCAATAGTTTGGTCTCTCCCGTACTGCGGGTCACTTCCAGCGTTCCTTCAAGCACGTAGGCAAACGATGGAACGGGATGTTCGTGCCAACCGGTTTGCGCGTCTGCGGCAATCTCGACAATCAAAGCCGTGACTTCGGCCTGTCCCTGCGGATAGACAATTGGCTTGGCATCCCAACTCGTGGACGATTTCAGCAGCGGTGTCACTTTGATGGCGGCTGAATTGTCGAGCGCGTTTGCGCCGTGCGCAAAGCTGAAAAATGCTGCCGTTGCCAGAAATAGATGTTTCATTTTTTTGCGTTGATGATCCACAAGGTAGCGACACCGAAAGCTGTTCGCCTCGGAAATAGTAAAACGGCTGATCGGGAATAAGCCGGAAAGGAGGAGATCCTGCGGCACGCGCGTGGGTCTGGTGTCGCTGATGGATACCCATCAGCGACACCAGTTTGTTCAATGAACCGCCGTATGCGGAACCGCACGTGCGGTGGTGTGAGAGGGCGGCGGGGATAACTCCGCCCCCTGCTCAATACTGTGACGGCCCCGCATGCAGGGGCCGCCTTGTCACGCTTTAGTACGAGTAGCGCAGCGCCAGGCGGTAGCTGCGGCCCGGCTCGAACCAGGAACGCGGCATGACGCCGATATGCTGCTCCTGGGTCTGCTTGACGACGACGTCCGTGAGGTTGCTTATGCTGAAACTGGCACTCAAACGGTCGGTAGCCCTCCAGTCCATCGAGAAGTCCAGCTGTCCGGATGCTTCCTGCCAGGTCGGCAAGCCCCAGTCCACGTCCCTCTTAGGGCGCGTCGTGATTATTTCAGCACCCTGAGCATCGAGAATCGCTTGACCATTGGCATCTTCTAAGCGACCAGTATCGACCTGGGACGGATCGGCATTGGTGCCTTGGTTGCCTCTGGTGCCATTACGGCCCGTGCCCTGCAGGAAACGACCGCGCCAGCTGTAGGCCAGGCGCGTCTGCACCCGCCCGATGTCGTAAAAGACCATCAAGTTGTAGGCGTTTTTCGACAAATACTGCAGCGGCATGGCGCCGAACGGCAGGCCGTTGGTGTCGCAGCCGAACATGCTCAAGGCACCATTGTTGAACGATTCGCCGCCCGGGCAGTACTTCAATTCGAACGGACGTTTCAGCTTCGTCTTACTATCGATGTAGGTGTAGTTGGCCGAGATGCCGAAGCCCTTGGCCCATTCCGGCAGATAGGGAGACAAGGCCGGCACATTATTCAGGTAGGTACTACCGTTAAGCTCCAGTCCGGTCACCGAACCGTCCGCTTCATTTCGCGGCGCTTCGATCTGGAACGTTTGCAAGTTGCCGGCCGCATCCGGATAGCTTTGGAAGTAAGCCGAGCGCATGACGATGTCGCGTACTTTCTTGTGGAACAGGGCGGCTGTCAGCTGCGAGCCGTTGCCCGGATACCATTCGAGCGACAGGTCAAAGCTATCGGCCTTGGTCGGCAACAGATGAACGTTACCCCTGCTGTCACCTCTATAGTTGATGAATTGTACAACGTTGTTAATCGTGACGGGAAACCGGTAAAGCTCGACGTACTCGTTCAGATCTTGAAAGCTCGGGCGGTGGATCGCCTTCGCGTACGCGAAGCGTGCTTGCACCGAGGGGCTGAGTTCCATCTTCAGATTGATACTCGGCAGCACGTCGGTATAGCTTTCGCCGTCAACGATCGGCGCGTTGATGTTTTCCGGGCCAAACACCGGCTCGAACTGGTTCGGGGCGGGATCCCACGAACGCGGCGCCCTGAACTTGACGTAGCCGCGGGCCTGCGTGTTGGTGTGGACCACGCGCACGCCGACGCTGCCTTCAACCGGGAAGCGCAGCTCGTCCCACCCGAAGCGCGTCGACACGTAGCCGGCCTGGGTCTTCTCAAACTGGCGGCTGGCATTGGACGGGTCGTTGTCGTATACCAGCGGCCTCCAGTCACTGCCCACTGTCGAGCAGTCGGTCGTCCCCGCGATCTTGTATAATTCGCACTGCAGCCGCTTGGCCTGGACCAGTCCCGCGTAGGTGTCTGGATAGTTCTTGACCGCAGCCATGGTCGGCACGACCAGGGCGCCCGGCGTGGGGATTTTGCCGTTGAAGAAGTTAGGGTAAGCGAAGGTCGTGGTCGGCATCAGCGCAGCGAATTCCGGAACGCCAAAGTAACCGAAATTGGAATAATCCCCGTTCGTCTTGGTTGAGGTGGTAGGCAACTGCCCCGGAACGAGCGTCGGCCTGGCATTGAAGCTAGCGTCCTCCCACCTGGTGCCGCCCGCGTCCCTGCGGTCTGCATCGCGCTTGGTCAGGCGCACGCCGAAGCGCAGGTCACGCATCACATCATGGTCGAACTTGAAGCGCACATCGGTCTTCCAGGCATACATGTCGGCGTCCGACTTG
>CAMLFK010000194.1 GCA_946479255.1 uncultured Oxalobacteraceae bacterium
ACATCGATCCGTTCATGGAAGAGACCACGCTGTTCATGCAGTGCGACGTGATCGAACCAGCTGACGGCAAGGGCTACGACCGTGACCCACGTTCCATCGCCAAGCGCGCTGAAGCGTACCTGAAGTCGACCGGCATCGGCGACACCGCTTACTTCGGCCCAGAGCCGGAATTCTTCATCTTCGACAGCGTGCGCTGGAAGATCGACATGAGCGGCTGCTTCGTCAAGGTTGACTCGGACGAGTCCTCGTGGGCGACCGACAAGGAAATCGAAGGCGGCAACAGCGGCCATCGTCCTACCGTCAAGGGCGGCTACTTCCCAGTGCCACCAGTGGACAGCTTCCAGGACATGCGTTCGGAAATGTGCCTGATCCTCGAATCGCTGGGCATCCCGGTCGAAGTGCACCACCACGAAGTCGCTGGCGCAGGCCAGAACGAAATCGGCACCAAGTTCTCGACCCTGGTTGAGCGCGCCGACTGGACCCAGAACCTGAAATACGTTGTGTGGAACGTTGCACACAGCTATGGCAAGACCGCTACCTTCATGCCGAAGCCTATCGTTGGCGACAACGGTTCGGGCATGCACGTGCACCAGTCGATCTGGAAAGAAGGCAAGAACCTGTTCGCAGGCGACGGCTATGCAGGCCTGTCGGATGAGGCGCTGTGGTACATCGGCGGCATCATCAAGCACGCCAAGGCACTGAACGCGATCACCAACCCAGGCACCAACTCGTACAAGCGTCTGGTGCCAGGCTACGAAGCTCCAGTGAAACTGGCGTACTCGGCCAAGAACCGTTCGGCTTCGATCCGTATTCCTCACGTTGCCAATCCTAAGGGCCGCCGCATCGAGACCCGTTTCCCAGATCCACTGGCAAACGTGTACCTGTGCTTCGCCGCTCTGCTGATGGCTGGTCTGGACGGTATCGCCAACAAGATCCATCCGGGCGAAGCAGCATCGAAAGATCTGTACCACCTGCCGCCAGAAGAAGACAAGCTGATCCCAACGGTGTGCGCATCGCTGGAAGAAGCGCTGGAAAACCTGGACAAAGACCGCGAGTTCCTGACCCGTGGCGGCGTGTTCACCGACAGCATGATCGACGCTTACATCGATCTGAAGATGCAGGACGTGCAGCGTATGCGCATGACCACGCACCCAGCTGAATTCGATATGTACTACTCGCTGTAATTTCAGCTGCATAGCATTTCGACTTTCCGTTGTCGCCCTTGCCAGCTTCCTTATCGGGCTGGCAAAAAGTGCACAAAAGAATGTAAATGCGCTGTAAAAAACGCGGAGAAAGCCCTGGCTTTCCCCGCGTTTTTTTATGGATGTTGTATATTCGGGTTGGATCCAACCACCGCACGCACATGGCGTGAATCTCCAAGCTGATGGCAATGACAACGAGGCAATCCGTTTCTCCCGTACGTGTTTTTTCGGCGCTGGCGCTGAGTCTGTGCACCGGCCTGGCCGCGCTGCCGGCCGGCGCGGAAGGCATCTACCTGTGCGTGGATGCCGCTGGACGGCGCGAGCTGACCGATACCAACAAACCAGGCTGCAAGGCGATCAACGTGCCGGGCGCGATCGCTGCGCCGCCGGCCCGCCGCGCGCCTGCCGCGCCGCGCGTGGCCGGCACACCCGCGCCGGCCGAAACGCCGGCCGATTTCCCGCGCGTCGATACCAGCGCGCAAAAGGCGCGCGATAGCGACCGCCGCGAGATCCTCAACCAAGAGCTGCGCGCGGAGCAAAACAAACTGACGCAGCTGAAGCGCGAATTCAATAACGGCGAGCCTGAGCGCCAGGGTAACGAGCGCAATTACGCCAAGTATCAGGAGCGGGTCGTATCGATGCGCGACAATATCGGCCGTTCGGAAAAGAACATCGAAGCGCTGCGGCGCGAAATCGGCAACATCAAATAGAGCAGCTCTTCATAATGACAATAACAAATCTACACGTTCCCGACGCCAGGCTGGCCGGGCTGGACTTGCTGGCCTCGGCGGTGGTGCTGGTCAATGCCGACGGCTACATTAACTACGCCAACGCGGCGGCTGAAAACCTGCTGGAAAATTCGCTCAAGTCGATGCAGGGACAGACCCTGTTTTCGCTGTTCTTGAATGCCGAGGAACTGGTGAACCTGTGCGAGCAGGCACTGGCCCACAAGTATTCGGATTTGCGCCAGGAACTGATGTTAGAGCGCGGCTCGCGCGAGCCCCTGCATGTGCACAGCATCGTCAGCGCGGCCGGCGACGACGGCGTGGTGGTGGAGCTGCGCGAAAACGTCCAGCAGCTCAAGCTGGACCGCGAAGAGCGCATCCTCGACCAGAGCCAGGTCAACAAGGAACTGGTGCGCAACCTGGCGCACGAGATCAAGAATCCGCTGGGCGGCATCCGCGGCGCGGCCCAGCTGCTGGAGATGGAACTGCAGTCGCGCCAGATCCCCCAGCTGCGCGAATACACCCAGGTGATCATCAAGGAAGCCGACCGCCTGCAGACCCTGGTGGACCGCCTGCTGGCGCCGCACCGCCGCCCGCACATCGTCGGCGACGTCAACATCCACGAAGTGTGCGAGCGGGTGCGCAGCCTGATGCTGGCCGAGTTCCCGTCGGGCCTCTCGATCCGGCGCGACTACGATGCCTCGATTCCCGAATTCCGCGGCGACAAGGAACAACTGATCCAGACGGTGCTCAATATCGCGCACAACGCCGCCCAGGCGCTGGCCGAACGCATCGCCGCCGGCGACGCCGAGATCGTTTTCAAGACGCGCGTGGGACGGCAAGTCACGCTGGCGAAGGTTCGTTACGGGCTGGCATTAGACTTGCATATCATTGACAATGGACCGGGCATACCGCCAGCGATCCGTGACCGCATTTTCTATCCCCTGGTATCGGGACGGGAAGGCGGCAGCGGGCTCGGGCTGACTTTGGCGCAGACTTTCGTGCAACAGCACATGGGAGTCATCGAGTGCGAAAGCCGGCCTGGCCTCACGGATTTCAGGATCCTGCTGCCGTTGCCGTAAGCGCGGACGCAGGTCGGGAAGCCGGGTCATTCAGATCCATCTTGCTTGAAGACGGCAATTGCTTCAAGATCGACCATGCGGGGAAGCGCAACACATGAAACCAATCTGGATAGTCGACGACGACGCCTCGATTCGCTGGGTGCTTGAAAAAGCCCTGGCGCGCGAGAACCTTGCCACCAAGAGTTTCTCGAATGCGCGCGACGCCATGAGCGCGCTCGAGTTTGAAACGCCGCAGGTGCTGGTGTCGGACATCCGCATGCCGGGCGAGTCCGGCCTGGACCTGCTACAGACCGTCAAGGCCAAATATCCCGGCCTGCCGGTCATCATCATCACCGCATTTTCCGACCTGGATTCGGCCGTTGCCGCCTTCCAGGGCGGGGCCTTCGAGTACCTCGCCAAGCCCTTCGATATCGACAAGGCGGTAGAGCTGATCAGGCGCGCTTTGGAAGAGAGCCTGCGCGAGACCAGTGTCGAATCGGGCCCAACCGACACCCCCGAGATCCTCGGCCAGGCGCCGGCCATGCAGGAGGTGTTCCGCGCCATCGGCCGCCTGTCGCAGTCCAACGTGACGGTGCTGATCACCGGCGAATCCGGTACCGGCAAGGAGCTCGTCGCCAGGGCGCTGCACAAGCACAGCCCGCGCGCCGCCCAGCCTTTCATTGCCCTGAACACCGCGGCGATCCCCAAAGACCTGCTCGAATCCGAGCTGTTCGGCCATGAGCGCGGCGCCTTTACCGGCGCCCAGACCACCCGGCGCGGGCGTTTTGAGCAGGCCGAGAACGGCACCTTGTTCCTGGACGAGATCGGCGACATGCCTTTCGATTTGCAGACCCGCTTGCTGCGGGTGCTGTCGGACGGACACTTCTACCGGGTTGGCGGCCACCAGCCGATGAAAGCCAATGTACGTGTCATTACTGCAACGCACCAGAACCTCGAACAGCGCGTACGCGATGGCTTGTTCCGCGAAGACTTGTATCACCGCCTGAACGTGATCCGCCTGCGCCTGCCCAGTTTGAGGGAGCGGCGCGAAGATATCCCCATCTTGGTGCGCCACTTTTTGGTGCAAAGCGCCAAACAGCTGGGCGTCGAGACCAAGCGGATGAGCGATGCCGCATTACAGTTCCTGACCCAGCTCGAACTCCCCGGAAACGTGCGTCAGCTGGAAAACCTGTGCAACTGGATCACCGTGATGGCGCCTGGCCAGACCGTCGAGGTCAAGGACATGCCGCTGGAAGTGACCCAGGGCCAGGAAGTCGGGACCGAAATCCATGCGCCGGCCGAGTCATCGATGGCGCATCACCCGATCGGATCGAGCTTGAGTTCGCTCGGCCATGCGAACGGCCATGTGATCCACACGCCGGCTTCCATGCCGCCGGCCTCGCTGGCCTCGATGGGCGCGGCGGCGGGGTGGATCGGCTTGCTGGAGCTGCAGGCCGCGACCATGCTGTCGGCCGGGCAGTCCGAGGTCATGGATGTGCTGGGACGGCAGTTCGAGTCCGCGCTGATCAAGACCGCGCTCAAGCATACGCATGGGCGCAAGAACGATGCGGCGGTGCGGCTGGGGATCGGCCGCAACACCATCACGCGCAAGATCGCCGAGCTGGGCATTGATGGCGCGAAGGACGAGTAGATAGAGCTAAGTGTTGGCCTTAGAGCCGTCATCCTCGCCTTCGCGTGGATGACATTAATGAAGTTATTGGCGACACCGCTGCCGCAACTCCGGCTACGCGCTCCTCGCACCGTGGTGTAAGCTTCGTTCTTCAAGCTCATCCACGAAATCCCTATGCTGATCAACTGTGTCGCCTATCAGGAAGGCAAGAAGCTGTCCGACGTTCCCATCGAGGACATCAGCGACTACATCCAAGTACCTGGCTGCTTCGTCTGGGTCGCGCTCAAGGAACCCACCACCGAAGAACTGGCCAAGATGCAGGAGGAGTTCTCCCTGCACGAACTGGCGGTCGAAGATGCCTGGCGCGGCGACCAGCGCCCCAAGATCGAGGAATACGGCGACTCGCTGTTCGTGGTCCTGCAGACCGTCGAGCGCGACGGCGAGAACCTGACCCTCGGCGAGGTGCACATCTTCGTCGGACACAACTATGTCCTGTCGGTGCGCAAGTACGTCAAGCACGGCTTCCTGGGCGTGCGCGCGCGCGCCGAACGCGAACCGCACCTGCTGGCCAAAGGCTCGTCCTTCGTGCTGTACGCGCTGATGGACGCGGTGGTGGACCGCTACTTCCCGGTGGTCGACCTGTTGGAAGATGAACTTGAAATCATCGAAGGGCGCATCTTCGAGAAGGGGGAGCAGCGTGCCAATATCGAACGCCTGTATGAACTCAAACGCAAGGTGCTGGTGCTGCGGCGCGCGGTGGCGCCGCTGACCGAGGCGGTCGGCAAGCTCCACGGCGGGCGGGTGCCGTCGTTCTGCAACGATACCCAGGAATACTTCCGCGACGTGCACGATCACCTGTACCGCATCGGCGGCTCGCTCGACACCATGCGCGACACCATCAGCACCGCCATCCAGGTCAACCTGTCGATGGTGGCCATCGACGAGGGCGAGGTGAACAAACGCCTGGCCGCGTATGCCGCGATCTTCGCCGTGTTCACCGCCTTTGCCGGCGTCTGGGGCATGAACTTCGAATGGATGCCGGAGCTGAAGTGGAAGTACGGCTATCCGGCCGCGCTGCTGACCATGGTGCTGGTGTGCTTGTATATGTTCCGGCGCTTTCGTAAGGCGGGATGGCTGTAGCGCCTGCATACATCAAAAAAAACGCCGCGAGCTTCGCGGCGTTTTCACTTTACGGCTAGCTGATGATCAGAAGCGATAAGCCAGCTTGGCGGTGAAGTAGCGGCCCTTGGCGCTGTGCAGGGTGCTGTTGTAGCCACCGGTTGCATAGCTGGTGCTGCTCGAGTCGAACGGCGCGCGGGTGTTCATCACGTTCTGGATGTTCAGGCCAAAGCTGATGTTCTTCGACATTTCGTAGTTGTACGCGATGTCGAAGGTGGTCCAGGCCTTGACGTGGCAGTCAGGGTAGAACTTGCTGTAGTTCGGCTGCACGCCTGGACGGCCGAACTGGCAGTAAGGCTCGTCGTAGGCGCCGATGGTGCCGTCGTCGTCGATCACGCTGTACGCCGCCATGAGCGAAATCGCGCTCACGAAATTGAGCGTGCCGGTCAGGCTGTGCGCGCCGCGGGTCCAGGTGCTGGCCACGGAACTCTTCCACTTCGGCAGTTCGCCAACGCTGGTCAGGTCGTAATAGATGCCGCCGTTGGTGCCAACCAGGTCGAACATCGGATCGCCGGCGTTCTGGGCCTTTTTGTAGCTGATCAGGTAAGAGGTATTCAGGCGGGTCGACAGCTTGCCATATTCGCCCAGCGAATTGCGTACTACGAGCTCGAGATCCACGCCGGAGGTCTCGGTGCCGCCGGCATTGACGTATGGCGTGGCGATACTGATTAGTGGACCGGAGTTAGGAATCAGCACGCCATTGGCGTCGCGCAGCCAGGTGCCCTGGTTCTGGTCGCGCAGCACGCGATCGGCATAGCGTGGATTCTGGATCACCGAGGTCGGGTCCAGCAGGTCGACTTCCTTGTCCTTCTTGATGTGGTAGTAGTCGACCAGCACGTCGATATTGGAGGTTGGCGATGCCACCAGGCCGAGCGTGAAGCTCTTGGCTTTTTCCGGATCCAGGTTCTTGTTCGACGCGGCGATGCCGGACAGGCTCTTGGCGCAGTCGAGCGACTCCGAACCAGGCTTACCGCAACGCAGTTTGTCTTCGAAGTTGTTCAGGAAGTACTGGGTACCGCCGTCGACCATTTGCGTGAGCGATGGCGCACGGAAGCCGGTCGAGTAAGTACCGCGCAATGCCACTTGCGGGCTGATGGTCCACTTGGCGCCGACCTTCGGCGTGATCGAGCGGCGGAAGCCTTCGTATTTGTCGAAGCGGGCCGCCCAGTCCATTTCCAGCGACTTGGTGAACGGGGTACGCAGTTCGACGAACGCCGAGCCGACGTTGCGCGACGCTTCCGAATACTGATTGGCCAGGCCGACGATCTGGCCGGTGACGGTCAGGTTGTCGGGCACGATTTCCATCGTCTCGCGTTTGAATTCGACACCGGCCGCAACGCCGATGGCGCCACCCGGCAGACTGCCGAATTCGCGGCTGCCCTTGAAGTCGAACTGGGCGATCTTCGAGCTGCCGTCGAGGGTAATATCGCGGGTGGCGTTCGGATCGGCACCGATGGTGGCCAGTGGGACGTTGGCGGTGTACAGGCGTTCGACCACCGGCTTGTTGAGTGCGCCGTAGGTCAGCTGGAAGCGGGTCGATTCGTTGTACAGCAGGCCGGTATCCCAGTCCCAGCCGAGGTTCGAGCCCTTCAAACCGGCCAGAAAGCGGGTCGACTCGTTGGTGTTTTCGCTGCCGCCACGGGCGTTTTCAAAGCGGTAGGCCACGGCCACTGGTACCGGATTGGCGGTGCCGCGAGTCGGGTTGTCGGGGTGATTGACCGGCAGGACCGGACGGAAGGAGGTACCGGCGCCGAATTTCGGGAACACGGTCGACAGCGAACGTCCGCTCATGGTGCGCGACGGGCCTGCGTAGTCGATGAACGAGCGGTTGTACGAGGCTTCGGCGAAAGCGACCATGTCGCCGCCGAGCTTGAACTGGGCGCGCGCGATGACGCTGCCGTTGTCGCCCTTGCCCTGCGCGTCTTCCAGCTGCCAGCCGTCGTAGTTACAGAACTTGTTGTTGATCAGCGGGTCGGACGCCAGCATCGGCACCAGCGCGGTGGAACCGGTGCGGATGGCCGACGGATCGCAGGACAGGTCGGCGCCGGCATAACGGTTGAAGCTGCCGCTGCCGGTGGTGGCTTCGCGGTAGTAGACCGGGTACTTGCTGATGCCGCTGTAGAAGTTCGACAGGCGGCCGGTGATGGCGGCGTATTCGTCGGTGTGCACGCGGGTCGCGTCGGCGATCGAAGCGCGGCTGCGCTTGTTGAGGTCGACCGCGATGAAGGCGTTGTAGCCGTCGCTGTCGAAGTCGCCAAAGCCGAAGGAGCCGTTGATATTGTGGCGGCCGAAGTTGCCCTTGCGGTCGGAGCTGGTGCTGGCAGAAATGTCGCCACCACGATAGTTGGTCTTGGTGATGAAGTTGATCACGCCGGCGATCGCGTCGGAACCATACACGGCCGAAGCGCCGTCTTTCAGGATCTCGACACGCTCAAGGGCCGACAGGGGAATCGAGTTCAGGTCGTACTGGGTCGACTGGCCGGAGTTCGGGTCGGCGTAGGCGCCTGGGGCGATACGGCGGCCGTTCAGCAGGATCAGCGTCGACGCCGAGCCGAGGCCGCGCATCGACGCGGTCGCCAGGCCTTTGGAGAAGCCGCCGTCGCGGGCGTCGATCTGGTTGCTCGAACCGAGGGCGGGGATTTTGCTCAGCAGGTCTGCTACCGATACCGCGCCGGTCTGGGCGATGTCTTTTCGGGTCAGGGTCTGGACTGCGGAAGAGCCTTCGGTAGCGGCGCGCTTGATGTTCGAGCCGGTGACGATGACGCGTTCCATCGCTGGTTCCTGGGCCAGCGCGATCGACGGGTAGCCGACGGCGCCAATCAGCGCGATTGCCTGCGCGATCATTTTCTTTTTCATTACATGCACTCCAGAGGGGCGGGTTGGGGTTTTACCTGCTTTGACAAATTCGCGGCAAAATCTTGTCTTGCCGCTAATCAGTTTCTGATTGTATGTGAAATTAATTGGAGAGCAAATCGCTTGTGTGTGCAGAAACTTAGGCCAGGACGTGCGCTAAATCCTTGAATCTACAGAAGAATACTTCTGCCCAACGACAAAAGCGCCGAATGAATCGTGGCCGATTCAGCGCTAGATCAATGATTTTTGTTGCTGGGATAAGACAAATGTTCATCCCGGAACGCTTAGTTTCCGGGGTGAATAGTTAAACCCGGCGTTTTCCGGCGTCCTCAGCCATCGATTTGGCCACCGCTTCGGCCACCTTGATACCGTCCACGGCGGCCGACAAAATCCCGCCCGCGTAGCCCGCGCCTTCGCCGGCCGGGAACAGGCCGCGCGTGTTCAGGCTTTGCAGGTCGTCGTCGCGGCGCTTGATGCGGATCGGCGACGAGGTGCGGGTTTCCACGCCGGTCAAGAGGGCGTCTTCCTTGTAGTAGCCCTTGATCTGCTTATCGAAAGCCGGGAAGGCTTCGCGCAGCGCATGAATCGCGTAGTCCGGCAGGGAAGGGGCCAGGTCGGTCAGGTGCACGGCCGGTTTGAAGGAAGGGATCACCGAGCCGAAGGCCTTGGACGCTCGGCCATGGACGAAGTCGCCCATCAGCTGGCCCGGCGCGTCGTAGTTGCCGCCGCCCAGGGCAAACGCGCCTTCTTCGAGCTGGCGCTGCAAAGCGATGCCGGCCAGCGGATGGCCCGGATAGTCGGCCGGGGTAATGCCGACCACGATGGCGCTGTTGGCGTTGCGTTCGTTGCGCGAATACTGGCTCATGCCGTTGGTGACCACGCGGCCCGGTTCGGACG
>CAMLFK010000195.1 GCA_946479255.1 uncultured Oxalobacteraceae bacterium
TGGTCACGTGCATGGCCGACTTGGCGCGCAGGTCGCCCAGCACCCATTCGACGTAGCCGGTTACCGACAGCTTGCGCGGCACCGTGCTGTCGTTGCGCAGCTTGATGACGGTGTACTTGATCGAGGCATCTAACGCGATGAAAGTCGTCATCTCGCTGAAGATGCCTTCGTCGCTGTGTTCGAACACGCTGTAGCCGAAGCCGTGGCGGGTGATGTATTCGCCGGTGGAGCGCACCGGCAGCGCGGTCGGCGACCAGAAGCGCCCGCTCTGCTCGTCGCGGATGTAGAAGGCTTCGCCGCTGCGGTCGGTGACCGGATCGTTATCCCATGGCGTGAGGCGGAATTCGTGGGCGTTCTCGCTCCAGGTGTAGGCCTGGCCGCTTTCCGATACCACGCTGCCGAAGTTGGGGTTGGCCAGCACGTTGACCCAGGGAGCAGGCGTGCGGGTGCTGCCGTCGGTGCGGATCACGTATTCGCGGCCGTTCTCCGAGAAGCCGCCGGTGCCGTTGTTGAGGATCAGGCGGCGCGGCGGCAGTGGCCGTTCGCTGCGAAGCACGATCGGCTCGGCGCGCGGGTCGACCGCCAGCGCCGCCAGTTTTGGCGACACCGGCGAGGCGCGCTTGATCTGGTCGGCCAGGCTGCCGCGCGCATCCGACAGGATTGCGCGCGCGACCGACTGCATCAGCACCCGGTCTTCCGGCGAGATCTGGTCGAGCAGGCGCACGAAGATGCCACCCGGGCGGTCGATCGCCTGGGCGTCGATGCCCGAGGCGATCAGGCCGATGATCTGGTCGTGCAAGGCCTGGCGGTAACCGGACTGGTCTTCGTACCAGATGACCAGGTCGACCACCAGCCCCTTGAGGCGCCAGTAGGCGTGCGCCTGGACCATCTGGCGCGCCAGTTCGATGTTGGCCGGGTCGCGGATCTGCATCAGCACGATCGGCAAGTCGCCGGAAATGGCATAAGCCCAGAGGCCGGACTGGCCGCGCTGGTTGCGGATCAAGGTGCCGGCGTCGGCGCGCAGCGCGGAGTTCGGGTAGATCACCGTGCTGGCCAGGCGGCTGTACAGCTGGGCGTCCGATTCGGATGCGTTGAGCTGGCGCAGCACCACCTGGCTGTGGGTCCAGGCCAGTTCGAACACGCGGTCGGCCAGGTGGCGGTCCTGGTATTTGTCGATCAGGTGCTGGGCCGCTTCGCGGGTGTCGGTCATACCGGTCACAACGTCGAGCGTAATGGTCTGGTCCGGATCGAGCACGACCTTGTAGCGGATCGCCGCGACCGGGTCGAGCACCGAGCCTTCGCTGCCCTTGAGCGGCTCGTTGCCCAGCAATGCACGCGGCGCGGCGGTGCTGTTGGTGCGGCCGATGAATTCGCTGCGGCTGGTCTCGAACGAGATCTCCCTCGCGGTGCCGTCGTGCAGGGTGACGACATTGAGCATGTACGGCATGTGCTCGTCCTTGGTGCGCGGACGGCGGGTGCACAGGATGGCGTTCTCGCCGCGCAGGATTTCGGTTTGCACGAACAGCTTGGAGAAGGCCGGGTGCGAACTGTCGGCGGCGGCCGGGGCCATCACGACTTCCGTATAGCTGGTGAATTCGATGGTCCGGCGCACCGCCGTGGTGTTGGTGATGCGGGTGCGGCGCATTTCGATATCGTCTTCGGGCGACACCACCATCTCGGTGTACAGGTCCAGTCCGCGGTCGTGGCGGCGGAACTCGGCCCGCCCTTCCGAGAAGATGACTTCGTACTTCTTCGGTTCGACCAGGGTTGGCTGGTAGGTGGTGGACCAGAACTCATTGCTGTCGAGGTCACGCACATAGCCGAAGCTGCCCCAGTTGTCGCAGGTGGCGTCTTCGCGCCAGCGCGTCACGGCCAGGTCCTTCCAGCGGCTGTAGCTGCCGCCCGCGCTGGTCACCATCACGTGGTAGCGGCCGTTGGACAGCAGCTGCACTTCCGGCTGGTTGGTGGTGGTCTGGGTCATGATCCGCATCGGCATCGCGGCTTCCTGCTGCGGTGCGCGCAATGCCGCCACTTCGGCGCTGCCGAGGTGGAAGGCGCCGGCGCGCGGCACGCGTTCCTGCAGCACCAGCAGGGTCGATTGCAGCATCGGATCGGCTTCGAAGCGGCGCTGCATCGGTCGGTCGTGCAGCAGGTAGCTGATGGCCAACAGGCTCATGCCCTGGTGGTGCGCCATGAAGGAGCGGATCACCGCGAACTCCTGGCCGCGCGGCAGGCGCGCCGGCGTGTAGTCGATCGCTTCGTAGAATCCGTACTTGCCCATGAAGCCCAGTTCGGCCATGCGCACCAGGTTGTCGCAGGCGGCATCCGGCTTGACCATCAAGGCCATCATGGTGGCATACGGGGCAATCACCATATCGTCGCCCAGGCCGCGCTTTAAGCCCGTGCCAGGCACGCCAAAGGCGCGGTACTGGTAATTGAGGCTGGCGTCGACGGTGTTGTAGCCGGATTCGGAAATCCCCCACGGGATATCGTGCTGGCGGCCGTAGTCGATCTGCGCGTCCACCACGCCGTGGAAGGTCTGGTCCAGCAAGGTATTCTGGTAGGTCGGCATGACCAAAAGCGGCATCAGATACTCGAACATCGAGCCGCTCCAGGACAACAGCAGCTGATGGCCACCGACGATGCACAGCTGGCGGCCCATCGCGAACCAGTGCTCCTGCGGGAACTGGCCCTGGGCGATGCCGACGAAACTGCACAGGCGGACTTCGGACGCCAGCAGGTCGTAGCAGGCCGCGTCCAGGCGGCGCTCGCTGACGTTGAAGCCGATCGCCAGCAGGTTGGTGGTCTTGTTGTACATGAACCGGAAGTCCATGTTGGCGAATTCGCGTGCCTGGAAGGCCAGCTGGTTCAACTGCTCGATGCGGGCGGCGGCGCGTACGCTGCCTTGGGCGAGCAGCTGCGAGAGCGTGTGCTGGCGTTCGCGTTCGCTCGGGGCCAGGTCGGTGGCGGGGCTGGCGGGCAGCGTAAAGCCGGCCAGCTCGCGCAGGGTCGGTATGCGGGTCAGGCTGGAATCGGCCACGTATTCCTGGGCCGACTGCATCCATGGGGCCAGTTCCAGCAGTTCGGCGTGGGCGGTGTAACACTGCTCGACCAGCCTGTCGGCCCAGCCTTGCAGGTTCGGTTCGCCCACCGGCTGCATGGCGGCGACGATGGCGTCGGCCGAAGCGGCCAGGCGCGCCAGCGCGTCGACCATGCCGGGCAGCGAGCCGATGTCGCTCATGCGCTCTGGCTGAAGTTCGGCCTGCATGGCGGCAATCGCGCTGCGCACGCCCGGCTGGGTATCCAACGCGTGTTCTTCCACCACGCGCAAGGTAATGGCGATGCCTTCGATGGTTTGCGGGGTGGCGATCGGTTCGTCCGCCAGCGCGGCCAGGCCGGGCGCCAGGGTCAGCAGGTGACCGGCCAGGTTGCCGCTGTCGACCGCCGACACATACATCGGGTGCAGCGGCGCCAGGGTCTGGGTGTCGTACCAGTTATACAAGTGACCGTGGTAGCGCTCCATGCGTTCCATTGTGCGGAAGGTGTCGCTGACACGCTGGGCCACGCGGCCGGTGGTGATGAAGCCGAAGTCCCAGGCGGTCAGGTTGGCCAGCAGCGCCATGCCGATATTGGTCGGCGAGGTGCGGTGGGCCACCACGCGGCTTGGGTGCTCCTGCATATTGTCGGGCGCCAGCCAGTTGTCCTCGGGACCGGCGAAGGTCTCGAAGAAGTTCCAGGTCTTGCGTGCCAGGGTTTGCAGGAACACCGTCTGCGGCGAACTCAGGGCAGCGACAACCCGTTCCACCGGCAGGCTGATCCACCACGAGACGATCGGCGCGACGAACCACAGCAGAAGCAGCGGCACGGCCACGGCCAGCGCGGGCGGATTGATGTAGGAAATAAGCAGTGCGGCGCCAAGGGCCAGCGCAGGCGAGAACCACATGCTGATCCAGTTCGAACCCATGTCGGTGCTGGAGCGGGCCAGGCTGGACGGGCGCCATTCGAGCAGGTGGCGGCGGGTAAGCAGCATGCGCCAGGAGGCGCGCACGGCCGCGCCCAGGCTGAAGTAAGCCTCGTACGGCAGGAACACCAGCGACAGCGCGGCGTGGCCGAACATCAGCCCTGCGCTTTTGCCCGCACTGGCGAGGTGCTGCGACCACAAGACCTCGGGCGATTTTTCGGTGACATCGGCCAGCACGCTGACCAGGACCGGCAGCACGAATACCGAGATGACCGCCAGGGTCCAGAACAGCGGCGAGGGCGACATGGCCCAGGCGGCGATCAGGAGCGCGGTCAGGCTCGGGGCGACCAGGCTGCGGCGCAGATTGTCGAACAGCTTCCAGCGCGACAGGCTTGAGAGCGGATTGCGTTCGCGCTTGCCGTTCTGGCCGGGCACGGTCGGCAGCAGCCAGCCTGCCAGCTGCCAGTCGCCGCGGGTCCAGCGCTGGCGGCGGCTGACGTCGTCGCTGTAGCGGGCCGGGTAGGCTTCGTACAGGGTGGCGTCGGACAGCAGGCCGGCGCGCAGGTAACAGCCTTCCAGCAGGTCGTGGCTGAGGATCTGGTTGTCCGGGAAGCGGTTGCCGAGCACGGTTTCGAAGGTGTCGACATCGTAGATACCCTTGCCGATGAAGGAGCCTTCCAGGAACACGTCCTGGTAGACGTCCGACACGGTTCGGGTGTACGGGTCGATGCCTGGCTCGCCGCCGCACATGACTTCGTAGCGCGAGGCGTTCTCGCTCGGCAGCGTGGCGGTCACGCGCGGCTGCAGGATGCCGTAGCCGTCGACCACGCGGCGGGTGGCCGGGTCGATGCGCGGGCGGTTGAGCGGATGCGCCATGGTGGCGATGAACTGGCGCGCGGCGTCGCGCGGCAGCTGGGTGTCGGTGTCGAGCGTGATCACGTAGCGCACGTGCGCCAGCGCGTCGATGCAGCCGGTCACGCTCGAGAACTGATCGCGCGCGCCGCCGCGCAGGAAGGCGTTGAGCGCGGCCAGTTTGCCGCGCTTGCGTTCGTGGCCGATCCAGGCGTTCTCGGTCGGGCTCCACACGCGTGGACGGTGCAGCATCAGGAACGGCTCGACGTGCTCGGGCACGGACTGCACTTCGCCTTCGTCGGTCAATCGCTCGAACGCGGCTTCGGTGCGGTAGCGGTCATTGAGCTCGTCGATGCGCCGGCGCAGGTCGGCCACCAGTGCCTCGTCGTTCGGCATGTGCTCCTTGGCCGCGTCGGAAAAATCGGTCAGCAGGCAAAAGCGCACATTCGGATCGCGGTTGGCCAGGTAGCGCACTTCCAGGTCTTCGCACAGCGAGGCGACATTGTCGTGGCTGTAGATCAGGGTCGGCACCACCACCAGGGCGCGGGCGTCGGCCGGCACGCCCTTCTTGAAGTCCATGCGCGGCAGCGGATGCGGGCGCGCCAGCTGGGTGGCCAGGAAGTTCACCAGCGCCAGCGCCAGCTGGCTGGCGCCGATCACGGTCAGTATCCCCAGCACCAGCAGCAGGCCGTTTTCCATGCCGTCGCTGAGCGCGTTGCTCATGGCGGCCGCGGTAAACAGCAGCCCGAACAGGATGATCGAGCCGAGGTAGGTGGTCAGGGGTGCATTGCGGGCGCTGCGGCGCAGCGCGGCATCAAAAGGGAAGCGCGCCGCCACGCGGGTTTCCAGCTCCGCCAGGCCTTTGCCGACCAGGTAATAGCCGATGTGGCGGGTGCGTTCGTCGAGCCCGCCGGCGTTCAATTCGCGCGGTTCCATGGCCAGCGCCAGCGCCTGTTCGGCCACCTGCACTTCGGTGTAGTCGCAGCGCTTGGCCAGGGCTTCGACCACGTGGCGGTAATGGTCGCGCGTGGAGAAGTCCATCTTGCCGTAGGTGTCGGCCGGGTCCAGGCGCAAGGTCTGCTCGACCGCGCTCATGGTTTCGACGAATTCCTGCCAGTCGGTGGTGCCGAGGAAGCGCAAGCTGCCGATGCTGTTGCTGATCGAGACCTGGTCGGCGGCCTGCTGGCCGATCTCGGTCTGGATCTGCTGTTCGATGGTCAGGCCGCTGTCGGCCAGGCGCGTGGTCACCCATTGCAACGCCAGGGTCAGGGCCGGGCTCTGGCCTTGCAGGCGGCGCGCCAGCTCGGCCACGAAGCCGCTGTTCATCGACTGGCCGGACCTGGCCATGTCGGCCACCAGCAGGATCAGGTCGGACGGATTCTTCTCGGCCGTCTCGGCCATCTGGTCGGCCCAGGTGTTGGCGCGGTCGCGTTGGGTGCGGTTGTCGTAGATGCGCGCGGCCACGCGCCGCAGGTTTTCGATCAGCGCCAGGCGCAGCATGATCGGAATGGCCCACAGCTCGCCCAGTTTGAGCGGGGCGGCTTCCTGGTAGGCGTCGACGAAGCGCGACAGGCTTTCGGGGTCGACCCGGCCGTCGCCGTGCGAGATGATCTCCAGCGCGATCTGATAGGCGCGCGGCGTGCCTTCGAGTTCCTCATTGGCCAGGCGCGGCAGCTCCTTGCTGTAGTCCTTGGGCAGGTGGCGGCGTGCGATGCGGATCTGTTCTTCGATCAGGTAGTAGTTATCGAGCAGCCATTCGGAAGCCGGGGTGATCTGCCGGCCCGCCTTGATCGCGGCGGTCAGCTCGGCGCAGGTGTCGCTGATGACGGTAGCGTTTTCCGACAGGCGCGAAAGCAGGCGGTCGGGGCCGCGCTTGCTGCTCAGTTTATGGCGGCCAGCCGTGTATTTGCCGTGCATCGCCATCTGGGCGGCACTGAACAATTCGGAGCGTAATGGGGTTTCCTGGACGGTCTCGCCATCATCGCCGACGGTTTCACGGAATTGATACATCGTATCCGCCAGAACAGTTTTTTCTTGATTCAATGGGAGACCTCGCGTGGGCATGAGTTGCCAACACGCTGCTTTACAGCGAGTTGCGGCCGGGTCGGACGGCTATTTCCATACTAAAAGGAAAATCTTGGCTCGACTGTGCGCCACCGTACATATCGCTATGCTCGCAGCTGCTTAGAACTGCCAGCGCAGGGATGCCGTGAAGCTGCGTTCGTGCTGTTCTGGGGCAATGCCAATCAGCGTGCGCGCCGGGCGAGTGCTGCGCACTTCGAGCAGTTCGGCCACCAGGCTAAGGGATGGCGCAAGGTCGACCGCATAAGCCAGCGCCAGCGCCTGGCCGTCCTCCACGTTGGGGTCGTGCGGCAGGATGTCGTCCTCATTGACCTTGAAGCGGTCGTAGCGCACGGTGGCCTGGCCCGGCCCCAAGGGATGGGAGGCCAGTGCGAACCAGGAGGTGAAGCGGGCATTCACGGCGTTGCGCCCCATCAGCGTGCTGCCGTCCATGGCCTGCAGCGCCAATTCCCAGCCGCCGCCCGGGCGCAGGCGCGCACTCAAATGATTAAAGCGTGTGGTCCAGCTATACTGGCCATCCTTCACCCGCAGGGGATCGGCACGGTTATCGTAATGCAGCGCGGACAGTTCAAGCCGGCCGCGGTAGGCGTAGTGCGCGCCCACGTAGTAACCGACCCGGTTGTCGATTTCGCGGAATGGGTGGATGGTGCGGCTTTGGCGCGAGATCACGCCGTACCGCCGATAGACTGGCAGGTCGGGCAAGGTCAAGGGTTCAGTCAGGCTGGTGATGCGCTCGCTCACTGTCCAGCCGCGCCAGGCCAGCAAGGTGCCGGTTTCGTCGTTGCCGCCATAGAGCGCGGCAAGCAAGCCATAGTCGTGCGGCGAGCCGGCCATGCGGCCGCTGCGCGTCATGGTCAGCTCGATGCCCTTGGTGCGCAGCTCTTCGCCGATCCAGCTGTTGATGGCGGAACTCGACACCGTGCGCGACGGCGTCCAGCCGATGCTGTCGTAGTCCAGTTCCAGGCTGCTGGCCGGGAAAAAGGCGCCGGCCTTGACGCGCGTTTTCCATGGTCCCGTGGGTACCGGATTCCAGCCGATCCAGGCTTCGTTCACGCCCATCGCACCGCGCCGGTCGTCGCTGGCGTTGGCGATGACCGTGGCGCCGACCGAATCGAACAGCTCGCCCGACAGGCTGAAGGTGGCCTGGCCCAGGCGCACGCCGGATTGGTCGTAGCGCAGCTTGCCCATGCCGGCATGCAGCCAGCTGGGGCTGGCGTCAACAGCCACGGCGCGCACGTCGATCAAGCCGTGCAATTGAACGGCGCCGGCCCATGGCGCGACCAGCGCCAGGGCGCATGATATTTTCAAATGGAAACGCATACTGCAATTATGATGCATTTCATGAAATAAAAGCCTGCCCATGCCCCATATACCGAATTAAAGTTTTGATATTTTGTGCGATGATTGCCGCCACTATTGACCCGCCGTACGGAGACCTTTCACTATGACCGAACATCGACTTTATGCCGCGGCCGCCCTGCTGCTTGCCTGCGTATCGGCCAGTGCAACCGAGCAGGTCGTCAAGATCGGCGTCAGCGGCCCGCTCTCGGGCGCCAACGCCTTCGCCGGCAAGGACAACGAAAACGGCGTGCGCCTTGCCATCGAAGAACTCAATGCCAAACCGCTCCAGGTAGGCGGCAAAACGCTGCGCTTCGAACTGGTGTCCGAGGACGACCAGGGCGATCCCAAGGCCGGGGTGGCGGTAGCGCAGAAGTTCGCCGACGCCGGCGTGAACTATGTACTCGGCCCGTACAACTCGGGCGTGGCGATTCCCGCTTCGCGGGTGTACAACGAAGCCGGTATCCTGATGTCGACGGTCGGCACCAATCCCAAGATCACCCAGAGCGGCTACAAGGGCGTGTTCCGCATCGTCGCCAGCGACAGCCAGGCCGGCGCCTCGATGGCCGACTACGCGGCGCGCCAGCTCAAGGTGAAAACGGTCGGCGTGATCGACGACCGGACCGCCTTCGGCCAGGGCGTTGCGGCCGAATTCTCCAAGCGCGCCAAGGCGCTCGGCATCAAGGTCGCCGGGCACGAATTCACCAACGACAAAGCCAGCGATTTTTCGGCCATCCTCACCGGGCTCAAATCAAAGAAAGTGGAGGCCGTGTTCTTCGGCGGCTACGCCCCGCAGGTGGCTGCGATGGTGCGCCAGATGCGCGCGCTCGGCCTGAACGCGCGCCTCTTGGGCGGCGACACCCTGTGCAGCACCGAGATGGCCAAGCTGGGTGGCGACGCCGTTGGCGAGAATGTCGTGTGCGCGCAGAGCGGCGCCCTGCTCGACCGGCTGGCCGCGGGGCCGGCCTTCCAGGCCCGCTACAAGGCGCGCTTCAAGCAGGAACCGGATGTGTATGCCGCCTCCTTCTACGACCAGACCATGTTCCTGGCCCAGGCCATGAAGAGCGCCAACTCGATTGACGCCAGCGTGGTGGGCGCCGCCCTGCACGCCGGCAGCTACAAAGGCGTCGCCGGTACCTACGCGTTCGACGCCGCGGGTAATATGAAGAAGTCGGCAGTCACCGTGTACACCTTCCGCAAGGGTGCGCCGGCACCGCTGGCGACGTATTGACCACAGCCGCGGCCTATCCAGCCGCGGCCTTTTACAACCCACGTTTCAAGAGAACGAATGAACAAGAACAGTC
>CAMLFK010000196.1 GCA_946479255.1 uncultured Oxalobacteraceae bacterium
ACGCCCCGTCCGGCGCGATTTGCTCGACATCTCTATAATGAACCCGTAATGATAAAGCCATAAGCAGCAATCTTTCGAGAATTTATGACAAATAGCAATATGACTCTTGCTGAGCAGATCCTCTCCACCGCCGAGCTGGCCGAAGGCTACGTTGCCATCGTGACGGACCAGGGCTTCATCTCGGTCAGCGGCGACGATGCCGCCAGCTTCCTGCACGGCCAGTTGACCAACGATGTTCAACATCTTGGGCTGAGCGAGGTGCGCCTGGCCGGCTACTGCACCGCCAAAGGGCGCCTGCAAGCGAGCTTCCTGATGTGGCGCTCGCCCGAGTCCGTATTCCTGCAATTGTCCCGCGATATACAGGCGCCGCTGCAGAAGCGCCTGTCGATGTTCGTGTTGCGCGCCAAGGCCAAGCTGGCCGACGTCAGCGATGGCACGGTCCTGCTCGGCTTCGGCGGCGCCGATGCCCAGTCCACCCTCGTGCCGCTGTTCGGCGAACTGCCTGCCGCGCAATATTCCCGCATCGACCATCCGAGCGGCACCTTGCTGCGCGTGGGCGACGCCTTCGGCGCCCCGCGCTACCTGTGGCGCACCACCGCGCAGACCGCCGAGACCGCGATGCCACAACTGGCAGCCGCTCTCAAAGTCGGCGGCAACCAGGCCTGGCGCCTGTCCGAGATCCACGCGGGCGTGCCGCAGATTACCGCAAAAACGCTGGAACAGTTCGTTCCGCAGATGGTGAACCTTGAGCTGCTGGGCGGTGTCAATTTCAAGAAGGGTTGCTACCCCGGCCAGGAAATCGTCGCGCGCAGCCAGTATCTTGGCAAACTGAAACGCCGCACCACCCTGGCGAGTATTGACGACCCGTCCGCCGAAGCCGGCATGGAAGTGTTCGATGCCGCCGATCCGGGCCAGCCCTGCGGCATGATCGTCAACGCCGCGGCCAATGGCCTTGGCGGCGCGGACGCGCTGGTTGAGCTGAAGCTGTCCAGCCTCGACGGTGCCAGCATCCATCTCGGCTCGGCCGGCGGCGCGCCACTGCGCCTGCTGCCGATGCCTTATGCGCTCGACCCGCTCGACGTCTGATTCCATGCTGGATCTGTATATTTATTACAAGGTGCAAAGCGTGCACGCGGCCGCGCTTTGGCCGCGTGTGCAGGGCATGCAGCAAGGCCTGAGCGCGCGCCACGGAGTGGTATCGCAACTGCGCCGTCGTCCGGTAGAGCAGGATGGCAGGCAGACCTGGATGGAAATCTACCTGGACACGCCAGCAGGTTTCGACAGCGTGCTGCAAGATGCGGTCAGCCAGGCCGGCATCGGCGCGCAGATCATTGGCGCGCGCCACACCGAAGTATTCACGGAGACCAGCCCATGTGCCTGATCGTATTCGCCTGGCAGGTCGTCCCCGGCGTGCCCCTGATTGCCGCGGCCAACCGCGATGAATTCTATGATCGTCCGGCCGCGCCGGCGGCTGCGTGGCCGGACCGGCCGCAAGTGTTTGCGGGCCGTGACCTCAAGTTCGGCGGCAGCTGGATGGGTATCACGCAGCATGGGGAAAATGGCCCGCGCTTTGCGGCGCTGACCAATATCCGCGGGCCGCTGGAGCGGCGCACCGACGCCCCTTCACGCGGGGCGCTGGTGGCGGATTTTCTGGGTAGCGATTTGAGCGCCTCGGAGTATCTCGCGCGCATTGTCGACGGCTGCGATGCTTACAACGGCTTCAACCTGGTGCTGGGCGATCGCGAACAGATGCTATGGTTTTCGAACCGTGGCGGCGACGATGCGCGCAATGGCAAGGCGCTCGAACCTGGTATTTACGGAATTTCAAATGGTTTGCTCGATGCGCCCTGGCCCAAGGTGCTGAGAACGAAGGCGCAGTTTGCCAGTTTGCTGTGCCAGGGTGCGCCGGAGGATGCGTACTTCGAAATGCTGGCCGATACCACGCGCGCGCCGGATATGCGGCTGCCGGATACGGGCATTGAGCTCGATCTTGAGCGTAAGCTGTCGGCGGTTTGTATCGAGACGCCGGGTTATGGCACGCGCACATCGACGGTTGTGAAGTTGTTTGCCGATGCGCCGGCGGAGCTGCATGAACGCATACTCCAGTAAGCCCGCTTAAAACCACCAACTCCAAGACCGTCATCCTTGATCGCCCTCACCTGCATTGGAAGGCCTTCATCAGTCGAGCCTCACCAGTTGTTTGCCGAAGTTGCGTCCCTTGAGCAGGCCGATGAAGGCCTCGGGCGCCGCCGCCAGCCCCTGCGCCACCGATTCGCGGTATTTGATCTTGCCCGCGCCGACCAGCATGCCCAGCTCGCCCAGGCCTTGCGGCCACAAGTCCAGGTGCTCGGTGACGATGAAGCCGCGCAGCGTGATGCGGCTGGTGAGCAGGTAGCGCATGTTCTTGATCGACATGTCGTCGCCGTTGTAGCCGGCGATAAGGCCGCACAGCGCAATGCGCGAGAATGGATTCATCAGCGGCAGCGCGGCGTCGAAGCATGGCCCGCCGACGTTCTCGAACAGCGCGTCGATGCCGGAGGGTAGCGCCGCGGCCAGATCGGCAGCCAGATTGCCGGCCTTGTAATCGACGCAGGCATCGAAACCCAGTTCCTCGACCACGTGTGCACACTTCTCCGCACCGCCCGCAATGCCCACCGCGCGGCAACCGCGCAGCCTGGCCAGCTGGCCGACCACGCTGCCCACCGCACCGCTGGCGGCCGATACCAGCACCGTCTCGCCGGCCTTGGGCAGCATGATGTGATTGAGTCCGTACCACGCCGTCATGCCGGGCATGCCGACTGCGCCAAGGTATGCCGACAAAGGCACGCGGCGCGTATCCACCTTGCGCAGCACGGCGCCATCGGCCACGCCCATGGTGGCCCAGCCCAGCATGCCGGTGACGTGATCGCCTTCAGCGAAGCCGGGATGGCGCGCGGCCACCACCACGCCGGCGGCCGCGCCCAGCATGGTTTCATTCAGCGGCTGCGGCGCCGCATAGCTTTTCGCTTCGCTCATGCGTCCGCGCATGTACGGGTCGAGCGACAGATAAGCGTTGCGTACCAGGACCTGGCCATCGGCCAGCTCTGGCAGGACCGCATCCTCCAGGCGAAAATTTTCAGGCAGCACCTGGCCGCGCGGGCGCGAAGCGAGTACGATGCGCCGATACGCCTGCTGCGTCATACCGCCGTCACTCCGCCATCGACCGCCAGGGTCTGGCCGGTGATGTGCTTGCCGGCGTCGGAGGCGAACAGCACCACCGCGCCTTTCAGGTCTTCGTCGTCGCCAATGCGGCCCAGCGGCGCGTCCTTGGCCAGGCGCGCTTCACCGATTGTTTCGAACACGCTCTTGGTCATCTTCGAATGGAAGAAGCCCGGCGCGATCGAGTTGACGGTGATGCCGTAGCGGCCCCACTCGCCCGCCAGGGCGCGCGTGAAATTGATCACCGCGCCCTTGGAGGTGTTATAAGCCAGCGTCTGCATGGTGCCGGGCGGATTACCCGCCAGGCCGGCGATCGACGAGATGTTGATGATGCGCCCATAGCCGCGCGGGATCATCGAATGCTTGCCGACCGCCTGGCTGACCAGGAAGATGCTGCGCACGTTCAGGTTCATCACCTTGTCCCAGGCATCAAGCGGGTGGTCTTCCGCCGGCGCGCCCCAACTGGCGCCGGCGTTGTTGATCAGGATGTCGATGTGCCCGAGCCGGACAATCGCCTCCGCGACCAGCTTACCGGCCTGCGCTTCGTCCGACAGGTCGGCCGCAATCGCGCTGGCCTTGATGCCGCGCGCGGCCAGGTGGGCCACGGCTTCATCGAGTTCGGCCTGCTTGCGCGAGGTGAGCACCAGGGTGGCCCCCTGCTCGCCGAGCGCCTCGGCCATTTGTAATCCAAGGCCCCGTGAGCCTCCCGTGACCAGCGCGGTTTTTCCGGCCAGTGAGAACAGTTCCTGGGTGGTGCGCATGTATTCTCCTATGTCTTTCTGGGGATCAGATCTCGTAGTCCATGCACTGGCGTTCGGAACGCACCGCGCCGATGAAGGGCTTGACCGCTTCGTGGGTCGGGTGGGTCAGGTACGCTTCCAGCGCGGCGCGGTCGGTGAACTCCGAATACAGCACCACGTCGTAGGTGGCTTCCAGGCCCGGCTGGGCCAGCACCACTTCAAACTTCAGGGTGCCCGGCGACAGCTTGGCGCATTCGTCCAGGCGGCGCTTCATCTCGACGGCATTGGCGGCGCGATCGGCGCCTTCCGCCTTGTCCTTCAGTTTCCACATGACGATGTGCTTGATCATTCTGATGCTAACCCTTTGTAAAAATAGACGCAGCTATTTGCTGCAATTTAAAAATGCCGTCCTGTAAAGGGTGGCGAGGAGGTCAAATCGAACGCAGCATACACGAGACGAAGGCATGCAAACTCTAAGCACAACTCCTTATCCAGCGCGCACGGCTACAATGGAGGCTTCCCCAACCTTGCCAGTTCAATCATGTTTGTGACTATTGAAACCCCCGACCAGCCCGAAGTCATCGCCCTGATCGCCGACCTCGACGCCTACCAGCTGACCCTGTATCCGGCCGAAAGCGTGTACGCGCTCGACATGGCCGCCCTGACCCAGCCCAACGTGCTGTTCGCGGTGGCCCGCGCTGGCAACGGCAGCGCGGTCGGCTGCGGCGCCGTGGTCCTCACGCCCGAATACGGCGAAATCAAGCGCATGTACGTCAAGCCCGAGCTGCGCGGCAAGGGCGTAGCGGCCCGTGTGCTGGGCCTGTTGGAGGAAGAAGCGGCGGCGCGCGGCTGCATCCGACTGACCCTGGAAACCGGCCCGTACCAGGAAGCCGCGCTGGCGCTCTACGAGCGCAAGGGCTACTCACGCTGCGAGCGCTATGGCGACTACCCGGACGATCCTTACAGCGTCTTCATGCACAAGCCCCTGGGAAGCCGGCTCGCCGCGTAAGTTTTCTGTAAGTTTGGAGCAAGCACCGCGTAAGTATTGCAGCCCACACTCCGTGACAGCTGAACATCGCATCGGCTAATCCGATGAGCACACATTCAAGGACACGGAGACTAGTATGGCAATTACACCTGGCATGACCGCCGACGGACGCAAGGCAGCCGCCACGACCGGGGGCATCACCAAGGAAGAGCGGAAAGTTATTTTCGCCTCTTCCCTGGGTACCGTTTTCGAATGGTACGACTTCTACCTCTACGGCGCCCTCGCCTCCATTATCGCCAAGCAATTCTTCGTTGGCGATCCGACCACCACCTTCATTTTCGCGCTGCTGGCCTTTGCCGCCGGCTTCATCGTCCGTCCATTCGGCGCGCTGGTATTCGGCCGCCTCGGCGACATGATCGGCCGCAAGTACACCTTCCTGATCACCATCCTGCTGATGGGCGCCTCGACCTTCCTGGTCGGCCTGCTGCCTAGCTACGCGACGATCGGCATTGCCGCGCCTATCATCCTGGTCAGCCTGCGTATCCTGCAAGGCCTGGCTCTGGGCGGCGAATACGGCGGCGCGGCCACCTACGTTGCCGAGCACGCCCCTGAAGGCAAGCGCGGCTTCTTCACCTCGTGGATCCAGACCACCGCGACCATGGGCCTGTTCCTGTCGCTGCTGGTGATCCTGGGCGTACGTACCGCGCTGGGCGAGCCTGAGTTTGAAGCCTGGGGCTGGCGCATTCCCTTCCTGGTCTCCGTGCTGCTGCTTGCTATCTCCGTGTGGATCCGGCTGTCGATGAACGAATCGCCGGCTTTCGCCAAGATGAAAGCTGAAGGCAAGACCTCCAAGGCACCGCTGTCGGAAGCCTTCCTCAAGCCAAAGAACGCCAAGATCGTCATCCTGGCCCTGATCGGCCTGACCATGGGCCAGGCGGTAGTCTGGTACACCGGCCAGTTCTACGCCCTGTTCTTCCTGACCCAGACCCTGAAGGTTGACGGCGCCACCGCCAACATCCTGATCGCCATCGCCCTGCTGCTGGCCACCCCGTTCTTCATCGTGTTCGGTACGCTGTCCGACAAGATCGGCCGCAAGTGGATCATCCTCGGTGGCTGCCTGATCGCCGCCCTGACCTACTTCCCGATCTTCAAGGCACTGACCCACTACGGCAACCCAGCGCTGGAAACCGCACTGATGAACTCGCCAGTGACCGTGACCGCCGACCCGGCAACCTGCCACTTCCAGTTCAACGCGACTGGTACCAAGAAGTTCCCATCGTCGTGCGACATCGCCACTGGCATGTTGACCGCAGCATCGGTCAGCTACACCAAGATTGATGCGCCGGCCGGCACGGTTGCCTCGATCAAGGTTGGCGACAAGCAGATCAACGCTTTCAACGCCACCATGACCCCGGACGGCCTGAACTTCGACGCCGCCAGCAAGGCGACCGAGAAGGCACTGAAAGCTGAAGTCGGCGCCGCCGTCAAGGCTGCCGGCTACCCGGCCAAGGCCGATCCTGACCGGATCAACAAGCCGATGGTTGTGCTGCTGCTGTTCATCCTGGTGATCTACGTGACCATGGTGTACGGCCCGATCGCCGCGATGCTGGTTGAAATGTTCCCGACCAAGATCCGCTACACCTCGATGTCGCTGCCATACCACGTTGGTAACGGCTGGTTCGGCGGCCTGCTGCCGACGACCTCGTTCGCACTGGTGGCGTTTAAAGGCGACATCTACTACGGCCTCTGGTATCCGATCATCGTGGCGCTGATTACGGTCGCGATTGGTTCCCTGTTCGTCAAGGAGACCAAAAACAACGACATCTACGCGGCCGACTAAGCCCGTAAGTTGTTCCCGAAAAAATGCCGCTAGCGATAGCGGCATTTTTTTTGATGGTTGATGAAAGCGTGTTCAAACAACCACGGGGTCAGTGCCCACATTGTTACATGAGTCCGCTTACGGATGAGCTCGTGTAATGATGTGGGCACTGACCCCGTGGTTGATGAAAGCGCGTGCAAACGACGATTGTAATTTGGGATCGTCAATGGATACGAATCAACGCGAGCAAGCCCTGACGCCTTACCACGGCAGCTGCCATTGCGGCGCGGTGCGCTTTGAGGCGCGGATCGACCTGGCGCACACCGTGCGGTGTAATTGTTCGATCTGCCTGAAGCTGCGTTGCTGGGTGGCGATGGTGGCGCCGGCCTCATTTCGCCTGGTGAACGGCGAGGCGGCGCTGTCGGATTACCAGTTCGGCCCGAAGCGGGAACATCATCTGTTCTGCCGCCATTGTGGTGTGCGGGCTTTTGGAATCGACAATTCGCCCCGGCGGGGAAAGTTTTATGGCGTGAGCGTGGCTTGCCTTGATGATGTCTCGGCAGATCTGCTTGCCAGTCTGCCGATCACCTATGTCGACGGTTGCAACGATAACTGGACGAGCCCGCCGGCAGAGATTCGCCATCTCTGACCGGCGCCGCTCCACCGGATTTCAACTCCCTTTGCTGTCGTTGAAGCCCTTGCCTTCGGCCGCGAGCCGCACCAGCAGCGGTGCCGGCGTCCAGGCGTCGCCATGGCGTCCCTTGGCATAGCGCTGCATCGCGGCCATTACATTGGCCAGGCCGAGCGTGTCGGCGTAAAACATGGGGCCACCGCGAAATACCGGGAAACCATAACCAGTCAGGTACACCATGTCGATGTCGGAGGCGCGCATGGCAATCCCTTCTTCCAGGATATGCGCGCCTTCGTTGACCAGCGCAAACACGACCCGCTCGACAATTTCCTGGTCGCTAACCTGGCGCCGCAGGACGCCGATGTCGGCCGAGTGCTGGACGATCATGTCATTGACCGCCTGCGACGCATGCGCCTTCCGGTCGCCAGCCTGATAGTCGTACCAGCCGGCACCGGTCTTCTGTCCATACCGCCCCATTTCGCACAGCAGGTCGGCGGTCTTGGAATAAGTAATCTCCGGCGATTCCACGTAACGGCGCTTGCGAATGTACCAGCCAATGTCGTTGCCGGCCAAATCACCCATGCGGAACGGCCCCATGGCGAAGCCGAATTTCTCGACCGCCTTGTCGACCTGCTCCGGCAGGCAGCCTTCTTCGAGCAGGAAGCCGGCCTGGCGGCTGTACTGTTCAATCATGCGGTTGCCGATGAAGCCGTCGCACACGCCGGACACGACGCCAGTCTTGCGCAGCTTTTTGGACAGCGCCATGGCCGTGGCCAGCACGTCCTTGCCGGTCTGGGCCCCGCGCACAATCTCTAACAGCTTCATGACATTGGCGGGACTGAAGAAGTGAGTACCGATGACGTCCTGGGGCCGCCTGGTGAAACCGGCGATCCGGTTCAGGTCCAGGGTCGAGGTGTTGGACGCAAGGATCGCACCGGGCTTCATCACCGCATCGAGTTGCTTGAACACGCTTTCCTTGACGCCCATGTCTTCGAATACCGCTTCGACGACGATGTCGGCGTCGGCAATCACCTCGTAAGCGAGCGTCCCGCTGACCAGGCTCATCCGCTGCTCGGCTTTTTCAAGCGTCAGCTTGCCCTTCTTGACGCTGCCTTCATAGTTCTTGCGGATCGTGGCGATGCCTATATCGAGCGCTTCCTGCCTGGTTTCGAGCAGCACGACGGGGATGCCGGCGTTGACGAAGTTCATGGCGATGCCGCCGCCCATGGTGCCGGCGCCGACCACGGCGGCCTTGCGGATCTCGCGCACCGGGGTCCCTAGCGGCACATCGGGGATCTTGCCGGCCTGGCGCTCGGCGAAGAAGGCATGGCGCAGGGCTTTCGATTCGTTCGTCTGGATCAGGTGAATGAAGCGCTCGCGCTCGAACTTGAGGCCGTCTTCAAACTTCATGGTGACGGAGGCGGCCACAGTCTCGACGCATTCGAGCGGGGCAGGATACGGCCCGGCCATGGCCTTGACGGTGTTGCGCGAGAATTGCAGGAAAGCTTCGTGGTTCGGATAGTCGACCTTGCGGTCGCGCACCCGCGGCAACGGGCGCACGTCGGCCACTTCGCTGGCAAAAGCGACGGCGGACTCGATCAGGTCGGCGCCGGCATCGAACACGCGGTCGAACAGCGCGGTGCCGGCCAGTTTTTCGGACGATACGGGGGTGCCGGAAACAATCATATTCAGGGCCATCTCCAGGCCCAGCACGCGCGGCAGGCGCTGGGTGCCGCCGGCTCCCGGCAAGAGGCCCAGCTTGACTTCAGGCAGCGCAATCTGGGCGCCAGGCAAGGCGACGCGGTAGTTGCAGCCGAGCGAGAGCTCCAGGCCGCCGCCCATGCACACACTGTGGATCGCGGCAATGACGGGTTTGGTGGCGCTCTCGGCGGCATTGATCAGGGTGTGCAGGGTCGGCTCGGCCAGGGCCTTGGGGGAATTGAATTCCTTGATGTCGGCGCCGCCGGAAAATGCCTTGCCGGCGCCGGTAAAGACGATCGCCTTGACCGCGTCGTCCTGATGGGCACGGTTGATGGCGGCCACGGCCGCGGTGCGCGTTTCCAGGCCCAGGCCGTTGACGGGTGGATTATTCAGCGTGATGACGGCCACGCTTCCCTTGACCATGTATTCGGCGCTCATGTCGCTCCTTCGTGAGGT
>CAMLFK010000197.1 GCA_946479255.1 uncultured Oxalobacteraceae bacterium
AGAGATCGTCATGCGACGCTCGAGTTTACCCAGGGTTTCGACTGCAGTTGCCATTGTAAAAATCGTCCAAAAAAATGAATTAAACTTGTGGTGCGAGGAGGGGGACTCGAACCCCCACACCATTGCTGGCGTCAGGACCTAAACCTGGTGCGTCTACCAATTTCGCCATCCTCGCGGGATCGCACCCAGAACAAGCAGCAGTGCATACCGTCTCAAAATAGACAAAGGGCGCCCGACGATGACAACCGGCCGCCCTGCACTGCCTTTGTTAGGGGCTACAACATCAACCCGATATTCTAATGGATTTTCTGACACTAGCGGGCCCTTTTTTGAATCGTACTCATCCGGGGTATAATTTGTTACCGTTATCAAAGCAGCCTGGAATTCCTCCCGCATGTCCACCACCACCAGCCGCAAATTGCAGCAGGCGAGCCTGTTCGCCATCACCTGGCCTATTTTCATCGAACAGCTCTCGCATATCCTTCCCGGGATAGTCGACACCTTCATGCTCAGCCACCTGGGCGACGACGTCGTTGCCGGGGTGGCGGTGGCCAACCAGATCGTCAGCTTTTGCATCATCATTTTTTCCTTCGTGGGGGTCGGTAGCGCTGTCGTCCTGACGCACTATCTGGGCGCCGGAGACGCGGCCGGCGCAGAGAGAGTAGGAGCAACAGCGATCGGCATTAACTTCTGGCTCGGCACCGTGATCAGCCTGGTCATCTGGGGTTTTTCCAGCGAGCTGCTGGGCCTCCTGCACCTGCCCCCTGCCCTGATGCCCTACGGCCAGCCTTTCCTGGCGCTGATGGGCGGCACCCTGTTCCTCGAATCGCTCAATATGTCCTTCTGCGCCATCATGCGCGCCCATGGCCACACCCGCGAAGCCATGTATGTGGCGATCGGCATGAACATGCTGAACCTGATCCTCAACGTGATCCTGATCTTCGGCCTGTTCGGCTTTCCAAAAATGGGTGTGGTGGGCGCGGCCTTGTCGACCGTGATCAGCCGCACCGTGGCGGTAGTCGCCATGGCTTGGCTGCTGCGCCGCGAGCTCAAGATTCGCCTGCGCCTGAACATGGCCTGGCGCATGAGTGCCGGCGCGGCCCGGCGCATCCTGCGCATCGGTGTTCCGGCCGCCGGCGAAGGCCTGTGCTGGCACACCAGCTTCATGGTGATTACTTATTTCGTCGGCCGGATGGGCGTCGAACCGCTCGCCACCTTTTCGTATGCGATGCAGCTGTCGATGATCATGATGATGCTCGGCCTGTCGATCGGCATCGGCACCGAGATCATGATCGGCCACATGGTCGGCGCCGGCCAGTTCGACATGGCCTACCGCCAGCTGCTGCGCAGCCTGCGCGTGGGACTCGGCGTGACGATCGTCTCGACCTGCATCGTGGTCGCGCTGGCTGTTCCGCTGCTTGGCCTGTTCACCGGCAACCCGGCCATCATCGCCGGCGGCGCCGTGCTGCTGCGTATCAGCCTGTTGCTGGAACTCGGCCGCACTTTCAACCTGGTGGTGATCAACTCGCTGCGCGCCACCGGCGACGCGCGCTTTCCGGTGCTGATGGGGGCGTTCTCCATGTGGGGCGTGGCCGTGCCGCTGGCCTGGTTCCTCGGCCTGCACCTGGGCTGGGGCCTGGTGGGCGTGTGGATCGCGTTCACCGCCGACGAGTGGGTGCGCGGCCTGACCATGTATGCGCGCTGGAAGAGCCGGGTGTGGGAAAAGCATGCGCGTGAAGTGCATGCGCATGTCTCGGCAAGTCCTGTGACAGCATGAAACCGCTGTCCCCCGCGCAGGCGCGCGGAGGCGGGGATGACAAACTAGGAAGCGGCGACTTTGACCCGCGGCGCTGGCTTCTTGACGCGGAACCAGGCCGCGTACAAGGCCGGCAGGAACAGCAAGGTGAGCGCCGTCGCCACCACCAGGCCGCCCATGATGGCCACCGCCATCGGGCCCCAGAACACCGAACGTGACAGCGGTATCATGGCCAGCGCAGCCGCCGCCGCGGTCAGCACGATCGGACGGCAGCGCCGCACCGCCGACTCGATCACCGCATCCCACGGCGCCACGCCGTTGGCGATATCGTGCTCGATCTGGTCGACCAGGATCACCGAGTTACGGATGATCATGCCGAACAGTGCGATCACGCCCAGGTTGGCTACAAAACCGAACGGCCGGTCGAGGATCAAGAGCGCCATGGCGGCGCCGGCCACGCCCAGGGGGCCGGTCAGGAACACCAGCAGCGCGCGCGAGAAGCTGTGCAGCTGCAGCATCAGCAGGGTGAAGACGATAAACAGCACCAGCGGCACGTTGGCGCTGATCGAGGCTTCCGCGGCCTTGCTGTCGGCTTCGGCGCCGGCCAGCGAGATGGTGTAGCCGGGTGGCAGCTGGGCGCGCAGCTCGCCCAGCTTTTCGCTGATCTGGCCGGAGACGGTCGGCCCCTGGATGCCGTCGATGACATCGCTTTGCGCGGTGATGGCCCACTCGCGCCCTTCGCGCCACACCACGCCCGGTTCCCACACAAAGTGGGCCCGGGCGATCTGGCCGATGGTCACCGACTTGCCCGACGCGGTCGGGATGTTGGTGTCGTTGAGCACCGAGATGGTGGCGCGCTCTTCCAGCGGCTGGCGCACCACGATGTCGATCAGCTTATTGTCTTCGCGGAACTGGCCGATCGTCGTGCCCGACAAAATCGTGTTGGCGGCGCGCATGACCGTCTGCGAGGTCACGCCCACGGCGCGCAGCTTGTCCTGGTCAAGATCCAGGCGCAGCACTTTGACCGACTCGTTCCAGTTGTCGTTTACGCCCACCGCGTTCGGGTTGGCGCGCATGATGTCCTTGAGCTTGTCGGCAAAGCTGCGCACGACCGAAATTTCCGGACCGGCCACGCGGAACTGCACCGGGTAAGGCACCGGAGGACCGTTCGGCAGCAGCTTGACCCGTCCCCGCACTTCCGGGAAATCCTTGTTGAAGATCTCGACGATCTTCAGGCGCAGCGCGTCACGGCTCGGGATATCCTTGGCCAGCACCACGATCTGCGAGACGTTCGTTTGCGGGAAGATCTGATCCAGCGGCAAGTAGAAGCGCGGACTGCCGGTGCCCACATAACTGGTCACGCTTTCGATTTCCGGCATGCCCAACATGCGCGCTTCAAACTTCTTGACCTGGGCTTCGTTGGCGGCGAACGAGGTGCCTTCCGGCGTCCACATTTCCACCATCAGCTCGGTGCGGCTCGAATCCGGGAAGAACTGCTTTTCGATGAAGTTAAAGCCGAACACACCCAGGGCGAACACGCCGAGGCTGAGCGCGATCGTGCTCTTGCGCCATTCGACACACCAGCTCACAAGGCGTCGGAACTTTTGGTAGCCCGGCGTATCAAAGAGTTCGTGATGGCCATCCGCGCCGGCATGTGGCTTCACCTTCAGGATCATGAAACCGATATAAGGAGTAAACACCACTGCGACAATCCACGAAATGAGCAAGGCGATCGCGTTGACCGAAAACATGGAAAAAGTGTATTCGCCCGCCGCCGATTTGGCCAGGCCGATCGGCAGGAAGCCCGCCGCCGTGATCAAGGTGCCCGTCAGCATCGGCATCGCGGTGGAGGTATAGGCGAAGGTCGCCGCCTCAAAGCGCGACATGCCCTCTTCCATTTTGCGCACCATCATCTCGACCGCGATGATGGCGTCGTCCACCAGCAGGCCCAATGCAATGATCAGCGCGCCCAGCGAGATCTTGTGCAGGTCGATGGAGAACATGCGCATGAAGAGGAAGGTAATCGCCAGCACGAGCGGGATGGTGAGGGCCACCACCAGGCCGGGGCGCATGTCCAGCCGGAACGGCTTGGTATGCAGGCCCAGCGCCAGGAAGCTGACGATCAACACAATGGCGACCGCTTCGGCCAGTACTTTCAGGAACTCGCTGACCGAGGCGGTGACGGCACGCGGCTGGTCCGAAACCCGCTCCAGCTCGATGCCGACTGGGAGTTTGGCGCGGATTTCGGCCACCCTTGTGTCCAGGCCCTTGCCCATCACAATGATGTTGCCGCCCTTTTCCATCGACACGCCCAGGCCGATCACTTCCTTGCCGTTAAAGCGCATCTTGTCGCCCGGCGGGTCCTGGTACTGGCGCTTGATGGTGGCGAAGTCGCCCAGGCGGAAGGTGGTGTTGTTGGCCCGCAGCTCCAGGTTTTCCAGGTCCTTCACGCTGATCAAGGCTCCGGTGACGCGCACCTGCAGGTCGTCGGTCGGCGTGACCAGCACGCCGGTCGCCTCGACCGAGTTCTGGGTGGCGATCTGGTTGGCGATGGCCTCGAAGGGCACGCCCAGCTGGGCGAATTTCTTGTGCGAGAATTCGATATTGATCTTCTCGTCCTGTACGCCGAACTGTTCGACCTTGGCCACCAGTTCCACGCGCAACAGCTGCTGGCGCACGAAATCGGCGTAATCCTTCATCTCGGCGTAGGAAAAGCCGTCGCCGGACAGGGCGAAGATGGAACCGTAGGTATCGCCAAACTCGTCGTTAAAGAAGGGTCCCAGCACGCCCGCCGGCAAAGTCATGCGGATATCCGCAATCTTTTTGCGTACCTGGTACCAGGACTGGGCGGTCTCGCGCGGCGGCGTCGATTCGCGCAGCTGCACCAGGATGATGGTCTCGCCCGGCTTGGAATAGCTCTTGATCAAGTCGATATAAGGTGTTTCCTGGAGCTTGCGTTCCAGCTTGTCGGTCACCTGCTCGGCCATCTGCACGGCGGTGGCACCCGGCCACACGGCACGTACCACCATGACGCGAAAAGTAAACGGCGGATCCTCGTCCTGGCCGAGGCTCATGTAGCTCACGATGCCGCCCAACAGCAGGGCGGCGATCAGGTAACGTGTCAGTGGAATGTGTTCGAGGGCCCAGCGCGACAGGTTGAAGCCCTTCATTTGGCGACCTCGGCGTTGCGCGCTGCGGCAACGGTCGGCTTCGACGTGGCGGGGGTATCGGCTTTGCTTTCTTGCGGCAGGATGGTGACTTTCTGGCCGGCCTTGAGCAGGTTGACGCCGGCCGTGACGACGGTCTGGCCCGACTGCACGCCGCTCGACAGCACCACCTCATTGCCCGCCATGCCGGACAGCTGGACCGGCACCAGGCGCACCGCGCCCTTTTCCACCAGCCACACCGAGGTCGCGCCTTTTTCATGATGCAGCGCGCTCAAGGGCAGCCTGACCTGGGCCACCGGCGTGGTCGAGGAGAACTGGACCAGCGCCGTCATGCCCAGCTTGACGTCGGGTGCGGCATCCGGAATCGACACCTTCACCGCATACGTGCGGGTGGCCGGGTCGGCTACCGGCGAGACTTCGCGCACCTTGCCGGGAATCGAGACGTCGGGATTGGCCCAGGTGCGCACCGTGACATCGCTGATCTTGCGCAGGCTCTCGACCTTGTCTTCCGGCAAGCCGATGACGATTTCCTTGTCGCCCGTCTTGGCCACCCGCACCACCGGGGTGCCAGGCGCGACCACCTGGCCGACTTCAGCGTCGACCGCCGTCACCACGCCTTCCACATCGGCCACCAGGGTGGCATAGCGGGCCTGGTTGGATTGCCCGGAGTACGCGGCCTGTGCGGCATCGACATTGGCCTGGGCCGCCGTGAACGCGGCCAGCTTCTCGTCCCGCACCGCCTGGCTGACAAAGTTCTTCGTACGCAATTCCTGGTAACGCTTCAATTCGGCCTTGGCCAGGTCGCGCGTGGTCTGGGCGGCGCGGAGCGATGCCTGTGCCTGCGCCTGGGACAGGCGCAAGTCCTGCGGATCGAGCTGCATCAGCACCTGGCCGCGCTTGACCACGGTGCCGACATCGACCTTGCGCGCGGTGATCTTGCCGCCGACCCGGAAGCCGAGGCGCGACTCGACCCGCGCTCTCACCTCGCCGGAAAATTCGGCATGCACGTCAACATTGCTGGCACTGGCCACGATGGCGCGCACCGGGCGCACGTGTTCAGCTTGTGGGGCGGGCTTGGAGCAAGCCGACAACACGGCAAGGCTGAGCACGGCAAGAGCGATGCTGGCGGGCGCGTGAAGCGGCCGGCGCAGATTGGTGAGGGCGGGCACGGTGTTTTCCTTTACTATGCGGTGGGCAAAGACCGGGGTGAAGAAGACGCAAAATTGACAATCTTACTACCCATCGGCGATGCTGGGCTAACTGACTTCCCGGTTATTAATTATAATGCTGCAAGTTTTGTTTGCAAATGACTTTTGCGTCATTTATTTTTCATGCCAGTCGACCACTACGAAAATTTTCCTGTTGCCTCATTCTTGCTGCCGCGCCGCCTGGTACCGGCGGTCGAAGCGATCTATGCCTTCGCCCGTAGCGCCGACGACCTGGCTGACGAAGGCGATGCTAAGGCGCACGAACGGCTGGCCGCGCTGGCAAGGTACGACGCCGCGCTGCACGCCATCGCCCGCGGCGAAGCGCAGGACGACCCGATGTTCGAACGGCTGCGCCAGGTAATCGCCCAGTATGGGCTGCCCATGCAGCCTTTCCACGACCTGCTGTCGGCCTTTCAGCAAGACATCGGCACCCATCGCTATGCCAGTTTCGAGCAACTGCTCGATTACTGCGCGCGCTCGGCCAACCCGGTCGGGCGCCTGATGCTGTGCCTGTATGGACGGTTTGATGCCGACTGCCTGCGCCAGTCCGATGCCATCTGCTCGGCCCTACAGCTGATCAACTTCCTGCAGGACGTGGCGATCGACCGCGAAAAAGACCGGGTCTACCTGCCGCTGGCCGACCTCGACCGCTTCGGCATCAGCGTCGCCCAGCTCGACTTGCGCGAGACCGGCCCGGTGTGGCGCGCCTTGATGGCCTTTGAAGTGGCGCGTGCGCGCGCCATGATGGAAGACGGCGCGCCGCTGGTCAAACGCCTGCCCGGACGGTTCGGCTGGGAACTGCGGCTGGTGGTCCAGGGCGGCTTGCGGATTCTCGAACTGATCGAAGCGGCCGATTACGATGTATTCCGCCAGCGCCCGGTGCTTGGCGGACGCGACTGGGTGGTGATCGGCTGGCGCGCGTTGCGCATGTGAGCGGGCCGGATGGCAAAAAAGCCCTGCGCGCCCGCCGCGGGCAGGCACGGGCATATAGAATAGCGGCTTCGCAACGCCCACCCTTGCAATTCTGACCATGTCACCCGACGAATACTGCCAACAAAAAACCGTCCAGAGCGGTTCCAGCTTTTATTACAGCTTCCTGTTCCTGCCGCCCGAACGGCGGCGCGCGATCACGGCGCTGTACGCGTTTTGCCGCGAAGTCGACGACACGGTGGACGAATGCAGCGACCAGTCGATCGCCCGCATCAAGCTGGCGTGGTGGCGCACCGAAGTGAGCAATATGTATGCGGGCAAGCCCGACCACCCGGTCATGAAGGCGCTGCAGCCGCATATCGAAGCGTATAAACTGGAAGAACAGCACCTGCAAGCCATCATCGACGGCATGGAGATGGACCTCGACCAGACCCGCTACCTCGACTACCCTGCCCTGCAGCGCTATTGCTGGCACGTCGCCAGCGTGGTCGGCATCCTCTCGGCCAGCATTTTCGGCATGAGCAATCCGCAAACCCTGAAGTTCGCCGAAAAGCTCGGCCTGGCCTTCCAGTTGACCAACATCATCCGCGATGTCGGTGAAGACGCGCGCAAGGGCCGCATCTACCTGCCGATCAACGAGCTCCAGCAATTCAACGTGACCGCGGCCGACCTGCTCAATGCCCGCCACAGCGAAAAGTTCGAGAACCTGATGCGCTTCCAGGTCGCCCGTGCCCAAGGGATTTACGACGAAGCTTTCGCCCTGCTGCCCAAGGAAGACCGGCGCGCCCAGCGGCCCGGGCTGATGATGGCCGCCATCTACCGCACCGTGCTGGAAGAGATCGAGCGCGACGGCTACCACGTGCTCAAGCAGCGCATCTCGCTGACCCCGCTGCGCAAGCTGTGGCTGGCGTGGAAGACCTATGTGCGCAGCTGACCGCATGGGCGCCTAGGTGGCGCGCGCAACACCGAAAAACGTCGCCGTCATCGGCGGCGGCTGGGCGGGCTGCGCGGCCGCCGTCGCGCTGGCCAAGTCCGGCTGCAAGGTCACCCTGTTCGAAGCCGCGCGCACCCTGGGCGGGCGGGCGCGCGGCGTGGAGGCCCATGGCCACGCGCTCGACAACGGCCAGCACATCATGCTCGGCGCCTACCGCGCCACGCTTGGCCTGTTGCGCCAGGTCGGCATCGACCCGGCCCGGGCCCTGCTCCATCTGCCGCTGCAGATGTGCTACCCCGAAGGCAGCGGCATGCACTTCGAAGCCCCGCGCCTGCCCGCCCCCTTCCATGTCGGCATCGCCCTGCTGCGCGCGCGCGGCCTGGCGCGCGCCGACAAGATGTCGCTGGCGCGCTTTTCCACCAGCGCACGCTGGATGGACTGGAAGCTCTACACCGATTGCAGCGTCAGCGAACTGCTGGACCGCTTCGACCAGACCGAGGCGCTCACGCGCCTGATGTGGCGCCCGCTCTGCCTGGCCGCGCTCAACACGCCGCCGGAGCGCGCCTCCGCCCAGGTCTTTCTCAACGTCCTGCGCGACAGCCTGGGCGCGCGCCGTGCCGCATCCGACATGCTGATCCCCAGGCACGACCTGTCGGCCCTGTTCCCGCTGGCCGCCGCCAGCTATCTGGAGCAGCGCGGCGCCACCGTACGCACCGGCGCCAAGGTCGCCGAAGTGGCGCGCCACAAGGACGGCTGGCGGGTTGACGCGGTCGGCCACGCGGTAGGCGGCACCTGGAGCGTGTACGTCGACGCCGTGGTGATCGCCACGCCGCCGCCGGCCGCCGCCGTGCTGCTCAAGCCATTGGGTCGCGATGAGCTGACCGGACAACTGCTGGCATTCGACTACGAACCGATCACCACCTGCTACCTCAAGTACGAGAGCGGGCAAGGCATCAAGCTGGCGCGGCCCTTCTACGCGCTGGAAGACGACCCGCGGCAAGGGCGCTGGGGCCAGTTCGTCTTCGACCGTGGGCAGCTTGACCCAAGCCAGGCCGGCCTGCTGGCGGTGGTGATCAGCGCCGCGCGCGACGCCGCCGCGCTGGGCCAAGGCGCATTGGGCGCCGCGGTGGCCGGCCAGCTGGCGGCGGTATTCAGGCTAGAAGCGCTGGCGCGGCCCGAGTGGTGCCAGGTCATCACCGAAAAGCGCGCCACCTTCGCCTGCGCTCCCGGCCTGCAGCGGCCCGGCAACGCCACCGGCATCGACGGCCTGGTACTGGCGGGCGACTACACGGCCAGCGACTATCCCGCCACGCTCGAATCGGCGATCCGCAGCGGCCTTGGCGCCGCCGCCCTGATCGGAGGCAAGCGCTAGAATTAATTGCTTCTAAAACCGGGTCAGACCCTGAGGTCTCCCCTCAAATTGATGCAACGTTGCCATCGCAAAGGTCCTT
>CAMLFK010000198.1 GCA_946479255.1 uncultured Oxalobacteraceae bacterium
CGGCACCTTTGGCGTAGGCGTCGGCATAGGCGTCGCGCATGACGTAGCCGTCCAGGGTCTGCTGTTCCCACCAGAAACTGGGATCGACTCCCTCGGAGACCGGGAAATTCTTGGCCGCCGCGATCACGCTCGCCGCGGGCAGGGCGCGCAGCTGCGCGAGTCCCTTGGCGCCGCGCGGCAGTTTGAGACGGTCGAGCAGGGTGTTGCCGAGCGCTTCATTGTCCAGCGCGGTGCGCGGCTTGCCTGGCGCCGAGGACTGAATGATGGCTTTCTGAAACAGGCCCTTGGCGAGCGGGGAGATCGACAGGAACAAGGCGTCGGTCGCGCCGGCCGAGTTGCCGCCGATGGTGATATTGCTTGAATCGCCGCCGAAGCGGGCGATATTGGCCTTGATCCATTTCAGCGCGGCGATCTGGTCGAGCAGCCCGTAGTTGCCAGACGCCTTGTGCGGACTTTCCTGGCGCAGCGCATCGAGGCCCAGGAAGCCGAACACGCCCAGCCGATACTGGAGCGTGACCATCACCACGCCTTCGCGGTGCACGGTGTTGCCGGCCAGCCAGCCGCCGTCGCCGTGAGCGTTCGAGCCGCCGTGGATGTAGACGTAGACCGGCAGGCGTGCCTTGCCGCTCGGATCCGGCGTGCGCAGCGACAAGGTCAGGCAGTCTTCGCTTGCCCTTTCCAGCAAGCCCTTGTTCCAGCCCGCGTCTTCCTGCGCGCAGGCCGCTGCCAACTTGGTGGCATCGCGCACGCCTTGCCATGGCGCGCGCGCCACCGGCGGCTTCCAGCGCAGCGCGCCGGTCGGGGCGGCCGCATATGGAATGCCGTAGAAGATGGCGCTGCCGTCGGCCATCGCCAGCCCGGCCAGCTTGCCGCCACTGACAGCAACTTCGTGCCCGTGTGCCGGCGGCAATGCCAGCACGCAGGCCAGCGCCGCGGCGGCCAAGCCGGTGAACCGTACAGAAACACGCGAATCGCTTGCCATTCATTTCTCCAAAAAGGATTTACAGGCGGAAATTCTGGCGCCATGTGGAGAGCACGGCAATTGCGAAAACCGCCAAGCGATCAACATTATTTCGTTGACAATTCGATGCAGGTCACCGCGGTGAACAGATGATGTTCCTGACGCAGCCAGCGGCCGAAAAATTGCCGGCCTGGAGGGGGCGCGCCGGCCCGGTCGACATGGCTGGGGGCGAACGTGCCGGAACGCGCTCCGGCATCGACCCGTACGTCCAGCCGCACTTCCTGGAAATCGAGGAAGGTGCCGGCCAGCGGATAGTGCGCCTTGTAATACGCTTCCTTGGCGCTGAAGGCGAGCGCGGCCCATGCGGCCAAGGCCAGTTCGGGACGGTCCGTCCATTCGGCCAGCTCGTCGGGGCGACAGATCTGCGCATAGAGATTGGCGTCCGCAAGGTGCGCATGTTCCACGTCGATGCCCAGGCTGGCCACCGTGGACAAGGGCGCGGCCACGGCCACGCAGCGGTCCGGGCAATGGCTGATGCTGCCGGTATAGCCGACCGGCCACACCGGGCTGCGGTCGGGCCGGCTCGGTATGGGCCCGGGAGCCGCTCCCCAGGCGGCCAGCGCCGCGCGCGCGCACAGGCGTCCGGCGGCGTATTCGGCGCGCCGCCGCGTCACCGCATTGGCCACCGCCACGGCTTCCTCGGGATAGAGCAGGGCGGCATCGCGGTCGTCGTCCCGGACGATGTCGCGCAGGACGATTCGGACCGGGACCGTGAACAGGTCCGCCAGCGCATTTTTCATTGCATTCAACCTGGGCTGAGTTTTTTGCAACATCGTACACCGTGGCGCGGGTGGTACACCATGGTTGCGCTGATGTGGCCGGATTTGGAAAGCCGCAACTAAAACCCAACATCAGAAAATATTTTTCCCTACTGCTGAGTCCCTGATCAAGTGCAAATATTTGTCGCGCCGAAAAAGCCGGCGCGCAGATATGCGCGCAATCTCACAAACCTAGTAAAAATGTGGGGGCTTTTTTGACAAGAAAGTCACCTTGGGGCGAAATAATCCAGCCGATCGCCGGTTCGTATTTGATTTGCCGCAAACAGTTTTATTGCCCTTATCAAATATATACCGCTAGTAACAATAGGCTTTTCTGCGTGCTAGCATGATTTTCACTTGGACCGCATTCAATTGGAAATCACTGTGATCGATACGCGTGACATCGCCGTGGTACTGCAGGGGCATGTGCCGGCGCCGGACACGCTGGCCGGGCGCGATCTGCGCCGTCTTCTGCGCCAGTTGCGCCGCCTGCTGCCGCACTCGCCGCTGCACCTCGGCACCTGGGACGGCTGCGCCACCGATGCCGCCCTGTACGATGCCGACCAGCTGGCATTGGCGGCCGACCCTGGCGCGCTGCCGCCGTTCAAGCACAGCGGCACGCAGCATCCCAACAACGTCAACCGCCAGCTGGTGGGATCGAACGCCGTGCTGCGCGGCGTCGACCTTCCTTATACCCTCAAGCTGGGCCTGGACAGCGACATCACCACGCTGGCTTTTCTCTCTCACTACGCACGCCATGGCCGCGCGGCCGACGGGCACGAGCGCATTGCCGTGGCCGGCTTCTCCACGCTCGACCCGCGCATGTTCGAGCACATGCCTTTCCATGTGTCGGACTGCTTCGCGTTCGGTCCTAGCGCCAGCGTGCAGGCCTTGTGGAGCGCGCCGCCCATGACGGCCGGCTGCGCGCGCCACTACGACGCCAATGCGCATGCGGCCGGATCAAGCTTCTTCGACCGCCGCCACCGCGCGCGCTTCGCGGCCGAGCAGTACATCGCGATCCACTACGCCAGCCGGCTGGGCTACCGCACGCCGCGCTTTCACAACGACGCCAGCCCCGCGGTGCTGGCCAGCCATGACCACTTCATCGCGCGCGAACTGCTGCTGCTCGACGCTTCCGCCTGCGGCATCGCGCTGCCGGGCCATGCGGCAGCCAGCAGGTCGTCCCAGCAGCATCTGGGCTGCCTGAACTTCCTGGACTGGTATCTGCTCAGCCGGCGCGGCGAATCCGACCGGACCACCGACAAGACCGCCGACCCGGCCCTGCTGGCCGCCGCCGCCCGGCGCGCCGCCGCCAAGCGGCGCGTGCGCATCGCCGCGCGCCTGGCCGAACCGCTCATGGCGCTCCTGACCACGCCGCCAGTCAAAGCGAGCCTCAGCGCGCTGCTGCGCGCATCCATGCGGCTTGACTGACACCACCGACCACCACGGAGAAATCATGCTCAATATCGTCATTCCCATGGCCGGCTATTCCGATTCCAGGCCGCTCATTGCCGTGCAGGGCCAGCCGCTGATCAAGCTGGCCATCGACAAGTTGCGCCCGCGCTGCCCACACCGCTTCATCTTCATCTGCCAGCGCACCCACGTCGCCCTGTATGGCCTGCGCGCCAAATTATGCGGCTGGGCGCCGGGCTGCGCGCTCGTCGAACTGGAAGCATTTACCGATGGCACGGCCTGTACCGTGCTGGCCGCCCGCGGGCTGATCGACAGCGCCGAAGCGCTGATGATTGCCGACAGCGGCCAGTACGTCGACTGCGACATCGACGACTACCTGGCGAAGTTGTCAACGCCCGATATCGACGGCGGCATCATGACCATGCGTTCGCGCGAACCCGAGCGGCCTTTCGTCGTCCTGGACGCGGACGGCTACGCCAGCCGCGTGGTGGAACAGGCGATCTCCGACGAAGCCGCGGCCGGCATCTACAGCTGCCGGCGTGGCCGCGATTTCGTCTCGGCGGTGGAGCAGATGATCTTCGCCGGGCGCCGCGTCAACGGCCAGTTCCGTGTGGCGCCGGCCTACAACGAATTGATCGCGCGCGGCCGGCGTATCGCCATCGTCAACATCGGCACGGGCGGCGTCGGCGTCCCGGCCGGCCGGCCCCCTTTGCTGGACCTGCCGCTGCCGCGCCTGGCCTTCGGAGAGCAAGCATGAAAGTGATATCGCATCGTGGCTACTGGACCAGCCCCTCCGAGAAAAACACGGTCCCGGCCTTTGCCCGCTCGTTCGCGCTGGGCTTCGGCACCGAAACCGATGTGCGCGACAGCCAGGGCGAGCTGGTGATCTCGCACGACATGCCGCACGGCGGCGAGATGACCCTGGCCGCCTTCCTGCACCTGGCGTCGCGCCGGCGCCTGCCGCTGGCGCTCAATATGAAGGCCGGCGGCCTGGCCCAAAGCGTAGCCGCGCAGATGCGCGGCTACGCCGGCGAGTGGTTCGTGTTCGACATGTCGGTGCCCGACCTGCGCGCCCACCTGGCGGTCGGCAATCCGGTCTTCACGCGGCTCTCCGACCTTGAGCCGCATCCGGCCTGCCTGGACGCCTGCACCGGCGTGTGGCTCGACACCTTCGAACGCCAATGGTTCGGGCGCGCCATGATCGAAGGGCTGCTCAACCGCGGCAAACAGGTGTGCATCGTCTCGCCTGAACTGCACGGACGCGACCCTGCGCCGCTGTGGGCCTCGCTGCACAGCCTGGCGGGGCGGCCAGGACTGATGCTATGCACCGATGAACCCGACAAGGCCCGCCGGCACTTCAACGCTGCCGAAGCCTTCGCCTAGCGCCGCCAGCCATGAGCGAGGCGACCCAGCCCGACGAGCAGCTGCGCGAGACGGTGTGTGCGGAGCTGGCGGAACCGGATTTGCCGAGCCTGCGCGGCGCGGAAGAGCCGTGCTGGGACGAAGCCGCGTGGTATGCCCCGGCCGGGCAGGAACGCACGCGCCAAAAGCCGTTCCCGGTGCCGCGCGCCTGCCACGGCTGGCATGGCATCGAGCGCGATCCGCGCAACGGCGCGCTGTTCCGCTTCTTTACGCGCCACGCGTGGCTGAGCATCGCGGCACCCGCCGGCCCGGCCACGCTGCACTTCACCGTGCCGCATGCGGCGCTGCCCGAAGCGCTGGAGCGCCTTCGCCTGGGCGTCTGCGGGGTGCCGGTGGAGCTCCGGCAGGCGCCTTATCCGGACGCCTGCTGCGAAGTGACGGTCGAGCTGGACGACACGCTGGTGGCGCTGGTGCGGCGCGCCGGGCGCCTGACGCTCTCGCTGACCAGCCCGGTGGTGGCGCGGCCCTCGCTCTTGTACCCGGGCAGCCGCGACAGCCGCCAGCTGACCCTGGCCATCACCCAGCCGCGCCTGCGGGAACGATGACGGTGCTGACGATTAACAGTACCATGCTGACACAGAGAAACTTGTCGAGATACGCCGATCCGCCGCGCACGATAGGGGCGGCCCACTGAAACATGCGGGCTGATGGGGTTAGAATGTTCCTCATGAAAATCCGTGTCGCTACCTACAACATCCACAAAGGCGTTTCCTCGATCCGCAGCACCCCCCGGGTGCTGGCGTTGAAAAAGGCGATTGCCCAGTTCGACGCCAATGTCGTTTTCCTGCAGGAAGTCCAGGGGCGGCACGACCGCTATCACGCCCAGTTCGGCGAGGAGAGCCGCGGCCACCATCACTGGCCGGAAACCGCCCAGCACGAATTCTTCGCCGGCGAGGCCCTGCATTCTGCCTACGGCATGAATGCCGTGTACGACCACGGCCACCATGGCAATGCGCTGGTGTCGACCTTCCCGATCGTCAACATGGCCAATCACGACGTGTCCGACCATGCGTACGAACAGCGCGGCATCCTGCACTGCATCGTCGAGTCCGATGCCGGACCCATCCATTGCTACGTGGTTCACCTCGGCCTGTTCGAAGCAGGACGCGGGCGCCAGGCCCAGTCGCTGATCGAATGCGTCAACAATTCCGCCCCGAACAACGAGCCGGTGATCATCGCCGGCGACTTCAACGACTGGCGCAACACACTCTCCGACAAGCTGCGCAAGGAACTGCGGGTGGTCGAAGTGTTCGACGAACTGGGACCGCGCTCCAAGCTGGGCGAGCTGGCGCGCTCGTTCTCGGGCCGCGAAAAACGGGTGATCCCGGCACGCACCTTCCCGGCCGCGCTGCCGTTTTTCCGCCTCGACCGCATTTATGTGCGCGGCTTTAAAGTCGACTCCGCCGAAGTCAAGCATGGCCCGTTGTGGGCCAAGCTGTCCGACCACGCGCCCATCGTTGCCGGCCTGAGCCTCGTGTGAGGCCATGCATCGGGTTCAATACGTTGCCAACAACGACATCAAGCTGCTCGAAACCGGACTAGCGCTGTTCCCGGCGCTGCTGGCGGCGATCGACGGCGCCCGCCATTCGATCTACTTCGAAACCTATATCTTTGAAAACGACGCGGTCGGCCGCCAGGTCGAGGCCGCGCTGGTCCGCGCCGGCGAGCGCGGCGTGCGGGTGCGCGTGGTGACCGACTGGTGGGGTAGCGGGGACCGCCAGTGCAAACGGCTCGCCACTGTCTTTGCCGCCGCCGGCGTGCGCTACCGCGCCTTCAACCGCTGGTTCAGGCGCGGGGTGGCGCGCACCCACCGCAAGATCACCGTGGTCGACCGCGAAGTGGCCTACGTGGGCGGCATCAATGTCAACGACGACTGGTTCTGCGACTACGATCCCGGCAAGCGCCTGCCGGCGCCGCGCTGGGATTTTGCGGTGGAAGTGCGGGGCCCGCTGGTGGCCACCATCCACCATGAAATGCAGGTGCAGTGGGCCCGGGTCGGACGGTTGGGCCTGCTCAAGCGCCTGCGCCTGATTGCCGAGATGCGCCGCCAGCAGGTCGCCGAGGGCGACCATCCGGTGGCCGCCGCCTTTGTGGTGCGCGACAGCCTGCGCAACCGCCACACGATCCAGCGCGCCTACCTGCAGGCGATCGGCCGGGCTAAACATTCCGTGTTGATGGCCAACCCGTATTTCGCGCCGGGCCACAAGTTCCGCAAGGCGCTGGCGCTGGCGGCCCAGCGCGGGGTGGAAGTGTCGCTGCTGATCGGCGTGGGCGAGATCTGGCTGCAGGACATGGTGGCGCGCTCGTACTATCCGAAGCTGCTGGCCAGCGGGGTCAAGGTCTACGAATACCGCAAGACCCAGCTGCACGCGAAAATCGCCGTGGTGGACAAGGACTGGGCCACGGTCGGGTCGAGCAATTGCGATGGGCTCTCGCTGTTCCTGAACCAGGAAGCCAATGTGGTGGTGAAGGATGGCGATTTTGCCGACTCGGTGCGCGCGCACATCGAGCGCGGCATCGCCGACGGGGTGGAGATTCACTTGAGGGACTTCGAAAAGGTGGGCTGGCCGGCGCGTATGGGCTACGGGACCGCGTATTTTTTCTATAAACTGGCGATGCGCATTTTCGCCATTGGCTATTCCTGATTACCTTCTAGATTTTATCGATACAACATGAACGCGGACAACGTACGGATCGACAAGTGGCTGTGGGCCGCGCGCTTTTTCAAGACCCGCTCGCTGGCGACGGATGCGGTCGATACCGGCCGGGTACGCCTGGACGGCGAACGCATCAAGCCGGCGCGCACCGTCAAAATCGATGACAAACTGACCATCGATAATGGCGCCGAGACCTGGGAAGTGGTGGTGCTGGGCATTTCCGACACGCGCGGTCCGGCCCCGGTTGCCCGCCTGCTCTACGAGGAAACCGAAAAAAGCGTGGAAAAGCGCGAAAACGACCAGGAAGCGCGCCGGCTCTACAGGGAACCAGGCAGTACCATCAAGGGCCGGCCGACCAAGCGCGACCGCCGCCAATTGAGCAAAGCGGGCGAGTAAAGCCGCTAGGGAGCGTCTTTTTCGGCACTTTGGTTGCTATAGTGCATCAATAGAAACCTGACTCTAGATTCTCGTTTGACATTTCGAACGGGAAGGATAATAGTACGAGCGTTCAGATTTTTTTACGACGCGTTTTTTCTACTAGAGCGGGCACATCATCAATACCTCAGGCAAATTCATGCGCAAGGGCGAGCTCACCAGGGCAGCGATCCTTGACGTCGCCCTCGACCTGGCCAGCCGTGACGGCCTGGAAGGGCTGACCATCGGCTTGCTGGCCGACCGGATGAACATGAGCAAGTCCGGCGTGTTCGCCCACTTCGGTTCGCGCGAAGACCTCCAGCTCGAAGTGCTCAAGCTGTACCACCACCGCTTCGAGCAGGAAGTGTTCTACCCGAGCATGAAGGAAGCGCGCGGCCTGGCCCGCCTGAAATCCATGTACGCCCGCTGGATCAAGAAGGTCAGCGTGGAGATCGCGTCGGGCTGCATCTATATCAGCGGCGCGGTCGAGTACGACGACCGTGCCGGCCCGATCCGCGAAGAGCTGGTCGCGATGGTGCAGGCCTGGCAGGGCGCCTTGCTGCGCTGCGTGCAGCAGGCCATCGACTGCGGCGACTTGAAGCCCGACACCGACGCCCAGCAGATGGTGTACGAGATGTACGGCCTGATCCTGGCCCTGCACCACGATGCGCGCTTCCTGCGCATGCCCGGCAGCGTCGACCGCGCCCGCGCCGGCTTCGAACGCCTGATCGTCAATTACCAGAATCCGCTCAAGATTTTTAGTCCAAACACCATTTAGTACAAGCACCAACACGCCAACCGAGTTTCAGGAGATAACCATGGGTCAGTACGTCGCGCCAATCCGGGATATGCAGTTCGTCCTGCACGAATTATTCAACGTATCCGAAGAGCTCAAACAGCTGCCGAAGTATGAAGAGATCGATGCCGATATCATCAACCAGGTGCTGGAAGAGGGCGGCAAATTCACCCAGGACGTGCTGTTCCCGCTGAACCATTCGGGCGACCGCGAAGGCTGCCGTTTCGACGCCGCCACCAAGGGCGTGACGACGCCGAAGGGTTTCAAGGAAGCGTATAAACAGTATGTCGAAGGCGGCTGGGCGGCGCTGGCCTGCGATCCGGAATATGGCGGCCAGGGCCTGCCGGTGGTGCTGAACAACTCGTTTTACGAGATGCTCAACTCCTCCAACCAGGCCTGGACCATGTACCCAGGCCTGTCGCACGGCGCCTACGAGTGCCTGCTGGAGCATGGCACCGACGAACAGAAAGCCACCTACCTGCCAAAATTAGTCTCGGGCGAGTGGACCGGCACCATGTGCCTGACCGAAGCCCACTGCGGCACGGACCTGGGCATGCTGCGCTCCAAAGCCCTGCCACAGGCCGACGGCTCGTGGTCGATCACCGGCTCGAAGATCTTCATCTCGGCCGGCGAACATGACATGAGCGAGAACATCCTGCACCTGGTGCTGGCACGGGTGCCGGACGCACCGGAAGGCTCGAAAGGCATCTCGCTGTTCCTGGTGCCGAAGTTTTTGCCGAACGCCGACGGCACGGTCGGCGAGCGTAACGCCATCGCCTGCGGCGCCATCGAAGAAAAGATGGGCATTCACGGTAACTCGACCTGCCAGATGAACCTGGACGGTGCCAAGGGCTGGATCATCGGCCAGCCGAACAAGGGCCTGAACGCCATGTTCGTGTTCATGAACGCGGCCCGCCTGGGCGTGGGCATGCAGTCGCTCGGCCTGACCGAAGTGGC
>CAMLFK010000199.1 GCA_946479255.1 uncultured Oxalobacteraceae bacterium
GGATCGGCTACGTATTTACCGAGCGCCTGATGACCGAGTCCAAGCTCGCCAAGCAGGCTGACGCCAAGATCGAAGCCGAGTTCTCCAAGCGCCAGAAGGCCATCCAGGAGATGATCGGCAAATTCAAGGGCATGTCCGACAAGCTCGATAACGATGCGCCGACCCTGGGCGAAGCAGAACGCACCAAGCGCACGCGCGAACTGTACGACCTGGACAAGGACTTGCAGCGCACCCAGCGCGAGTTCCGCGAAGACCTCTTGCAGCGCAAGAGCGAAGAGCGGGCCAATATCGCGCAGAAGGCGTACAAGCTGATCGAACAGATCGCCGAACAGGAAAAGCTCGACATCGTGCTGCAGGAATCGGCCTGGTCGAGTTCGCGGATCGATATCACCGACAAGATCCTCAAACAGCTCGATAAGTAATTTTTAACCGTTAGCTTGTAAGCCGTCATTGCCGCGTACGCGGCAATGACGGCTTTAACACTTTCATACTGAGTACATATATGGCCACCAGACTCGGTGAACTAATCGAACGCCTGGGCGGACAACTGGTCGGCGACCCGAAGCTCGAAGTCTCGGGCATCGCGCCGTTGTCGGACGCCGGCGCTTCGCACATCAGCTTCCTCTCCAACAGCAAGCTGCGCGCCCAGGCTGCGCAGACCGGCGCCGCCGCGCTGATCCTGTCGCCCAACGACGACGAAGCGGTCGCAGCCACCTACCAGGGCGCGCGCATCGTCACCAAGAACCCCTACGCCTACTTTGCCCGCGCCGCCCAGTATTTTGAATCCCTGACGGCCATCGTGCCCGAGCCGGGCATTCACCCGAGTGCCAGCGTGGCCGGCGGCGCTAAAGTAGACCCGAGCGCCCACGTCGGCCCCAACGCCACCATCGAAACCGGCGCGGTCATCGAGGCAGGCGCGGTCATCGGCGCCGGCTGCTTCGTGGGGCGCGAGGCCTTCATCGGCGAAGGCACCCAGCTGTTCGCCAACGTCACCTTCCACGCCCGCTGCCGCATCGGCAAGCGCGGCATCCTGCATTCGGGCGCCGTGATCGGCACCGACGGCTTTGGCTTCGCCAACGAAGGCGGCGTGTACATCAAGATTCCCCAGACCGGCCGGGTGGTGATCGGCGACGATGTCGACATCGGCGCCAATACCACGGTCGACCGCGGCGCGCTGGCCGACACCATCATCGAAGACGGCGTCAAGCTCGACAACCAGATCCAGATCGGCCACAACTGCCATATCGGCGCGCACACCGCCATGGCGGGCTGCGTCGGCGTGGCCGGCAGCGCTAAAATCGGTAAATACTGCACCTTTGGCGGCGCCGCCATGGTGCTGGGCCACCTGACCATCGCCGACCACGTGCACATCTCCTCGGCCAGCATGGTGTCGCGCTCGATCAGCGAACCAGGGCAGTACACCGGCTTTTACCCGCTGGCCAAGAACGCCGAATGGGAAAAAAGTGCCGCCATCGTTCGCAATTTGGACACGATGCGCGATAAAATCCGGGCGCTGGAAAAAACACTCAAAACACTGACAGAACAAAAATGACCATGACCGAATCCAAGACGCTCGACATCCTCGCCATCAAAAAGCTGCTGCCGCACCGCTATCCGCTGCTGCTGGTCGACCGCGTGCTGACCTGGGAAGCCAACAAGACCATCACGGCGATCAAGAACGTCACCGCCAACGAAGAGTTCTTCAATGGCCACTTCCCGCACAAGCCGGTCATGCCGGGCGTGCTGATGATCGAAGCGATGGCCCAGACCGCGGCCATCCTGTCCTTCCTCACGATGGGCATCGAGCCTGACGAAAACTCGGTGGTATATTTTGTGGGCATCGACAACGCGCGCTTCAAGCGCCCGGTTGGTCCTGGCGACCAGCTTAAAATGGACGTCGAGATCGTGCGCGTTTCGCGCGGCATCTGGAAGTACAAGGCGGTCGGCAGCGTCGACGGCGCCGTGGCCGTGGAAGCGGACCTGATGTGCACCATCCGCAGCGCCACCGACGCGAGCCAGGCCGCGGGGCAGTAATGACGATGATCCACCCAACCGCGATTGTCGACCCCAAGGCCGAGCTGGGCGAGGGCGTGAGCGTGGGCGCCTACTCGATGATCGGCCCCAATGTGACCATCGGCGCCGGCACCGAAGTGGGCCCGCACGTGGTCATCGAAGGCCACACGACCATCGGCCGCAACAACAAGTTCTTCCAGTTCTCGTCGATCGGGGCCGCGCCGCAGGACAAGAAGTGGGCGGGCGAACCGACCCGGCTGGAGATCGGCGACGACAACACCATCCGCGAGTTTGTCACCATGAACACCGGCACGGTGCAGGATGCCGGTGTCACCCGCCTGGGTAACGACAACTGGATTTCTGCCTACGTCCACCTGGCGCACGACTGCCAGGTCGGCAGCCACACCATCTTTTCCAACAATGCCCAGCTGGCCGGGCACGTGGAAGTGGGCGACCATGCAATCTTGTCCGGCTACGCCGGCGTGCACCAGTTCTGCAAGATCGGCGCGCATGCCTTCATCGGCATGTACACCAGCCTGACCCAGGACGTGCCGCCCTTCGTGCTGGTATCCGGTAATCCGGCCGGCGCGCGCGGCGTGAACATCGAAGGCCTCAAGCGGCGCGGCTTCACCCGAGCGCAGATCGACGCCATCCGCGCCGCCTACAAGCTGGTCTACCGTAACAACCTGACGCTGGAAGAAGCCAAGACCGCGCTCGTCGCGGAACAGGCTGCAACCGCCGAAGGCGCCGAGCAGTACACTGCCTGGCTCAACTTTTTGAACACTGCGACCCGTGGCATCGTCCGCTGACATCTCGATTGCAATGGTCGCCGGCGAAGTCTCCGGCGACATGCTGGCCGCGCGCCTGATGGCCGGCTTGCGTGCGCACCGGCCGGAAGCGCGCTTTCATGGCATCGGCGGCGAACGCATGGCCGAGCAGGGCTTCATCTCGCACGTCCAGATGGACAAGCTGACCGTGCGCGGCCTGTTCGAAGTCATCCCGCGCTACCGCGAAATCAAGGGTATCCAGAACACCTTGCGCGACCAGTTGCTGGCCGAGCGCCCGGCGGTATTCATCGGCGCCGACTACCCCGGCTTTAACCTGGGACTGGAACAGCAGCTGCGCGAGGCCGGCATCCCGACCGTGCATTTCGTGAGCCCGCAGATCTGGGCGTGGCGCGGCGGGCGCATCAAAAAGATCATCAAGGCCGTCTCGCACATGCTGGTGATCTTCCCCTTCGAGGAAGAGATTTACCGCAAGGCCGGCGTGCCGGTGACCTACATCGGCCATCCGCTGGCCGAGGTGATTCCCATGCAGCCCGACAGCCAGGGCGCGCGCGCCAGGCTGGGTGTACAGGGCGACGACCGCGTCGTCACCGTCATGCCGGGCAGCCGCATGGGCGAACTCAAGTACCTGGCCGAACCGTTCATCGGCGCCGTCAAGCTGTTGGCCGCGCGCGACCCGGACCTGCACTTCGTGGTGCCGATGGCAGGCGCCCGCCAGCGCGCATATTTTGAACAGATCATCCAGAAGGCCGGCCTGGGCAATGTGAAGATCCAGATTCTTGACGGCGACTCGCACACGGCGATTGCCGCAGCCGATGCCGTGCTGGTCGCCTCCGGCACCGCCACGCTGGAAGTGGCGCTGTACAAGAAGCCGATGGTGATTGCCTACAAAGTGCTGCGCGCCTCATGGGAGATCATGCGCCACATGGGCTACCAGCCATGGATCGGCCTGCCGAACATCCTGTCGCGCGAATTCGTCGTGCCCGAACTGCTGCAGCACGACTGTACGCCGCAAAAACTGGCGGACGCGATGTGGCAGCAGTTGTCCGATGCCTCGGGGCGGACTACACTGGTACAACGCTTTACCGATATGCACCACAGCCTGCTGCGTAACAGCGCCGAAGAGAGCGCCGCCGCCGTGCTGCGCGTGATCGCCTCGTCCAGGGCTGCTTAAGCAAGAGCATCATGAGAAAAAAGAAGGTCAATTTCTACCCGGGGCTCAAGAAGAACGCGCTGCCGTTTACGCTTGATGACATCGTCTGCGGCGTGGACGAAGCGGGGCGCGGGCCGCTGGCCGGCCCGGTGTTCGCCGCCGCCGTGATCCTGCATCCGGACCGCCCCATCGAAGGCCTGCGCGACTCCAAGAAGCTCACCGCCGAGCGGCGCGAAGAACTGGCGCCGCTGATCAAGCAGCACGCGCTGGCCTGGGCGATTGCCGAGTGCTCGCATGAAGAAATCGACAGCATCAACATCCTCCAGGCGACCATGCTGGCCATGCGCCGCGCGGTCGAAGCGCTGCATACCATGCCGACCATCGCACTCATCGACGGCAACCGCAGCCCGGTGATGCACGTGCGCTGCCATCCGATCATCGAAGGCGACGACAAGGTGCATGCGATTTCCGCCGCCTCTATTCTGGCCAAGACCGCGCGCGACGCCTCGCTGGTGGCGCTGCACGCGCTGTATCCGCAATACGGCTTCGATCAGCACAAGGGCTATGGCACCCCCATGCACCTGGAACGCCTGCGCCTGCACGGCGCCTGCCCGGTGCACCGGCGCTCGTTTGCCCCGGTGCGCGCCACCTTGCCCGGCGCGATGGGCAAGGGATCGATGGAGTTCGATTTCGGCGATGATGTCGATGGGTCCGACTTCGACCTGAACGAGCTCGCATGAAGACCATCACCTCGCGCGAGAATCCGCTCTACAAAGAACTCAAACACCTTTCCACCAGCTCGCAGGCGCGTAAAAAAGCCGGGCAGACCCTGCTCGACGGCGTGCACCTGTGCCAGTCGTTCCTTTCCCTGCGCGGGACTCCCGCCCACTGCATCGTCTCCGAAAGCGCCCTCGCCAATCCGGAAGTGGCCGACATCGTCATGCAGTGCGAGAACCTGCATGCCCGCGTCACCGCCATGCCCGATGCGCTCTACAACGCGCTGAGCCAGGTGGAGCATGGCGTCGGCCTGATGTTCCTGATCGAGACGCCGGCGCTGCCGATACCCGCCAGGCTGACCGTTTCCGCGGTCTTGCTGGACAACCTGCAAGACCCCGGCAATGTCGGCTCCATCCTGCGCAGCGCGGCCGCGGCCGGCATCACCCAGGTATTCTGCAGCGGCGGCACCGCCTTCTGCTGGTCGCCCAAGGTGCTGCGCGCGGCCATGGGTGCGCACTTCGTGGTCGAGATTTACGAGAACGTCGACCTGGCCGCGCTGCTCAAGGCGTCTTCCATTCCGGTGCTGGCCATGAGCGGCTACGCCACCCAGCGCCTGTACGACGTCGACCTGAAGCAGCCGGTCGGCTGGCTGCTGGGGCACGAAGGGCAGGGCGTGGCCGACGACCTGATGGCGCTGGCCACCCACCAGGTGGTGATTCCCCATGCCGGTGCGATTGAGTCGCTGAACGTGGCCGCCTGCGCCGCCGTGTGTTTTTTTGAGCAGCTGAGGCAAAGTCAGGCATAGACGAGGCCGGAATCTCCGGGTAATCTTCGATCTTAAGCTTACTGGAGTCACGATGGACATCGCGCATTTGCATTTTTTGGTCGCTGAAGCGGATACGGCTGAGCGCCTGGCAACAGCGGTCATGCTCGGCCACCTGGGCGCGGTGCAGGTCACCCAGGTACCCGATGGGCATACGGCGCTGCGCTGTTTTCAGGATTCCTTCACACCCACCGTGGATATCGCCATCATCGACCTGGCGCTGCCGGGCATGGACGGCCTTGAACTGATCCGCAGCCTGGCCGGCATGAAGTGCCGCGCGCGCCTCATTGTCACCGGCGCCCAGAGCGGCAACCTGATGTTCTCCATCGAGACCATGGCGCAGGCCTACGGCGTCGACCTGCTGGGGGCGATCTCCAAGCCGGTCAGCGTGGCCAAGCTTGAATCCTTGTTAAACAATTACGTACCGCCGGCGACCGCCTCGAACCGGCCCAAGGCTCCTACGTTTACCTTCACAGAGATCGGCATTGGCCTGCAGGCGCGCCAGTTCGAGCCATTTTTCCAGCCCAAGATCGAGCTGGAGACCGGGCGGGTCAAGGGACTGGAGACCTTTGCGCGCTGGCGCCACCCCGAGCATGGCGTGCTGGGGCCGAAGTCGTTCATCGACGCGCTGGTGCAGAACAACCGGGTCGACTTCCTCGACTGGAGCATGATCGAAAAGTCGGTGGAGCGCTGCCGCTACTTCCATGACCGGGGTTTGCCGATTTCGATCTCGATAAATCTCGCGGTCGAGACGCTGGCGCATCCCTCGTTCATCCAGCAGATCACCTCCTGCATGGGACGGCACCGCGTGATGCCCGACTATATAACCTTCGAGATGCCGGAATCGTCGGTGCTCACGCAGGACCCGAACTTCATCGAACGCCTGGTACGGCTGCGCATGATGGGCTTCGGGCTGGCGATCGACGATTATGGGACAGGGCGCTCGAACCTGCAGCTGCTGGCGCGCGTGCCGTTTTCCGAACTGAAGATCGACCGCAGCTTTGTCGATGGGGCGTCCAAGAAGCGGGCTTTGTCGGTCGTGCTCAGTACTTGCCTTGGCCTGGCGAAGAGCCTGGAGCGGCAATCGGTCGCGGTGGGTGTGGAGACCAAGCAGGATTGGGACTTCCTGCAGCGCCTGGGCTGCACGTACGCGCAGGGGTATCATATCGCCAAGCCGATGGAAGCCGAGGCGTTTCCGGGATGGCTGGAGGATTGGCAGCAGTTTTTCTAGGATCAGCCATGTCGCTAGCGCTCTACGGTCATCCCTTTTCTTCGTACACGCAGAAGGTGCTCATTGCGCTGTATGAGAACGGCACGCCTTTCGAATACTGCCATCTTGGGCCGGATACGCCCAAGCATTCGGAAGAATGGCTGCGGCGCTGGCCGCTGGGTAAATTCCCGCTTTTGGTCGATGAGGGCCGCAACGTCGTCGAGACCAGCATTATCATTGAATATCTTCAGCTCGCGCATCCGGGGCCGGTGAACCTGCTGCCTGGCGATCCGATGGCCGCGCTGGATGTGCGCTTCCTGGACCGCTTTTTCGACCTGCATGTGATGAGTCCGATGCAGCATGCTGTGGGTGGCGCGCTCTCTGGTGATCCGGTGAAGCGGCAGGATGGCTTGGTGTTCGCGCGGGAAAAGCTTGAACTTGCTTACGCGTGGCTGGAAGGGCAGCTTGCCGGGAGGGCGTGGGCTGCTGGGGATGACTTCACGCTGGCCGACTGCGCGGCGGCGCCTTCGCTGTTTTATGCGGATTGGACGCATCGGATTTCGGAGTCCTTCCCCGTACTGCGCGCGTATCGCGCTCGCCTGCTTGCGCGTCCTTCGTTTGCGCGTGCAGTGGAAGAGGCGCGGCCTTATCGGCCGTTCTTTCCGCTGGGGGCGCCGGACAGGGATTAGTCGCGTTGGGATGGGGGTACTTTCAAGGGGTGTCAGTATTCCCGCCGATCCGGCTTGATCTCCTGCAGAATCGTCGTCGCAATCTCCTCAATCGACTTGGTCGTCGACGACAGCCAGCGAATGCCCTCGCGCTTCATCATCAGTTCCGCCTCATTGACCTCATAGCGGCAGTTCTCAATGGACGCGTACTTGGACCCGGCACGCCGCTCATGGCGAATCTCGGACAAGCGCTCCGGCGTGATACTCAAGCCAAAAATCTTATCGCGGAAGGGCGGCAGGGATGAGGGTAATTTGCCACGTTCGAAATCATCCGGAATCAAGGGATAGTTGGCCGCTTTAATTCCATACTGCATCGCCAGATACAGGCTGGTCGGCGTCTTGCCAGACCGTGATACCCCTACCAGGATCACATCGGCCGCCGACAGATTCTTGTGCGACTGCCCATCGTCATGCGCCAGCGAGAAGTTAATCGCTTCGATCCGGTTTTTATACTCTTCGCTGTCGACGATATTGTGCGAGCGCCCAATCGTGTGGGTCGACTTGACCCCCAATTCCTGTTCCAGCGGCGCCACGAAGGTCTGGATCAAGTCCATGTGCATGCCGCGCGCCTGGCGGATCACGTTCGACAGGTCCGGCTTTACCAGCGTCGAAAACACGATCGGCCGCTGCTGATCGACGTTGTAGGCCTCGTTGATCTTGCGGACCGCCTCGTAAGCCTTGTCCGCGGTGTCGATAAAGGGCAGGCGGATCTGGCGAAAGCGCAGGTCGAACTGGGTGAGCACCGCGTGGCCGAAGGTTTCAGCCGTGATGCCGGTACCATCGGAGACAAAAAATACCGTGCGGGCGGATTTAGGGAGCGGCGGGCGTGTTTCTGTCGTCATAGTGGGGGCTGCGGTGCTGACATTATTGTAAGTTTTTCGCGCTGTAAATTCCCTGCGCACGCTGTAGAATGCTCTGCAATGTGTTGATTGTGCTGCACCTTACCAAGAATAACAAGAAAACCCAGGACCAGCCTCCCATGAAGATTTCTATCATCAGTAAGGGTGTTTATTATGACCAACTTATCAAGCGCAGCACTGAAGGAGCCCGACACGGCGACTAAGGTCTACGTTGCTTCCTTCGAGGACTTGCGCATGACCGACGTCGAGTCGGTCGGCGGCAAGAACGCTTCGCTCGGGGAAATGATCAGCCAGCTGGCCAGCGCCGGCGTGCGCGTGCCGGGCGGCTTTGCCACCACGGCCGATGCATTCCGCGACTTCTTGACTCATGGCATCAACGGCGGCCCATCGCTGGCCGACCGTATCGCTACGCGCCTGGAAGGCCTGAACATCGACGACGTGCGCTCGCTGGCCTCGGCCGGCTTTGATATCCGCCAGTGGATCATCGAAACCCCGTTCCAGCAGCGCCTGGAAGACGATATCCGCGCCTACTACGACCGCCTGGTGGCCGACTCAAGCACCGAGATGTCCTTCGCCGTGCGCTCGTCCGCCACCGCCGAAGACCTGCCCGACGCATCCTTCGCCGGTCAGCAGGAGACCTTCCTGAACGTGGTCGGCATCGACAACGTGCTCGAAGCCATGAAGCACGTGTTCGCCTCGCTCTACAACGACCGCGCGATCTCGTACCGCGTGCACAAGGGCTTTACCCATGCCGAGGTGGCCTTGTCCGCCGGCGTGCAGCGCATGGTCCGTTCGGACCTGGGCGCGGCCGGCGTGATGTTCACCATCGATACCGAGTCGGGCTTCAAGGACGTGGTGTTCGTCACCTCCAGCTACGGCCTGGGCGAGACGGTGGTGCAGGGCGCGGTCAATCCGGACGAGTTCTATGTGCACAAGCCGATGCTCGAGCAGGGCAAGTCGCCGGTCATCCGCCGCAATATCGGCTCCAAGCTGCTGAAGATGGAGTTCACCAACGAAGCCAAGGCCGGCCGCTCGGTCAAGACCGTGGACGTGCCGATCGAACTGCGCAACCGCTATTCGCTG
>CAMLFK010000200.1 GCA_946479255.1 uncultured Oxalobacteraceae bacterium
TTTGCGGACTCCCTCTAGGCCGACGCTGTGCTGGTCAGCAAGCTCAAGAGCCTGAAGAACGTTGACTTTTAGACCAACGCGCAGACCACCGAAGTGCTGGGCGACGGCCAGAAGGTCAATGGCCTGAGCTACAAGGATCGGGTCAGCAACGCGGTGCACCACGTGGAACTGGAAGGCGTATTCGTGCAGATCGGCCTGGTGCCCAATACCGAGTTCCTGAAAGGGACGCTGGAGCTGTCCAAGTTCGGTGAAATCGTGGTCGATGCCAAGTGCCACACCAGCTTGGCCGGCGTGTTCGCCGCCGGTGACGTGACGACCGTGCCGTACAAGCAGATCGTCATTGCCGCGGGTGAGGGTTCGAAGGCCGCGCTGAGCGCTTTCGATTACCTGATCCGCCAGCCGGTGGTGGTCGAGGCTGATGAGGAAGTGGCGATCGCAGCCTGATCCTCTCCTGTCAATCCGGGCATTGCCCGGATTGACACTGCCTTCAAGCGAAATATTATTACTCTGACATGCATATAGGGCCAGACAAGATTGGGAAAAGCGAAGGTGTTGCCGGTAGCATGATGACCTGACATACTGTGTTTTCGATCGTTAATAAAGTCTTGAAATGGGCGCTGTACGAAGTTTGATGATTGCCTGCCTCATGTGTGCAAGCGCTCACGCCGCCGCTGCGATGGAGTACCGCTATTGGGACTGGCGCCAGACGCCAAAACGCGACGACTATCTGGTCGCCGTGCTGGAAACCGCGTTGGCCAAGACCGTGCCAGAATTCGGTCCGTACCAGCTGGTCCGAGTGGAAGGGGACTACAGCACGCGCCGGGTGCGCCAGGAAGTGAGCGAGGGCCGCGCAGTCAATATCCTGGCTGCACCGTGGCGTGTCTTGCGCCCGGACGATCCGGTTGACCGCCGCATTCCTGTCAATGTACCCATCATGAACGGGCTGCTGGGCTATCGTTATCTGGTGATTCGCAAGGAGGACTTGCCAAGGTTCGCCGCCATCAAGGACGCCGCCGGCCTCAAGGCCTTGACGGGCGGCCAAGGACGCGACTGGGCCGAGGTCGGCCTGTACCGGCGCAACGGCTTCCGGCTGGTCGACACGGGTAATGGCAGGAACCTGATTCAGATGCTCGCCAACAAGCGCTTCGATTACCTCCCGCTGAGCGTGATCGAGGCGCAGGACGCGCTGGACAAATATCCTGACCTGGCGAAAACGCTGACCGTCGCGCCCAACATCATCATCTCGTATCCGCTGCCCTTGATCTACTACGTGAGCGGCCGCCATCCGGAACTGGCGCGCCGGCTCGAGCGTGGCTTGACCATGGCGAGCAAGGACGGCAGCCTCGACGAGCTCCTGCGCCAGCATTTCAGCCAGGAAATCGCCAGCATGGTGGCGGTTACCCGCCATTTCACCATGGCCGATCCAGCCGTTCCCATGCATCTGCTGAGCAATCTCCCTGTCGCGCGCAAGCCCCCTTCCCGTTGATCCGAATGTTTTTTTCGCCCCTGCTTTGTCTGGCCTTCAATGCAATGTTATAGTTGCCGCACAGCTTGGAATCGATTCCAAGTTGATGACGATAATAAAAGGAGATCACATGAAAAGCAAGATTGTTGCGATGTCTGCATGGGCGGCCTTGAGCGCTTGCGGTAGCGGCAGCGCCGGCGCGGGTCCGCAGCCGGCGGCGGCCGGGCCCGCGCCGGCTGCAGGCGCGCGTCCGGCAAACTGGAAGCTGGCCTGGTCCGACGAGTTCGATACCGATGGCTTGCCCAACCCGGCCAAATGGGTCTACGACACCGATCGCAACAAGCTGGGCTGGTATAACGACGAGCTGCAATATTATTCGGCGGGGCGGCTGGAAAACAGCCGGGTGAGCGGCGGCAAGCTGATCATTCAGGCACGCAAGGAAAGGCTGACTGCCGCGGCCGACTACGGCGGCCAGGCCTACACCTCGGCGCGCCTGATCACCCGCGGCAAGCAGGACTGGACCTATGGCTTCATGGAAGTGCGCGCCAAGCTGCCGTGCGGGCTGGGCACCTGGCCTGCGATCTGGATGCTGGGCACCAAGGGCGCGTGGCCGGACGATGGCGAGATCGACATCATGGAACACGTCGGCAAGGCCAGGGGCCAGATCCTCGGCACCGTCCATACCGCTGCCTACAACCACCAGATCAACACCCACAAAGGTGGCTCCACGATGGTGCCGGATGCCTGCGATGCCTTCCATAACTATCAGCTGAGCTGGACCGCCGACCAGATCGCGGTCGGCGTCGACGACAAGGTGTTCTTCACCTTTGCCAACGCCAAGGATGGCGACAATGCCAAGTGGCCGTTCAGCAACCCTGAGTACCTGATCCTCAACCTGGCCATCGGCGGCATGCTGGCCGGGCCGGTCGACGATGCCATCTTCCCGGTGCAGATGGAAGTCGAGTACGTGCGCATGTATCAACCCTGACGGCGAACCCTGCCTTTTTGATAATCGGCGGCCGGGAATGGTATGCTTTCCAGCCGCAGAGCCGGCCCCGGCTATGCCCGGTGACTTGATCCATTGCGGGTATCTTTTTTAGAAAGTAAGCACATGTCCACTTCTCAACGCATGGACGTGGTCGACTGTCTGCGTGGCTTCGCCATCGTGTCGATCATGTTGTTGCACAACCTCGAGCACTTTGACCTGTATTTCAACCCGCCCGGCCTGCCGGCCTGGATGGTGGCCGTCGACAAAGTGATCTGGGATAGCATGTTCTTCCTGTTCAGCGGCAAGTCGTATGCCATCTTCGCCATGCTGTTCGGCGTGACCTTCTATATCCAGCTGAACAACCGCGCCCAGCGCGGCGAGGATTTCCGGCCGCGCTTCGCCTGGCGCATGCTGCTCCTGCTGATGTTCGGGCTGGTCAACACCATGTTCTACGAGGGCGACATCCTGTCCTTCTATGCGGTGCTCGGCCTGCTCCTGATCCCGGTGGCGCACTTGAGCAGCAGGACGGTGTTCGCACTGGCCCTGTTCTGCATGCTGCAACCCTGGGAATGGGTCCATGTGCTCGGCGCGCTGGCCGATCCGGCCGCCAAACTGCCCGACCCGGCTTCGTGGACCTACTACGGCCGCGCCGACGCCTATCTGAAAGGCAGCGCGCTGATCGACCTGTGGATCGGCAACCTGACCAATGGGAAAGCCGCCTCGGTGATGTGGTCCTGGGAAGCAGGCCGCATGTTCCAGATCGTGTCGCTGTTCATGCTGGGCATGCTGGCCGGCCGCAAGGGCCTGTTCGCGCCGACGGAACAGAGCCTGCGTTTCTGGAAGCGCACGCTGCTCATTGCCGCCGTTTGCTTTGTGCCGCTGTTTGTTGCCAAGAGCAATATGGAAAGCCTGGTGCCGGGCGAAGCCTTGCGCCGTCCGCTGTCGACCATCGTGTCCTCATGGTCCAACGTCGCGTTCATGCTGGTGCTGGTGGCGAGCTTTGTGCTGCTGTTTCAGGTGAAAGTTTTCCAGCGTGCCTTGCGCGCCTTCGAACCGCTGGGACGCATGAGCCTGACCAGCTATATGGTGCAGTCGGTCATCGGGTCGACCTTGTACTACGGCGCAGGCTTCGGCTTGTATGCGGTTACCGGGTCGAGCATGTGCCTGGCGATCGGACTGGTGCTGGCCGTCGCCCAGGGATTGTTCAGTGCGTGGTGGCTGCGCCAGCATCGCCAGGGTCCGCTGGAAGCGCTGTGGCATCGCGCTACCTGGTGGGGGCATCGTCCGGCGGCGCCGGCGATGGCCAATACGGCTTGATGCTTACCTGACAGCCACTCGGCCGTATCGCCTCATGTTCTGGTGATGCGGCCTGTACCATGCCCGCCGACTTGATGCATTGCGGGTCTTTTTTTTAAGAAAGTAAGCAATGCCCACTTCCCAACGCCTCGACGTGGTCGACTGTCTGCGTGGCTTCGTCATCGTGTCGATCATGTTGTTGCACAACCTCGAGCATTTTGAACTATTTTTCCAGCCACCCGGCCTGCCGGCCTGGATGGTGGCCCTCGACAAAGTTGTTTCGGACAGCTTGTTCTTCCTGTTCGGCGGCAAGTCGTATGCGATCTTCTCGATGCTGTTCGGGATGACCTTTTACATCCAGCTGAACAACCGTGCCCAGCGCGGCGAGGATTTCCGCCCTCGCTTCGCCTGGCGCATGATGCTGCTGCTGATGTTCGGCATGCTCAACAGCATGATCTACCAGGGCGACATCCTGGCCTTGTATGCCGTCCTGGGCCTGTTCCTGATCCCGGTGGCGCACTTGAGCAGCAGGACCGTGTTCGCACTGGCCGTGGTCTGCATGCTGCAGCCATGGGAATGCCTACAAGTGCTGGGCGCGCTAGGCGACCCGGCCGCCAAACCGCCCGACCCCGCATCATGGACTTACTTCGGGCGCGCCCACGCTTATCTGGCAGGCAGCTCGCTGATCGACATGTGGATCGGCAACCTGACCAACGGTAAAACCGCCGCAATACTGTGGTCGTGGGAAGTCGGCCGTATGTTCCAGAGCGTGTCCATGTTCATGCTGGGGATGCTGGCCGGCCGCAAGAACCTGTTCGCACCATCGGGACACAGCCTGCGTTTCTGGAAGCGCACGCTGGTCATTGCCGCCGTCTGCTTTGTGCCGCTGTTCCTTGCCAAGAGCAATATGGACAGCCTGGTGCCGGGCGAAGCGCTGCGCCGTCCGCTGTCGACGATTGTGTCCACGTGGTCCAACCTGTCGTTCATGCTGGTACTGGTGGCCAGCTTTGTGCTGCTGTTCCAGATCGGCGTGTTCGAGCGTGCCTTGCGCGTCTTCGGGCCACTTGGGCGCATGAGCCTCTCCAGCTATATGATGCAGTCGCTGATCGGGTCGATCTTGTATCATGGGGCCGGCTTTGGTTTGTACGCGGTGACTGGGGCGAGCCTCTGCCTGGCAATCGGGCTGGTGCTCGCCGTGCTGCAAATATTGTTCAGCGCGTGGTGGCTGCGTCATCATCGCCAGGGTCCGCTGGAAGCGCTGTGGCATCGCGCTACCTGGTGGAGGCATCGTCCGGCCCAGGTGGCGGTGCCGTCGGGCGTGTAGACAGCGCCAGGCGCTTGGCCTCGCGCAAGCCTTCCACCATCGAGGCGAAGGCTTGCGCCTTGGCTTCCTCGCCCGGCACCCTGAGCACATAAGACGGGTGGTAGATCACCACCACCCAGCGCTCCTGGTGCCTGAATGGTGTGCCCATGACCTCTTTGAGCGTCGCGTGCGGATTGCCCGTCACCGCCTTGAGCGCGGTGCTGCCCATGGCCACGATGACCTTCGGCTTGTGCTGGGCGATTTCACTCTCGAGCCAGTAGGAGCAGGCCTCGACTTCGCGCTGGGCCGGCGTCTTGTGCAGGCGCCGCTTGCCGCGCGGCTCCCACTTGAAATGCTTGACGGCGTTGGTGAGGTACACCGTGCGCCGCTCCACCTCGGCCTCGGCCAAGGCCCGGTCCAGCAACTGGCCGGCCGGCCCCACAAAGGGCAAGCCCGCCAGGTCTTCCTGGTCGCCCGGCTGTTCGCCCACCACCATGATGCGCGCCTTGTCCGGCCCCACGCCGCCCACGGCCTGGGTGGCGTGCTCCCACAGGCTGCAGCGGCGGCACTGGTCCAGGGTGCTCGGGGCCTGGCGCTCCGCTTGCGCCTTGCCGGCCGAGATGGGGATCGCCGTGCCGCCACGCTTGCCGACGCTGCTGGTCTGGCCGGCCTTGCGCGCGCGCGCCGCCTGCGTCGCCATCTCGGGCACCACGCTGCCTTCGGGCAGCTTCTTCCAGAAACGTGTGGGGATGTGCCCATGCATCAGGTCGGCATTGAGGCGGGCCGGATTGAAGATGCCGCGGTAGTAGGTCAGCCACAGGGCTTCGCCGGCGTCGTCGATGTCTTCCGGTCCGCGCATCAGCGGGCCGGTGCTGTGCAGGCTCTGGCCGTCCCACATGACGCTGGCCTCGGGTGTGGCGATCATCCACGTGACCCGGCCCATGCGGCTGGCAAAGTACCGCGCGACCTGTGGCAGCACATCGTGGGCCGGCTCGAACCACGCCACAAAGCGCGGCGGACCGGCATCCTCGCGCCGCTCGCGAAAACGGATGTAGGCGTGCATGTCGTGCTCTTCGCGGCGCACCGCGCGGGCCATGGAGTGCAGGCGCGCGCCGTCTTCATCGGCCGCCGACAGCACGTCTTTCTCGCCCTGCTGCCAGCGCCACAGCACCAGGTAGAGGAAGGCCCAGCGATTGGGCGCGCGGAAGCAGGCGGCGGACTGCAGCATTTCCATCATCTGGCGCGGAATGCGCACCATGGAACGGGCCGCGCCGTCGATGGCGATCACAGCGCGCTCTCCCGGCGCGGCGGCGCGCAGGTCGCGGCCGCCGTCACAGGCAGCGCCGTTGGCGCCCTCTTGTTTCTCCTGCTCCTGTTCAGCGAACAGGCCGCCATCGTTCTTGTGCGAGATCCACTGCACCCCGTGAGGCGGGACCTTGTGGGTGATCAGGTCGCGGGCGGCCGCGCGCCACTCTTCGAACGAGTGCACCAGAACCGGCCGCCCCGCCGCCGCGCTGGCGGCGGCGCTGCTGCCCGCAGTGGCACCGGTAGCGCCAGTGGCTGCAGTGGAGGCGCCGTATTTGGCCGCGTCAGCCAGAATCTCGAGCTTGTCGCTTAGTTCCATCGTGGCGCACTCACTGGCTTGCCCTCGGTTTTAACTGTATGCTTGTACAGTACGCAAAGGCCGGGGACGGCGGCGCGCGATTGGCGCGCGCTTGGCACACCCTTGCATTCCAGGCTCAGGATGGAAGTTAGTGGGTGCCTACTTAGTTCTGCAGCAAGCCAGGCTGTGAATCGCTCAGCGAAATCAGCTCGCGCTGCTCGGGCGACATGCGCGTCACGGTGCGCTTCAGGTAGGTCGACGCCGCCGACACGCCGGCGCGGGTGGCCCGCTCCAGCCAGCGGCAGGCTTCGATCAAGTCGGGCATGGCGCCCTGGCCGCTGGCGTACATCAGGCCCAGGTTGAACATGGCGCGCGCATGGCCCTGGCGCGCCGCGCACAGGTACCAGAAATAGGCCGCCTCGTAATCCTGCCCGACCGCCTGGCCATTATCGAAGCGCAGCGCCAGCGCGAACTGCGCGTGGGCGTGGCCCTGGTCGGCGGCGCGCCGGTACCATTCATGCGCTTCGCGGGCGTCAAGCATGCCGCTTTCGTCGCGGTCCAGCAGCAGCCCGACCATGTACTGGGCCGGCGCGTAATCCTGGTCGGCCGCGCGCCGGTACCACAGCAAGGCCTGCGCTTCATCGCGCGCGATGCCACGTCCGGACTCAATACGCAGCGCCAGGTCGAACTGGGCCCGCACGTGGCCCTGGTCGGCCGCCTTGCGGAACCACGGCACAGCAAGCTCCGGATCGACCGGATCGGCCAAATGGCCAAGGTGGTACTGGGCGCCGGCGAAGCCTTGGTTTGCCGCCTTGAGGTACCATCCGCGCGCGGCGTTGTAGTCCTGCTCGACGCCCTGCCCCAATTCGTAGCGCAGGCCGAGATTGTCCTGGGCGCCGGCGTGGCCCAGGCCGGCCGCCTTGCGGTACCAGGCCAGCGCGGCGTCTTCGTCGCGCGCCACGCCATGGCCGCTGTCGTAGATCAGGCCCAGGTTGAACTGCGAGCTGGCGTGACCTTGGTTTGCGGCGCGCTCGTACCACAGGATGGCTTTCTGGCTGTCCTGCGCCACGCCCTGGCCTTTGTCGAAACGCAGCGCCAGGTTGAACTGGGCCGGCGCGTGGCCCTGCTCGGCGGCCTTGCGCAGCCAGGCCAATGCCTGTTGCGAATCCTGCTGCACGCCCTGCCCGCTGTCGTAGCGCAGCGCCAGGTTGAACTGGGCGCGCGCATAGCCCTGCTCGGCGGCGCGGCGATACCAGCTGATGGCCTGGCGCTCGTCCTGCGGCACGCCCTTGCCGTTCTCGTACATCATGCCGAGGTTGTTCTGCGCACCGGCGTCGCCCTGTTCGGCAGCCTTGCTGAACCAGTGCATGGCGCGCTGCACATCCTGCGCCACGCCCTGGCCCTTGGCATACAGCCAGCCCAGGTTGTACTGGGCGGCGGCGAAGCCCTGCTCGGCGGCCAGGCGGTACCAGTAAGCCGCTTCGGCGAAGTCCTGCGGCAGGCCCTGGCCCTTCTGGCACATCACGCCCAGGTTGTACTGCGCGTGTTCGAGGCCGGCGTTGGCGGCCTTGCGGTACCAGGCCACGGCCAGGCCGAAGTCCTGGGCCACGCCCTGGCCGTTGACGTACATGAAGCCCAGGCTGTGCTGGGCGTTGGCGATGCCGCGTTCGGCCAGAGCTTTGACGCGCAGGAATTCAGCCGTATGGTTGGCGCTGTCGACAGCGGCCGCCGGCCCGCTTGCGAAGGCTTTCTGCATGTTCGACATCGGCACCGGTCAGGCGTGGCGCGCAATCGGCGCGCTACTGGACGCGGCCTTGCCGGCGTCCTGGTTCTGCAGCACGCCGATGAAGTTCGGCAGCGCGATCGGACGGTGGTAGAAGTAGCCCTGCATGGTCAGGCAGCCGTTGGCCTTCAGGTAGCGCGCCTGCACCTCGGTCTCGACGCCTTCGGCGATCAGGTGCAGGCCGAGCCCGCGGGCGATCGAGATGATCGCCAAAATCACCGGATAGTGGCCATGCTCCTCGTGGATCTCTTTCACGAAAGACTGGTCGATCTTGATGGTGTGGATCGGGAAGCGGTGCAGGTAGGACAGCGACGAGTAGCCCGTGCCGAAATCGTCGATCGCCACCGACACGCCCAGCTGGCACAGTTTATTCAACTGCTCGATGGCGTACTGCGGATTGCGGATGCAGATGTTCTCGGTGATTTCGACTTCGATCTGGTCCGGCGAAATCCCGTAGCGCACCAGCGCCCCGCGCATCTTCTCGAAAAAGTCGCCGCGGTCGAGATATTGCGGCGACAGGTTCAGCGACAGGCGGATCGGCTGGCCGCCGTTGGCGTTCCAGACCAGCATGTCGCGGCACAGTGCGCCGATCATCCAGTCCGAGATCGGCAGCATGAGACCGTTTTCTTCGGCGAACGGCAAAAACTCGCCTGCGGTCAGCAGGCCGCGCTGCGGATGGTTCCAGCGCATCAGGCCTTCGGCGCCGACGATGCGTCCGGTGATGACGTCGATCTGCGGCTGGTAGTACATCTCCAGCTCGTTCTGCTCGAGCGCCTTGCGCAGGCTTTGTTCGAGCGCGATCTTCTGGTGCGACACGTCCAGCATCGAGTTGTGATAGAAGCTGTGGCCGTTCTTCCCCAAAGCCTTGACCTGGTACATGGCGATGTCGGCATGGCGCAGCAGCTCGTCGATCGATTCGCCGT
>CAMLFK010000201.1 GCA_946479255.1 uncultured Oxalobacteraceae bacterium
CACCGTCCTGCGCGGCGGAAAGCCGGTGCACCTGACCCCGACCGAATTCAAATTGCTGGCCACCCTGATCGCCAATGCCGGCCGCGTGATGACCCATGCCGAGCTGCTCAAACAAGCCTGGGGCACGGCCTATCAGGGCCGCGCGCACTACGTGCGCCTGCACATGGCCAACCTGCGGCACAAGCTGGAGGAATCGCCCACCCAGCCCAGACACTTCATCACCGAGACCGGGGTCGGCTACCGCCTCAGCCTGGGCGGGCAGAGTGCAAGCGAATCGAATACCTCGTAGCATTCCTATAAGAATATACTGCTGATAAGGCACTTAGGCGAACTCAGCCCAAAGGGCGGCTGGACGGCCGCACAGGCGAAGTACGCACGACAGTCATTAGGAGTGCCACCTTCAATTAGCCGTTTCGCTGATCCTTAAAGCGGTTCGCGCAGTCAGCAGCCCGTCAAAGCAAAGCAGCCAGCTCGGCCTGCACCTTCAGCAAGGCAGGCAAGCAGCGCTCCACCACTTCGCCGACCGGGATGCGGTCGGCGCTGATACTGACATTCATCGCAGCCACCGTATCGCCGCGGAAGTTCCTCAGCGGTACGGCAAGGGTGCGCAAGCCCAGTTCCAGCTCCTGGTCGATCAGGGCGTAGCCTTGCGCCCTGGTGCGCATGACTTCCAGCAGCAGGCGTTCCTTGTTGACGATGGTATGCGGCGTTAGCGCCTCCAGCTGCGCCCGCGCCAGGTAGTGTTCCACCTGCTCCTGGGGCAGGCTGGCCAGCATGACCCGTCCGTTGGCTGTGCAAAAGGCCGGCACCCGGGTGCCCGGCTGCAGCGTGGCCGACACCACGCGGCCGGCACTGACGGCGGCCACGCATACCAGTTCATCACCCTCCAGCACCCCGGCCGATGCGGCTTCGCCGAGCGAATACGCCAGGCGATACAAGAGCGGTTGCACGACGCGCGGCAGGCGCGCCGAATGCAGGTAGGACTGCCCAAGGCGCAGCACTTTGGGCGTCAGTGAAAACACTTTGTCCTGCTGCAGCGCGTAGCCCAGGTGGACCAGCGTAATGAGGTAACGCCGGGCCGCGGCGCGCGTGAGCCCTGTGAGCGCGGCGACTTCGCTGATGGTCAGGCGTGGCCGCTCCTGGTCGAAAGCCTCGATCACCTGCAGGCCTTTATCCAGGCCGGCGATCAGGTCACGCGCCGGCGTTCCCACCGGCAAAGCATCGGATTGTTCATCACTCATCAAAAACATCCTTCATTTGGGCGATATTCGCACAAATGGTGCGCATTGCGGACGTCACCGTGTTTACCCGTCTTGTCCGCCCTGGTTGACAGGCCTACGATCAAGGCTTCCGAGCGATTGTCGCACAACGAGGAGACAGACCGTGCAATTTGACGCCGTAGCGCCAGGCATTCACCCCACCCTGGTTCATCCACCTTATAAATCGTCGATCAAACGCGGGCCGCTGCAGGAACCCTTGCGCATCAACGCGCTGGCGCCGGTCTCGACCAATCTCGCAAGCGGGAGCGGGCTGATCCTGCCGGCCGATACCGACCTGACCAGCCACGGCAAGGCCGAGCCCTTGGGCGAAAAGATCGTGGTGACCGGCCGCGTGATGGACGAAGACGGCAAGCCGGTGCGCAACTCGCTGCTGGAAGTCTGGCAGTGCAACTCCGCCGGGCGCTACTGGCACGCGCGCGACCAGCACAACGCGCCGCTCGACCCCAATTTCTACGGCCTGGGCAAGATGCTGACGGACGACGATGGCCGCTACCGCTTCGTCACCATCAAGCCAGGCCCTTACCCGTGGGGCAACCATGACAAGGCATGGCGCCCGGCGCACATCCACTTCTCGCTGTTCGGCAACGTCTATGCCCAACGTCTGGTGACCCAGATGTATTTCCCAAGCGATCCACTGTTCGCCTATGACCCGATCTTCCAAAGCATTCCCGACCTGGCCGCGCGCGAGCGCCTGATCTCGCGCTTCAGCCTCGAACATACGGTCAGTGAGCAAATGCTCGGCTACGAATTCGACATCGTCCTGCGCGGCCGGAACGCCACGCCGATGGAATCCTGAAGGAGGCAGCATGACTATCCAGATTTCCCCGTCCCAGACCATTGGCCCGTTCTCGCATGAAGCATGGCGCTGGGCCTGCGATCCTGCCGGCGCCGCCGTTGAAGGCGGCATCACCATCCATGGCACCATCCTCGACGGCGACGGCGCCGCGATCAACGATGCGATGATCGAGTTCTGGTCGCCGGCGGCGGTGAATGCCGATAGCGCGGCCGGCAAGCTGCTGCCGGGGTTCCGGCGCGTGGCCAGCGATGCCGACGGCGGTTTCAGCTTCACCCTGCCCCGCCCGCAGGCAGCTGGCGAGCCGGCCGCGCTGGTCACCGTGTTCGCACGCGGCCTCGTGCTGCACCAGTTCTGCGCCGTGTTCCTCGACGACGATCCGGCACTTCAGTCCTCGCCCATCCTGGAACAGGTGCCGGCCGCCCGCCGCCCTACCCTGATCGCCCATAAAACCGCCACGGCCGCCTATGCATGGGATATCCGCATGCAGGGCGAGCGCGAGACGGTGTTCTTCGATTACACGGGCGCGCCATGAGTCTTTCACTGTTCGACGGCTTCTTGACGACTCCCGACATGATCGCCGTCTTCGACGACAGCGCCATCGTGCAAGCCATGTTCCGCTTCGAGGAAGCGCTGGCGCGCGCCCAGGCGGCGCATGAGCTCATTCCCGCCAGCGCGGCGCGCGCCATCGGGGCCGTCTGCGCCGCTTCACTGTACGACATCCCGGCGCTGGTCCTTGCGGGCAGGCGCGCCGGCAGCCTGGCCATTCCGCTGGTAAAAGAGCTGACCAATACCGTCGCGCTGTACGACGCCCAAGCCGCCAATTATGTTCACTTCGGCACGACCAGCCAGGATGTGATCGACACCGCGATGGTCCTGGTCACCCGCGATGCGCTGGTCCTGCTCGAACGCGGAATCGACCAGCTGGTGACGGCCTTGCTCGCGCTTGCCGAACAGCATGCCGATACGCCCGTGCTGGCACGCACGCTGATGCAGCCGGCGCAGGTGACCAGCTTCGGCTTCAAGCTCGCCGGCTGGGCCGCGCCGCTGGTGCGTGCGCGCTCGCGCCTGCAAAGCGCAGCCGGCAGCGCCATCTGTGTCCAGCTTGGAGGCGCGGCCGGAACGCTGTCGTCGATGCCGGGCCACGGCGCCGACGTGCGCCGCCAGGTGGCCGCCGACCTCGGCCTGGCATGCCCGCCTGGCGCCTGGCACACCGAGCGCGATGATTGGGTCCGGCTCGGGCTTGAAGTGGCGGTGCTGACCGGCAGCCTCGGCAAAATCGCCACCGACCTGGCGCTCATGGCGCAGGGCGAAATCGGCGAGCTTGCCGAACCATCGGACAAGGGGCGCGGCGGCTCGTCGGTCATGCCGCACAAGCGCAACCCGGTCTCCGCGATGATCGCGCTGGCCGCCGCCCACCGCACACCGCACAGCGCCGCGGCGCTGCTCGGCACGATGGGCCAGCAGCACGAGCGCGGCCTGGGCAACTGGCAGGCCGAACTGGCCGAATGGCCGTCGCTGTTCTTCTCCGCCCATGGCGCCCTGGCGGCACTGGGCGATGCCTTCGCGGCATTGCAGGTCCATCCGCAGCGCATGCTGGCCAACATCGCCGCGCAGCGCGGCCTGGTGTACGGCGAGGCGCTGTCCGGCCACATCGCTTCGATCATCGGACGGCCCGCCGCCCACGCGCTGGTCGAGCAATGGTCGCGCGCCGCCGTCGAGGGCGGACGCACGCTGTACGAAGTTGCGGCGGACGCGGTCGATACCGATGCGCGCCTGCGCGGCAAGGTCGACCTGGCCAGCTTCCAGTCCTTGTTCGACCCGGTGGCCGCAGCCGCGCCGGCAGCAAAGCTTGCGCGCGAGCGCATCGCCCAGTTGGGCATCGGCCAGAAGGAGCAGCAGGCATGAGCGCCGATAAATACGACCACGACTATGAACGCGGCATGGCGAACCGCCGCCGCATCCTCGGTGACGCCTGGGTTGACCGTTCGACCGCCAATGCCAACAGCTTCAATGCCGACTTCCAGAATCTGATCACCCGCTTCGCCTGGCAGGAGATCTGGGGACGGCCCGGGCTGGAGACCAAGATGCGGCGCGTGATCGTCCTAGCCAGCACGATGGCGCTGGGACGATGGGAAGAATACGAGCTGCACGTGCGCGCCGCCCTGCAGGACGAAAGCGCCGACGGCCTCTCCCCCGCCGAGCTGAAAGAAGTGCTGATGCAGGCAGCCATCTATTCCGGCGTCCCGGCCGCCAATACCGGCTTCGCGCTGGCACAAGACATCCTGCGCGAGCTGTTTGGCAGCGGTGCGCTGGAAGCTGCCGAGCCGGCCGCCGCCATCCACCCCGGCGTCGGCCATTGCGCGCATACCAGCAGTACGCCGCGCCTGCACTACAGCGTGCGCGAGCCGCGCAGCGGCCAGGCGCCCCGCATGACGGTGGTGCTGAGCCATGCGCTCGGGCTGGACCTGTCGATGTGGGACCAGTTGGCCAACGATCTGGCCCAGGACTGCCGGGTGATCTGCCATGACCATCGCGGCCACGGCCTCTCCGATGCCCCGGCCGGCCCGTACACCATGGCCGGACTGGCCGACGACGCGGCGCGGCTGCTGCGCGAGCTGGACGCCGGCCCCGTACTGTGGATCGGCCTGTCGATGGGCGGCATGGTCGGCCAGGAACTGGCGCTGCGCCACCCCGCCGCGGTGGCGGCGCTGGTGATCGCCAATTCCACCTCCGGCTACCCGGACGCGGCACGGGCGATGTGGCAGGAGCGCATCGACACCGTGAACCAGGGCGGCATCGAGGCGATCGCCGACGCCGTCATGGGACGCTATTTTTCCAATGCCTTCCGCGCGGCGCAACCGGCAGCGGTAGCGCGTTACCGGCGCCGGCTGGCCAGTACCGGCGCCACGGGCTATACGGCGTGCTGCGCGGCCGTGTCCGCGGTCGACACCACCAGCCGGCTGCCGGATATCACTGTGCCGGCACTGGTGATTGCCGGCGCGCTCGACACTGGCACCCCGCTGGCGATGTCCGCGGAGATGGCGCGCCAGATCCCTGGCGCCAGGCTGCAGGTGATCGACCATGCCTCGCACCTCTCCGCCATCGAGCAGCCGGCGCAGTTCGCGGCCATCGTGCGCGACTTCATGAGCGGCTTGCCTGCCGCCCTGACCACTCAACCTGGAACCGATCATGATCAATAAGATCTCCGCGTCCGTGCAGGACGCCCTTGCCACCGTCAAGGATGGCGCCACCGTGATGATCGGCGGATTCGGCAGCGCCGGCCAGCCGGCCGAACTGATCGACGCCCTGATCGCCCATGGCGCCCGGGACCTCGTCATCGTCAACAACAACGCCGGCAATGGCGATACCGGCCTGGCCGCCCTGCTCAAGACGGGCCGGGTACGCAAGATTATCTGCTCCTTCCCGCGCCAGGCCGATTCGCATGTCTTCGACGCCCTGTACCGCGCCGGCAAGCTGGAACTCGAACTGGTCCCGCAAGGTAACCTGGCCGAGCGCATCCGCGCCGCCGGCGCCGGCATTGGCGCCTTTTTTACCCCGACCGGCTTCGGCACCTTGCTGGCCGAAGGCAAGGAGACGCGCGAGATCGGCGGGCGCATGTACGTGCTCGAACACCCGATCCACGCTGACGTTGCGCTGATCAAGGCCGAAACGGGCGACCGCTGGGGCAACCTGACCTACCGGAAGACGGCGCGCAACTTCGGCCCCATCATGGCCAGCGCCGCCGCCATGACGGTCGCCTCGGTCCACGACATCGTCGAACTGGGCAGCCTGGACCCGGAGGCGGTGATCACCCCTGGCCTGTACGTGCGGCACGTGGTCCAGGTGCCGCGTACGGTCACCGGCGCCGCCGGCTTCAAGCAAGCATAACGATCGACGGAGAACAGCATGGCAGCGACAAGCACGAACAAATGGAACCGCGTCCAGATGGCGCAGCGGGTAGCGCGCGACATTCCGGACGGCGCGGTGGTCAACCTGGGCATCGGCCTGCCGACCATGGTGGCGAACCACCTGCCCGAGGGCCGCGAAGTCATCCTGCACAGCGAGAACGGGGTGATCGGCATCGGCCCGGCGCCGGCCGAAGGCCAGGAGGACTATGACCTGATCAACGCCGGCAAGCAGCCCGTCACCCTGCTCGATGGCGGCTGCTACTTCCATCACGCGGACAGCTTCGCGATGATGCGTGGCGGCCACCTGGACGTCTGCGTGCTGGGCGCCTTCCAGGTCTCCGCTAGCGGCGACCTGGCCAACTGGCACACGGGTGCGCCGGACGCCATTCCGGCGGTCGGCGGCGCCATGGACCTGGCCATCGGCGCCAAAAAAACCTATGTGATGATGGAGCACCTGACCAAGGGCGGCGACAGCAAGCTGGTGGAAGCCTGCACCTATCCGCTGACCGGCGTCGGCTGCGTGGCGCGCATCTATTCGGACCTGGCGGTGATCGACCTGGAAGGCGGCAAGGCCAGCGTGATCGACATCGTCGACAGCCTCAGCTTCGATGCGCTGCAGGCCATGACCGCCGTCCCGCTGCACAACGCCCTGTAGACCGACCCTTCGGAGAACCCCATGCAAGACGCATTTATCTGTGACGCCCAGCGCACCCCCTTCGGCCGCTACGGCGGCGCACTGGCCGGCGTGCGCGCCGACGACCTGGGCGCCATTCCCCTGCGCGCGCTGGTCGTGCGCAACCCCCAGGTCGACTGGGAAGCGGTCGACGACATTCTGTATGGCTGCGCCAACCAGGCCGGCGAAGACAACCGCAACGTAGCGCGCATGTCGGCGCTGCTGGCTGGCTTGCCGGTCCGGGTGCCGGCGGCCACCATCAACCGCTTGTGCGGCTCCGGCATGGACGCCATCGGCAGTGCCGCGCGCGCCATCAAGAGCGGCGAAGCGGCCTTGATGATCGCCGGCGGCGTCGAAAGCATGAGCCGCGCACCCTTCGTGATGGGCAAGGCGGACAGCGCCTTTTCACGCGAGGCCAAACTGGAAGACACCACCATGGGCTGGCGCTTCGTCAACCCTGCTCTCAAAGCGCTGTACGGTGTCGACACGATGCCGCAGACCGCCGAGCATGTGGCTGCCGAGTACAACATCAGCCGCGCCGACCAGGACCGCTTCGCGCTGGCCAGCCAGCAAAAGGCCATCGCCGCGCAACAGGCGGGCATCTTCGACGGCGAAATCACGCCGGTGACAATCGCCCAGAAAAAGGGCGAGCCGATCGTGGTCGACCGGGACGAACACCCGCGCGCCACTTCGCTCGAAGCGCTGGCCAAACTCAAGCCGGTGGTCAGCGCCGATGGCTCTGTCACCGCCGGCAATGCATCAGGCATCAACGATGGGGCCTGCGCCCTGTTGCTGGCTAACGGCATCACCGCCGCCCGTTTCGGCCTGAAGCCGCGCGCCCGCGTGCTCGCCATGGCGACCGCCGGCCTGGCACCCCGGGTCATGGGCATGGCCCCCCTGCCCGCCAGCCTGAAGGCGCTGGCCATGGCCGGCCTGACCCTCGACCAGATCGACGTCATCGAGTTGAACGAAGCCTTCGCCGCCCAGGGCCTGGCGGTGGCGCGCGCACTCGGGCTGCGCGACGACGACCCGCGCATCAACCCCAACGGAGGCGCGATCGCGCTTGGCCATCCCTTGGGCGCTTCCGGTGCGCGACTGGTGACGACGGCGGTCAACCAGCTGCACCGCGGCGGGGGCCGCTTCGCGCTGTGCACCATGTGCATCGGCGTGGGCCAGGGCATCGCCGTCATTCTGGAGCGGGTGTGACCTTATAGGATCGGCATTATGCACGGTTTAAGCTGTATGATTGCACTCCTTCCAAGAGTGCGAGCAGATAGCTAAACCAAGCGAAGCATGATGCAAGAGTTCTATAAGAAGGCGCTTATTGCCCTCGTATTCCTGATACGGAATTCCCGACCGGCGGCGCCGCGTTCGCCCAGATCAGCGCGGACGAGTTCATCGTCATCGGGCAGCAGATCCGCCTCAAGTTCGACAGCGCCGGCGCCAATGCCGGCAAGCCGGCCCAGTACATACATGTCCAGGAAGGCCGCTTCGACGCTTCCGGTAAATGGATCATGGAACGCAACTGGAATGGCGACCAGGTCGATACGGGCCTGGACCTGCCGGCCCGTCCCACGGTGCTGAAGGTCCGGATGGGTACGTACTGACGATCAAGCGACCTTACTTGACCTCCATCTCGAACGGCGCCGCAGGCAGGTCTTCGGTGCTGTAGAGATTCACAAAGGGCGAATCGGCCCAGGCATAGCGCACATGCGTCGTGCCTGGCAGGTTGGCCCCCTTCAGCGTCACGGTGTCGCCTTGCGCCAGCGCCAGCACATACCGGCAAGCCGTCCCGGCACATGCTTCGAAGCCGATCGCATGGCCGGCGCTATAGGTGCGCAAGCCGCCGCCGGCGTTCTTGAACTTGACCACCAGGTCCTCGCCCGAGCGCGTGACGCCTGCGGCTTCCGGCCCGCCAGGCGCAACCGCCTCGCCATAGGCCAGTGCCCTGGCCGCAAGGGCCAGGCGCTCGCCGACCACGGTTTTCTGCGGCGGATGCACGTCGGTGCGGTCGCCCACGTCGATGGTGACGGCCAGGCCGGCGTGCGGATCGTTGCGCACCGTTTTTGCCTGGGCTTCCCGCAACTCCGCCCAGCCCGATTGCACGGGCTGGGTCGCGATTGAACCGAAGGCCGACAGCTGGGCGACGAGGAAGGGCATCTTCGGCTGGCCGAAGGTCTTGCGCCAGTCGGCAATCAGCAGCGGCAGCAGCGTCTCGTATTCTTTAGGTGCTCCGGTGTTGGACTCGCCCTGGTACCACGCCGCCAGTTTGAACTTGTAGCCGACCAGCGGAGCAATCATCGCGTTGTAGTGGGTCGACAGGCTGGTCGGAATGTCCCATGGAGCCGGAGGAATCGACAGGCCCTTCGAACGCATGCCCACTTTGTACTTCCATGGCGCGGACAGCGCGATGTGCTGCCCGTCGGCGGTCTTGATGCCGCGATTTTCCGGCTTCCCGGTCAGCCCGCCCCCGCCCAGGACGCGGATCGCGATCACATTGCGGCCCGGCTTGAACACGCCCGCGGGTACGGGATAGTCGCGCCACACCCACGCGGTACTGCCGCCGCCCACGCGCACGCCGTTGACCCAGGTGCTGTCGTAGGTATCGATGGG
>CAMLFK010000202.1 GCA_946479255.1 uncultured Oxalobacteraceae bacterium
TTGCATAAATATTCCGAGAATCCCCGCGATGCTGCGTCAAAAATGCTCGCAAGGCGGCGCCTTGCTCCGCTTTTGTTCCTTGCCTCCCGGCGATTTCGGAACATTTATAAGCAACGAACTTCCAACTCAGGACACTAGCCGCCGATATAGGACATCTCGACACGGCGCTCGCTGCGCTGCAGGCCGCTGGTGTTGATGGTCCGGGTTTCGGAATAGCGGTCGGCGCGCACCCGCCACAGCTGCGCCAGCGCGCTGGAGATTTCGGCATCGCTGCGCCCTTCGCGCAGCAGGGCGCGCAAGTCGTGGCCGCGGGTGGCGAACAGGCAGGTGAACAGCTTGCCCTCGGTGGACAGGCGCGCGCGCGAGCAGTCCTTGCAGAAGGCCTGGGTGACGCTGGAAATCAGGCCGATCTCGCCGCCGCCGTCCAGGTAGCGCCAGCGCGATGCGGTCTCGCCCGCGTAGTTGGCGCCCAGGGCTTCGAGCGGCATCTCGGCGCCGATGCGGCGCACCACCTCGGCCGAGGGAATGACTTCGTCCAAGTTCCAGCCGTTGGAGGCGCCCACATCCATGTATTCGATGAAGCGCAGGATCGCCGGACGGTGGCGGAAGTAGCGCGCCATCGGCAGGATTTCCTGGTCGTTCATGCCACCCTTGACCACCATGTTGACCTTGATCGGACCCAGGCCCGCCGCATGGGCCGCGTCGATCCCCGCCAGCACGTCGGCCACGGCGAAGTCGACATCGTTCATGCGCTTGAAGGTGGCGTCGTCGAGCGCGTCGAGCGAGACCGTCACCCGGTCCAGGCCGGCGTCGCGCAGGCTCTGGGCTTTGCGGGCCAGCAGCGAACCGTTGGTGGTAAGCGTGAGGTCGAGCTTGGCGCCGCCTGGGGTGCGCAGCGCGGCCAGCATGCCGATCAGGCGCTCCAGGTCCTTGCGCAGCAGCGGCTCGCCACCGGTCAGGCGGATCTTTTCGACGCCGTGGGCCACGAACAGGCTGGCCAGCCGGGTGATCTCTTCAAACGACAGCAGCGCCGAATGGGGCAGGTAGGCGTAGTCCTTGTCAAACACTTCCTTCGGCATGCAGTACACGCAGCGGAAATTGCAGCGGTCGGTGACCGAGATGCGCAGGTCGTGCAGCGGACGCGCGAGCGCATCGGCGAGCGCGCCGGTAGGGGCCTCGAGCAGTGCCGGAATGGCCGGCGTCGGCGCGCGGCTGTCGCCGAAGAGAATGGTTTTTTCAGCCATGCCAGTACGATAGCACGAGGCCCGCCGCAGCACAGGCGGCGATCAGTTTGATGGTGCCAACTTGATAACGTAACAGGGCGACGCTGGCGGCCGCGCCAATGGCGATCGCGATCCAGTCCGGCTGGCCGGCGCGCACAAACACGTGCTGGCCGAAGAACACCGCCAGGCTGACGATCACCCCGACCACGGCGGCCGAAATGGCGGTCAGCGGGGCCGTCATTTGTAAATTGTCGCGGGTCGATTCGACCAGTGGTCCGCCGGCCAGGATGAAGATGAAGGAGGGCAGGAAGGTAAAGTATGTGGCCACACAGGCGCCGGCGATGCCGGCCGCGATCAGAGAGCCGCCGAATACGTCGTGGTTCCAGGCTCCCACGAAGCCGACGAAGGCGTTCACCATGATCAGCGGGCCGGGCGTGGTTTCGCCCAGCGCCAGGCCGTCGATCATCTGGGTGGCGGAAAGCCAGCCGTAGTGTTCCACGCCGCCCTGGTACACATAGGGCAGCACGGCGTAGGCGCCGCCGAAGGTCATCAAGGCGGCCTTGCTGAAGAACCAGCCCATCTGCGCCAGCACGCTGTTCACACCGTACAGCCAGACCAGCAGGCCAAAGACGGCGCCGGCCAGGGCCAGTCCGGTCAGCGCGGTGCGGCACAGGCGCAGCCAGGAAAAGCGCGCGTGTTCCGGCGTGGGGGTGTCGTCGTCGATGATGGCCAGCCCGTAAGAAGCGCGCCTGGACGGATGCTGGCCGCCCACCTGGAACCAGCCGGGCGCGGTGCGCGCGCCCACCACGCCGGCCAGGGCCGCCACCAGCACGATCAGCGGGAACGGCAGCTCGCCCGTAGTGATGGCCAGGAAGGCCGCCACCGCGATGGCGATCAGCGCGGGATTCTTGAGCGTGCGGCTGCCGATGCGCCAGGCCGCGCCCAGCACCACCGCCACAATCGCCGGCTTGATCCCGTACAGCACGCCCGCCACGGCCGGCACGCTGCCGTAGGCCAGGTAGATCCAGGACAGCAGCGCCAGGATCAGCAGCGAGGGCAGCACGAACAGCACGCCGGCAATGATGCCGCCGCGGGTTTTGTGCATCAGCCAGCCGATGTAGACGGCCAGCTGGGTCGCCTCGGGGCCGGGCAGCAGCATGCAGTAGTTGAGCGCGTGCAGGAAGCGCTGCTCGGAGATCCAGCGGCGCCGTTCCACCAGTTCGGTGTGCATCAGCGCGATCTGGCCGGCCGGGCCGCCGAAACTGATGAAGCCGAGTTTGAGCCAGTAGACGAAGGCGTCGAACAGGGAGACGGCGGGCGGGCGTTGATCGGGAGGGATGTTCATATGAGCCCGGCATTATAGCGGTTCGTACAGACGTTAAAAAAGCCGCGATCCTTGCGGATGGCGGCTTTTCAGACTGCTTGGGTCGATTACTGACGGGTATCGACCTGGATCAGCGGCTCGTCGACCGGCGGCGGCAGCGGCTTGCGCTGGCGCGGCACGCGCACCGGCGGCGGTACCGCGGCGGCGGCTTCCTGGGCTGCGCGCAGCTTGGCAGGATCGGTGGCGGCCAGGGTCAGGCCGGCCGAACCAAGCACCTCGTTGATGTCGGCAATAGGGGCAGGTGCGGGAGCCGGAGCTGCTGGTACTGGCTCGGCGGCTTGCACGACTGGTTCAGCGGCTTGCTCAGCTACTGGCTCGGGCACTGCCAGGACGACTGGCTCGGCGCTGACCGGCGCCACTTCCGCGACCGGTTCAGGCGGCGTGAAAATGGTTGGCTCGATCACCACCGGGGTGTTTTCCACCACCGGTGCGGCTTGCTGTTCCGCTGGCGCTTCGGCGGCGGCTTCCACCACTGCCGGTTCAGCAACTGCCGGCTCAAGCGGTGCTGGTTCGACTGGTGCCGCTACTACCGCGACCGGCTCGGGTGCCGCTTCGACCGCTGCCGGGGCAGGGGTGTCCACCACGTACTCGGCGGCCGGTACCGGCGCCGCGGAAGCTTCCACGGCAACGGTGTTGGCTACCATCGCCACCGGAGCGGCAGCGGTTTCGGCCTGGACCGGCGCTGGAGCAGGGGCGGGAGCCGAATCATCGGCAGGCGCCACGGTGAAGCTGGCTTCGCGTGGGCTGTCGCCTTCGTCGCCAGCTTCGCCGCTTTCGCCGTTGTCGCTGTTGTCACCATCCATACCCTCGACCTGGTCACGGTCGCGGCGATTGCGGTTGCGGCCACCGCGGCGGCGGCGGCGGCGCGGCTCGTCGCCGCCTGCTTCGACTTCGATTTCTTCGCCGTTCGGACCGATGGTGGTGATCATTTTTGGCGCGGCCGGTGCCTGGGCCAGGTCGCCGCCGGCGGTCAGGTCGGCGTTGTCGCCCACCAGTGCCGCGGTGGCGGCCGGTGCCAGGGCCAGTTCTTCCAGCTTGCCTTCATTTCCGACCGGGGTGCGGTAATCGACGCGCTCACGCGGCTGGCGTGGGGCGCGCTCGGGACGCTCGGCACGTTCCGGACGTTCGCCGCGCTCGGCACGTGGTGCCGGCGCCGCCGACAGATCGGCCGGATCGCGCGCTTCGCGCGGTTCACGCGGTGGACGCGGGGTACGCGGCGGACGTGCTGGCTTCTCGGCATCGGCTGCCTTGACGCTGTCGTCCGCGGTCACCAGCTTGCCTGGTTCACGCTCTTCGCGCTCACGGCCAGGTTTGCCATTGCGGCCACGGCCACGCGGGCCGCGCGCATTGCGGTCGCCCCGGTCGGCGCCTGCCGCTGCCTTGGCTGCCGGCGCGGCCACTGGTGCCGGTGCCGCCACGACTGGCTCTTCTTTCTTGAAGAAGAAGCCCATGATGCGGCTGAAGAAGCCTTGTTCGACAGGCGCGGCGATCACCGGCGCTGCCACCGGAGCCGCCTTGACGGCTTCGGTACGGTCGACCACGGGAGCCGGCTGGGCCGGGGTGATGGTCTTGACAACGGCTTCCTGGCGCGGCTTGACTTCTTCCTTCTGGCGCTTGCTGTAGGCCATGTCGGTCTCGGCCTGCTCGGCCAGCGAGTAGCTCGCCTGGCTGTCTTCGAGGCGCGGATCGTCGTGCTTGATGCGTTCGAGCTTGTAGTGCGGGGTGTCGAGGTGCTTGTTCGGCACCAGGATCACGTTGATGCGGTGGCGGTTCTCGATCTTGAGCACTTCGCCGCGCTTTTCATTGAGCAGGAAGGCGGCCACGTCGACCGGTACCTGGACGTGGATGGTGGCCGAGTTTTCCTTCATTGCTTCTTCCTGGATGATGCGCAGGACTTGCAGTGCGGACGATTCGGTATCGCGGATGTGACCGGTGCCGGAGCAGCGCGGGCAGGTCACGTGGCTGCCTTCGGACAGCGACGGACGCAGGCGCTGGCGCGACAGTTCCATCAGGCCGAAGCGGGAAATCTTGCCCATCTGAACGCGTGCACGGTCGTGGTGCAGGGCGTCTTTCAGGCGCTGTTCGACTTCGCGCTGATTCTTGGCCACTTCCATGTCGATGAAGTCGATCACGATCAGGCCGCCCAGGTCGCGCAGGCGCAACTGGCGCGCCACTTCTTCAGCGGCTTCGCAGTTGGTGTTAAATGCGGTGGTTTCGATGTCGGAACCGCGCGTGGCACGGGCCGAGTTGACGTCGACCGAGACCAGCGCCTCGGTGTGGTCGATCACGATCGCGCCGCCCGATGGCAGGGGCACGGTGCGCGAGTAGGCGGTTTCGATCTGGTGTTCGATCTGGAAGCGCGAGAACAGCGGCACGTCGTCGCTGTAACGCTTTACACGGTGCACCATGTCGGGCATCACGTGGCTCATGAACTGGTGCGCCTGCTCGTAGATCTCGTCGGTATCGATCAGGATCTCGCCGATATCCGGCTGGAAATAGTCACGGATGGCGCGGATCACCAGCGAGGATTCCTGGTAAATCAGGAAAGCGCCGTGGGACGACTTGCCGGCGCCTTCGATCGCGCGCCACAGCTGCATCAGGTAATTCAAGTCCCACTGCAGTTCATCGACATTGCGGCCGATGCCGGCGGTGCGGGCAATCACCGACATGCCTTGCGGCAGGTCCAGCTTGTCCATGGTTTCGCGCAGTTCCTGGCGCTCTTCGCCTTCGACCCGGCGCGATACGCCGCCGCCGCGCGGATTATTCGGCATCAGGACCAGGTAGCGGCCGGCCAGCGAGACGAAGGAGGTCAGGGCGGCGCCTTTGTTGCCGCGCTCTTCCTTTTCCACCTGGACCATGATCTCCTGGCCTTCGCGCAGCGCATCCTTGATCGACGCGTTGCGTACATCGACGCCTTCGCGGAAATAGGTGCGGGCGACTTCTTTGAATGGCAGGAAACCGTGGCGGTCTTCGCCGTAACTGACGAAGCAGGCTTCCAGCGACGGTTCGATGCGGGTGATGACACCTTTGTAAATATTCGACTTGCGCTGTTCGCGGCCGGCCGTTTCGATATCGATGTCGATCAGTTTCTGACCGTCGACAATTGCTACGCGCAGTTCTTCCTGCTGCGTTGCATTAAACAACATGCGTTTCATTTTTTATTAACTCCGCGGCTGGGTAGCCGTTCCAGTGCCGCTCAGTCACAAGCGGCAAAAAGTACACGGGATGTACGCAAGAAGGGAGTGCTGGAGGGCGGGTATGCCTTAACGCACGGCGCAGCGACGCAGGGCGGCGCGGCCGTGACAGGGCGCGGTGGGGTCGATCGACATGTCGAGTGCACGCATCACCTGCAACCTGCCATTCGAGGCCCGGTAAAGACCAGGGCGGGCAAGCCAGGCGGTGAGCAAATCAGAGAGCCAGACCGTCGCCGGCGTCATCTGAAAGCGTGGACTCCAAGGCGGCAAAGTGCGCCTTTATTCTCATGCATTCAGGATGAGGCTTACATCGGCCGGGCGAAAACGACGAGCGTTATCGACACCATCATCCGGCAAGCTGGCTCCGAGAGACAGCTTGCCGGTACTTATCCTTAATATTCCAAACAATCCGTTTCAGCATCCATGCGCGGTATCCGATTACAACAACGGTGCAACCTTGATTCGCGCAGAGATGTACGTACACGTTTTTTCCATCGAATTTGCAATTAGGCGAGGCCGATGGAGACGCCCCTGTGTAAAATATCGTTTTAATTCTTACACCAGCAGAGGTTTGACCGCCGCCTGTCGATTATATATTCAAAATGAAGGACTTAGAGAGAATTTCTGGGAAGACAGAGCAAATGAAGATGCAAAACGATGTTGTTCCCCCTTCATCACAGGCAGCACTGCAAGCCCAGTTCGTGACCATCACCGAAGAAGAAGCCGGCCAACGTATCGACAACTACCTGCTTCGTGTCTGCAAGGGTGTCCCAAAGAGCCATATTTACCGCATTCTTCGCTCCGGCGAGGTGCGCGTCAACAAAGGCCGTATCGATCAGTTGTACCGCCTGGAGCAGGGCGACGTGATCCGGATTCCGCCGATCCGTGTTGCGGAAAAGTCGACAGCCACCGTGCCCGGCGCTGAATTTTCCATTTTGCATGAAGACGCCCAGCTGCTGATCATCGACAAGCCTTGCGGCGTGGCGGTGCATGGTGGATCCGGCGTTTCCTACGGCGTGATCGAGCAATTGCGCGCGGCGCGGCCGGATGCCAAGTTCCTGGAACTGGTGCACCGGCTGGACCGCGAGACCTCCGGCTTGCTAATGCTCGCCAAGAAACGCTCGGCGCTGACCAATTTGCACGAGCAGATGCGCGACGGCGTCACCGACAAGCGCTACCTGACCATGGTGGGCGGCGACTGGAAGAACGCGCGCCAGCATATTAAGTTGCCGCTGCATAAATACACCACGGCCGAAGGCGAACGGCGCGTCTGCGTCCAGGCCGGCGGCATGGAGTCGCATACCGTGTTCGGCCTGTTGCGCAAGTGGGACACATTTGCCTTGCTGGAAGCCGAGCTGAAAACCGGGCGCACTCACCAAATCCGGGTTCATCTGGCTTCGTCGGGTTATCCCATCCTAGGTGACGATAAATACGGCGATTTCGCGCTCAACCGGGTGCTGCTCAAGGCCGACCAGAACCGCGGCGCGCTCAAGCGCATGTTCCTGCACGCCCACCAGATTACGTTTACCCATCCGGAAAGCGGCAAGCCGATGACGGTCAGCGCACCCTTGCCTGCAGAGTGTGAACGTTTCTTGTTAAGCTTGGGGAAACCTTCCGCCGTCGCAGCACGCTAAAACCACCATCATTATTCAAGGAGCCGGCCCACTTGGCAGCCGGGTGAAATGGCACGAAAGCAATTTGATCTGATTGTCTTTGACTGGGACGGCACGCTGATGGACAGCACGTCGACCATCGTCAAGTGTATACAGGCCGCCGCGCGCGACCTGGGTTTGCCGATTCCGCGCGACGACGCTGCCTCGCACGTTATCGGCCTGGGGCTGTTCGAAGCGATGCAGGCTGTGATGCCCGGCATGGACCCCTCGGTGTATCCGCGCATGGTAGAGCGCTACCGCTTTCACTACCTGTCCAAGGACCACGAACTGGTCTTGTTCGACGGCGTACGCGACATGTTGACCGAACTTTCCCAGGACGGGTATTTCCTGGCCGTGGCCACCGGCAAGAGCCGGGTAGGGCTCAACCGGGCGATGAACGCAGTCGGGCTGTTGTCGCTGTTCGATGCCACCCGCTGTGCCGACGAAACATTCTCCAAGCCGCATCCGGCCATGTTGCAGGAGCTGACCCGCGAGCTGGGCCAGGACTTGCGCCGCACCGTGATGATCGGCGACACCACGCACGACCTGCTGATGGCGAACAACGCCGGCGCCGCCGGTGTAGCGGTCCAGTACGGCGCCCATCCGCACGACCAGCTGCACGCCTGCCAGCCGATGTACTCGGCCGAAACCGTCGCCCAGCTGCACCGCTGGCTCAGCGATCACGCCTAAGCGCAAGAATCCCATGGATAACGCAACTAGAGAGGTGCTTCTCTGCGCTTCCGAGGACGTGGCCGAAGGCGGGCGCGGGGTGCGCTTTCCCCTTACCGCCTTTGGCGACGAGGCGACCGGCTTCGTGGTGCGCTACGGTGGCCAGGCCTATGCCTACCTGAACCGCTGCGCCCATGTGCCGATCGAACTCGACTGGAATCAAGGCGAGTTCTTCGAATCGAGCGGCTTGTATATCATGTGCGCAACCCACGGCGCGGTCTATGTGCCGGAAAGCGGCTTTTGCGCCGGCGGGCCATGCAAGGGCGGGCGCCTGCGGCCGATCCGTGTCCGCGAGGCGGACGGCCGCATCTACTGGCAACCGGACGAGTATATTCGCCCTGTGCAGGCCTAAGTACAGTCAACACTACGGTAAATCTTCTAACATCGACGCGAGCGACAAAGCATGAGTGAACACATCAACGGCGGGGATATCCCTCCAGCAGCGCCTGCGCCAGGGATAACGACTGCCGCCTGGGAGCGGGAAACGCTGGAAAAGCTCGTGTTCGCCACCATAAAGGAGCAGCGCGCTGCGCGCCGCTGGGCGATATTTTTCCGCTTCGCCTTTCTTGCGGTGGCGCTGATCGGCTTGTGGGCCTTGTACGATTTCAATATCAGCGGCAGCGACGCCGAGTCGCTGGGACGCCACACGGCCCTGATCGAGATCGACGGCAGCATCGAGGCCGAAGGCAGCGGCTCGGCCGACGCGGTGTTGCCCGCCATGAACAAGGCCTTTTCCGACAGCGGCTCGCTGGCGGTGGTCTTGCGCATCAACAGCCCCGGCGGCAGCCCGGTCCAGGCCGGCATCATCGTCGATGAAATCCATCGGCTGCGCCGCGCTTACCCGCACAAGCCGGTCTACGTGGTGGTCGACGAGATCTGTGCTTCGGGCGGTTATTACATTGCTGCCGCCGCCGACAAAATCTATGTCAACAAGGCCAGCATCGTTGGCTCGGTCGGCGTGCTGATGGACGGCTTCGGCTTTACCGGCACCATGGAGAAGCTGGGCGTCGAGCGCCGCCTGATGACGGCCGGCGAAAACAAGGGCTTCCTCGATCCCTTCAGCCCGCAGTCGGACAAGCACAAGG
>CAMLFK010000203.1 GCA_946479255.1 uncultured Oxalobacteraceae bacterium
ATCTTCGGCATGTACGCTTCCGGCCACTTGCGGATCCCGGGGATTTGCGAGCCTTCTTCCGGCTGGGCGCCGATGACGCGCACGCCGGGATTCTGTTCCTTCAAATACTGCGACACGCCCATGATGGTGCCGGTGGTGCCCATGGCGCTGACGAAGTGGCTCACGCGCCCTTCGGTGTCGCGCCAGATCTCCGGGCCGGTGGTCTCGTAGTGGGCGCGCGGATTGTCGCTGTTGCCGAACTGGTCGAGGATGATGCCCTTGCCGTCGCGCTGCATCTGCTCGGCCATGTCGCGCGCGTATTCCATGCCGCCGGTCTTGGGTGTAAGAATGATCTGCGCGCCGTAGGCCGCCATGCTCTGGCGCCGTTCGATCGACAGGTTATCCGGCATTAAGAGCAGCATCTTGTAGCCGCGGATCGACGCCGCCATCGCCAGCGCGATGCCGGTATTGCCGCTGGTGGCCTCGATCAGTGTATCGCCCGGCTTGATCTGGCCGCGCTCCTCGGCGCGGAGCAGCATCGAGATGGCGGCGCGGTCCTTGACCGAGCCGGCGGGGTTGTTCCCTTCCATCTTGCCAAGGATGACGTTATTGCGCGCGGCGGCGTCAGCGCCAGGCAGGCGCACCAGCTGGACCAGCGGCGTATTGCCGATCGTATCTTGGATAGTCTTGTAGGCCATATTGACTCTTATGCAGTTCGACAAAACAAGCATTCTAATCCACGGCGGGCTGTCGCGCCGGGAACCTAGTTACACTGCTAGTGTCGCAGAGTTCTTTAGCGTGCTCACAGGGGCGCGCTCGAGGCATCAGTATGGGCAGTTCTCGCGGTATTGCGACAGCTGCGGCTCGGACAGGTCCTCCTGATGCGGCGTCCCGCACAGGAACTGGCTGTAGCGGGTGTCCTTGTCCATGAAGCGTTTCATCCAGGCCACGCCGTACTTGCCCATGATGCGCGTGAAGCTGTTACCGCTCATGACGCAGAAATGGTCCTCCGTTTTGAAAGACATGTACGCCTTGCTGGTCGTGTCCGGAATGCTGCCGTAGAACGGCGAAGCATGGGCCGCGACGGCCGCAAACGGATCGCCTTCACAGGCCACCACCAGGGTCGGCACCCGTAGCTTGGCGAAGTCGCCGCCAAAGTTCCACGGCGCCAGCGCGATTGCCGCTGTCAAAGTGGGATTCTCGCTTGCGGCGAGCAGGGTGGCGCCTCCGCCCATCGAATGACCCATGACGCCGAGCCGGTTCGGGTCAAGCTTGCGGTAAAGCGGATGCGAGGGCGACTTGCCGAACGTGACCAGCTGGCGCAGCGCGGCCATCAGCTGCGGTGTGCGTTCGGCCGGCTGATCGTAGATCGAATGGGTGTCGATGGTGACGACGACGAATCCGTGCGATGCCAGCCGCTCGCCCCACCAGCTCATCGTGCTCCTGGTACTGAGGTAGCCGGGCGCAATGGCGATTCCCGCGAAGGGACCAGCCACATTGGCCGGATGATAGATCGTGCCGCCGCCGTAGCCGCTGGCGGCCGTTCCCGCCACCTCTGTGCGGCGGTAGCTGAACGGGCCTAAGTCCGCTTCGAGCAGCGCGGCGGTCGGGGCCGGGCCTCTGGCGTAGGGATTGGCGAGCGCGTACGGGCTAGCTGCGGCGCTGAACGCGCAGCACAGCAAGGCAGCTGCGAACGCCCTCGATCGGCGCGCCGGCATGCGCAGCAGCGCCTACTTTGCCGCCTTGGCGAGCCGCTGTTCGATGCGGCGGTCCGGCACGATCCACATGACGGCCACACCGGCATACACGGCAAACCCGGCCCATGGATGGACGAAGGACAGCACCACGCCAAGCGTGTACAGGCCAAGCGAGATCCAGCCTTTGCGGTCGCCGCCGATGGCTTCGGCCAGCTCCTGGTTATGCTGGTGCTGGCCGACCAGCACGCGGGTCAGGATCGTATAGGCCACGGCGCACATCAGCAGCACGATGCCATAGGCCGCGACAGGGAGCATGGCGAAATGGTTCTCGCCCATCCAGCCGCTCACAAACGGGATCAGCGAGAGCCAGAACAGCAGGTGCAGATTGGCCCACAGGACGGTGCCGCTGATGTTGTGGACCGCGTGCATCAGGTGATGATGGTTGTTCCAGTAGATGCCCACGTAGATGAAGCTGAGCACGTAGCTGACGAAGACCGGCCATAGCGGCGCCAGGCCGTCCAGCGTGGGATTGTGCGGCACCTTCAGCTCCAGGACCATGATGGTGATGATGATGGCGATGACGCCGTCGCTGAATGCTTCAAGCCGGTTTTTGCCCATCGATTCCTGCCTCTTATGTAATCATCTTACCAAATGGCTCCCCACATTGAGCAGCCATCGATGTGAGCCTTCAGTTCCGCTGTCGAGCTTTCTCGTTGAGCAGGCATGTAAGGACTTTTTGCTCCGTCTTCGAATCAAATTTTCTTGCCGAGTATGGATCGCAGTAGTTTCCAGTTTCAAGCTGGCCTTCGCTATTTCGGGATGCAAAGACCATGTATTCATTTCCCGTCTCCAAGCTTATCCTTGAGGTTGTATTTTCGCTCATCACGGCAAGCCGCCCCGGCTTTCCATATCGGTAGTTCTTGATCACATCAAGATGGTAAATCCATCCAGCTACACCGTCCGGATCATCCTCATCGACGAGACGCTGGATCGACGTGACCTTTGCCCGCACCACGACAGGGTTCTGCGCGACCATCTGACAAAGAGAAACAGGCCTCTCGGGGCAATGTGCATTGGCCGCCCCCGCAATACTGAAAAGCGCAACCAAAGCGAACATCGTCTTTAACATCCGAACTCCGTCGTGCTTTGTGGAATTGGTGGGTGATTCGCATACTGGAGCTTGTTCCAGTAGATGCCCACGTAAATGAAGCTGAGGACATAGCTGGCGAGGACCGGCCATAGCGGCGCCAAGCCTTCCAGCGTGGGATTGTGCGGCACCTTCAGGTCCAGGAGCATGATGGTGATGATGATGGCGATGACGCCGTCGCTGAATGCTTCCAGGCGATTCTGCCCATGTTCGTCCTTGTTGATAATTTTGACGGATGAACAATAGCACTAGTCAGCCTGGCAAGCCAAGACGCTTTGAGCTCTCCCAAGTTGCTCTAGAAAAATATCTCCATAATTTCTCTGGCGAAATATCTCGCCTACCCCGGTGCAAGCCACTCATTCAGGGAACCAATTCATGAGATCTACACGTTCGCCCGTATCGGAAAATCCGCTCAAATCGTTGCACGCGCTATTTGCCGGCAGCGTGTTGGCATTCGCGGCGCTTGCCAGTTCTTCGGCCGGCGCCTTCGATCTGGGCGGGCTCGCCAAATCGGCCGGTCTGGCGGTTAAAGCTGCAAGCTTGAGTGACGCCGAGGTGATCGATCTGGCGGACAAATCCTGCGCCGCACTCGATAGCACGAACAAAATTGCCGCGCCTGGCAGCAAGTACGCGAAACGCCTGGAGGCGGCATTAAAGCCGCTGAATATGAATCAGTTCAACGGCAAACGCCTCGACGCCAAGGTGTACCTGGTTGACGACGTCAATGCGTTCGCGATGGACAACGGCTGCATTCGTGTCTTCGCCGGCCTGATGGATATCATGACCGACGATGAGATACGCGCCGTGGTGGGACATGAAATTGGCCACGTATTGCTGGGCCATTCCAAAAAGTCCATTCAAACGGCTTATACCTTACAGGCGGCGCGCGGCGCTGCCGGCGCAGTCAACGCCACCGCCGCGACCTTGAGCCAGTCCGATCTTGGCAACCTGGGCCAGAAATTCATCGAGGCGCAGTTCTCCCAAAAACAGGAAACCGACGCGGATGGCCAGTCGTACGGCATGCTCCAGAAAGAAAAACTGTCGCGAGCAGGACTGGTGACGCTCTTTCAAAAGCTGGCCAAACTGGAAGGTCCCGGACACAGCATGTTCAGTTCCCATCCATCGTCGCCGGATCGCGCGCAGCGCATCCAGTCGCGTATCGATAAAGACGGCTGATGCGACAAGGGCGGCCTCAGCTCCCCGGCGCCGCCAGCTTGCTCAGGAATGCCGCCACGATCGCCGCCGCCTGGACTGGCGCGGCCTGCAGCAGGCAGTGCGGCGCAACGACTTCGTTCATTTGCATATCCGGGGCGCACGCCTGCATATAGGCGGACGCACTGGCTGGAACCACGCGGTCTTCGGTGGCACGCAGGTAGACGATCGGCACCTGCACTTGTTGAAGGTCGGCCGACGCGTCGACCGACATCACGGCGCGCGCCCTGGCGCGCATGACGGCAGGTGCCGCCATGGCGACAGCTTGTGCGATAGCGTCGCGCAATGCGCTGCTGGCAAATCGGCCGAGCAGCAGGTGGCTCATCAATGAAAGCGGCACGTAGTTGAAGGGGGCGATGCCGGCCAGATGCCGCCCTCCCATCCAGGCCGGCAAGGGACTGCGTGCAAAGGTACAGCATAAGATAAGCCCCATCAGTCGATGCTTGCGCATCGCCGCAATCCGGATCGCGACCGGGCCTGAGAATGACTCGCCCAGCAAGAAGAAGGGTTCGTCCGGCGGTAAGGCGCGCAAGACGAACTCAATGAGGGCGTCGTAGCCGAGCGGCTCATCGTTCGGATAGGCGATGACGCGTACCCTGGCCGCCAGGCCCAAGGCATGTTCGAAGGCCGCGAACAGGCGGCCCGTGCCATCCATCCCGGGAAGCAGTATCAGCGTCGGCATCGCTGCCTGCTCATCCGGGCATCGCACTAGGCCCGGTCGGCCGGATGATTGACGCCATCGGCGGTCGGCACATCCGGCAGCTCGAAAGGATTGACGCCTTCGAGGCAGCCGACGTTGTAGCCAAATTCGTTCGGGTCCGAGCGGCGCTGGTGGTGCGTGTAGATGCCGCAGCGGGAACAGAAGTAGTGTTTGGCGACGCGCGTATTAAACTGGTACAGCGACAGCACATCGGCGCCCTGGATGATTGTCAGGCCGGCCAACGGAACGCCCGCCATCACCGCGCCCCTGCGCCGGCACATCGAACAGTCGCAGCGGCGCGGATCGACGATGCCATCGGGCAGATCCAGTTCCAATACGACGGCACCGCAGTGACACGATGCGCGATGCTTTGCTTTGATTTCGGTACCGCCTACCTGCTTGATCATGGGAGCCTCAACGGTTAGCCTATCGTGACGTTATGCCGATACTACCATCAGCCAGCATGCCGCATTAGCGCAACGGGGTCGGGTAATTCGCCACACTCGCATTGCCATCCTTGTCCACCGCCTGCACACCGAAGAAGTAATTGTCCTTCGAGAGCTGGACCTTGGCTTTACGGCTGGCGCGAGGGCCAGCAATGCGAGCGCCGCCACGTTCACACGCGCGACCTTGGCAATGTACTTGTAGTCATTGAACTCGGCAGGTCACCGTACTGTTTGCCGTCTTTCTTGCGCACGTTCTGGTGCTGGTGGGAAAATGGCGGGTGACGCGCATGCTGAATCTTGTTCTAAATTGGATGGAACATCTGCTTCCATTGTTGAATCAAACTTCCACTTTGTGAGTCTATCGTTCCGACGATGTATCGGTGCTCCGAATTGCGACGAGCATGTTGTTCGAAATATTCCTGGCAATGTCCTGAAGTATCAGCGGGAGGCGGCTCAACGCGCTCGACCGAAACTTCCCAACCATCCTGATTCGATAAGAAAGGAGTGGCAAGCCAGCCTCGCACCCTTGTAAGGCTGCGCTCAACCGAAAGCGGCTCAACAGCCAACCAAAGATCGGAGTCATCGTCAAGATTATCGGGATTTTCGAACAGTAGCGTTACCGTATGAATTTTAGCTGCAGAGTCTGTTGAGCGAAGAAAATACCATGTTATATCAAGTAGTTCCCTCACCCTACTAAGCGAAGGAGGTGCGACATCGTTGTGCTCGATATCATTCCTCAATTCAAACAACTGCTTTATTAGAAAGGGTCTGACCAGACCAACAGCCTCAAGCCGTTCAAGCGATCCCATCTTCTTTAGACTGGCGGCATCAGAAAATCGATGCAGATGATCCAATAACTTAAGACGCACGTTGATCGCACGCTTTAGATTCATGATGGCATCGGCAACGCCGAATTCGCCCACATTCCCCTCAACTAGCCCTACGGCGTGATCCAATGTGTCGTACGAGCGCTTGACCCTATGTTTTTCCGTACTCGTCCAGCTTTCTAGAAAACATGGCCAACGAAAAACAGTCGGATTTATATAAATCTTTTCCTCTATATTTACCCGCATATCGGTCACTTATTTGAATGAGACACTCATCATTAAATATCGGAACAACTGGAACGGCGCGGATCGAAGGTCGAATCCGAACAACACGTCCACCACCTCTTTTCCGTCGTCAGCCGCACGCAATCACTTGCACCCCGCGCGCTGTTATTCAGTAATAGTCATCTTCGCGCTGGTGCCGAAGTGCCAGAATCGTGACGGTTGCGTCGTCGTCAATTTCGAACAAGGCGACATAGCCGGTACTGCCGAACGGAATGACCAGCTCCCGTAAAAACGGATCAGCCGCTCTGATCTTACGGCAGCTAAATGGGGAGTTCTCGAGAAAGGCAACCCCGTTCTTGATAGCGGCTAAGGCCTTCTCAGCCAGGGCGAAGTCGGCGGGGTCTCGATCCAGGACGAACTCGTAAAGCCGCAGCAAGTCAGCCTCTGCGCGCTCGGTGAATCTGACCTTATACGTCACTTGCGCCTCTTGGCCGCTTCCAGCATTTGCTCGAGCCGGTCAATGACCCGCTCAGCACTCACGAACCGATCGCTAAGACGGGCCTCATCACGCGACGCAAGTCCGCGTTCGATGAACTGGCGCTGGCTTTGCCGACGCGCGATCGTTTCACGAACTGAATGTTCGATAAAACTCGACAAGCTTTCACCGTCTTCCAGACAGGCTTCGGCTGCTTCTCGCAATTCGGGCTCTACCCGTAGCGACGGGAAATTTGCGCTTTTCATCTTTTACCTCGTGCGTTGCATTTACAACGCATTCTGATTCAGATTTCGACCGGATGCAAGCCCGACGCGACGCTACCGGAATGCCGAACGTGTCGACGGCCGCGTTACCGCAACGGCATCGGGTAAGCCGCCACACTCACGTTGCCATCCGTGTCCACCGCCTGCACGCCGAAGAAGTAATTGTCCTTTGAGAGCTTGACCTTGGCTTCGGTGACCTTGCCGGCGTACAGCGCACCCTGCCACTGCGCCGCCGTGGTCTCACGCCAGACGATCCGGTAGCCCGCCACATCCGGCTCGCTGTTGGCTTCCCACAGTAGTGCCGAGTCGTTCTCCAGCTTGTCGGTGCGCAGCTGGACCTTGCGCGGCGCGGCCGGCGCCAGGGCCAGCGATGCGAGCGCCGCCGCGTTCACGCGCGCGACCTTGGCGATGTACCGGTAATCGTTGAATTCGGGCAGGTCACCGTACTGCTTGCCGTCTTCCTTGCGCACGTTCTGGTGCTGGTGGGTGAAGTCTTCGTTCGGCTCGGAGAAGCGCAGCGCCGCGTAGCCCCGTTCGAGGAAAGGCATGTGATCGCCGCCGCGCAGATAGCGGTCGCGCCGCTGGATCACATTGACCTTAAATCCCGGCACGTAGCGCTCGCCGACCAGCTTCACGTGGCGTGCCAGCTGGCGCGAGAGCGAGTCGTTCTCGCCACCGGTGGCGAGCAGCGCGCGGTTGATGTCGCTCAGTTCCTTGGCCGCGGGGATGCTCTCTGCGAACAGGCGCACCTGCTTGTCGTCGACCTTGCCGTTGTCCGCACGCGAGCTGCCGATGATATCGTTGGTGAACATGCCGGCGATGTTCAGGTTCTTCTGGCGCGCCTGCTCGGCCCAGTGCGTGGAGCCCTGCAGGCCCTGCTCTTCGGCCGCCACCGCCATGAATAAAATCGTCGCGTCGAAGGAATGGCGCGCCATGACGCAGGCCATGTCCATGACCGCGGCCACGCCGGAAGCGTCATCGTTGGCGCCAGGCGAGTCGCCGGTGGCATCCATGATGTCGGTGTTGCGCGAGTCGTAGTGGCCGCTGACGACGTAGATGCGGTCCTTGGACGTTTCCTGGGTGCCGGCCAGGGCCGCGACCACGTTGACGACTTCAGTCGGGCGCGAGATGCGTGCGGAGACCGGCGCGATATGGCTGTCGAAGGCGACCTGCAGGCGGCCGCCGGACTGCGCGCCGCAGCGTTCCAGTTCGCTCTTGATCCAGCGCCGCGCGGCGCCGATGCCGACGGATTCCGATTCGGTTTCCGACATCGTGTGGCGGGTCTTGAAGCTGACCAGCTTGCGTACATACGCTTCGATGCGCCGGGGGGAGATCTCCGCCACGATCTTGCTGATCTGTGCTTGTTGACGGCTGAGGTTTGGTGCGGCCGGGGTAGCGGCCATCGAGGCCGCGCAAGCGGTAGCGAGCGCGGCGGTAAGCAACATGGAGGTAACGCGTGCCATGTGGTGTCCTTGTAATTGATGGGCACCGCTATCTTCTCATGCAAGCAGGCTATGGCAAGCACCCCAATGAGTCGGACGCGCAACGGCGCTGCGCTGTATACGATGCGGCGCCGTTGTACTGCTTGCGCATAACTACATCTTGGCTGGCGCGGCGGCCTTGTCAGGCGCCGGTTTGGCGCTGGTCTTGGCCGGCTTGGCGGCAGCTGCCGGCGCCGCCGCTGCAGGCTTCGCGCTCGCGGCTGCCGCGCCCTCCTTCGGCTTGCCGGCGACGGTCAGGCCGGCGCTGGACAGCTTGGCCGCGTTCTTGTCGCCCACGCCTTTGACGCGGCTTTGCAAATCGGCCCAGTCCTTGAATGGGCCGCCTTTGGTGCGTTCGGTCAGGATGGCTTCCGACATCTTGGGACCGACGCCCTTGATCGAATCGAGCGCGGCTGCGTCGGCCTTGTTCACGTCCACTTCGGCGAAGGCAAAGCTCATGGTTGCGAGCACCGTGGCAACGGCCAGCATCAGTTTCTTGATCACGTTTTTCTCCAATGAGTGAGTAGGCAGGACGACGAAATGCCGCCCTGGCCGCACTCAACGGGCAGGCCCCCATCGGCAGTTGACCCACCCGATTGAGGCTCATCAATGGAGCTGGGCAGCGCCTGTGCAGTGCCGCGATCCGGGTCCAGTTTCACCTAAAACCGGGTCTGTCCCTGAGGTCTCCCCTCAAATTATTTCGCGGCCGCACTG
>CAMLFK010000204.1 GCA_946479255.1 uncultured Oxalobacteraceae bacterium
CGTGGTGAGTGTCTCTGAGAAAAGTGGCATATGCGATGCCTAAAGTTTTGACATGAGGCGCGGGCAATCGCTGGCGAAGCCAGATGTTGCACGCACCCCTTATTGGGTCTGCCGCGACGCATTGCCGGATCGAATAAAACCTGGAGAAGCTTACTCGTCGTCGAACTCTTCGGCCAGGTTCTTCCAGCCTTTGAGTTTGGCGAAGGCGCTGAATTCTTCAGGCGCTTCGAGCACGATCAGCTTGCGGTCTTGCAAGCCTGGATCGCTGTGGGTGAAATTGGGGCCGACGTAGCCCAGCGCGCGCAGGCGGTCGATGATCTGGCCGGTCAGGACTTTGTCCTTGTACAGGCCAGGCTCGATGGGTGCGGCGAAGTCCACGTAGACGTCGATGATGCCGTAGCCCTCGTCGAAAATGCGTACTGCCTTGACGTCGTGGGAACGGCCGCTGCTGTCACTGGCCTTGAACGGGCCGCTCAGCTGGATATCGGTATCGGTAGTCATGGAAGTAGCATACACCATCGGCTCAGCGCTCGCCCAGGGGACGCAGAATCGTATCGAGCCGGTCGCGCGTGCCGCCGATGCGCTCCAGGCGCGGATAGCGCAAGCCGCCTCGGTAATCGAGCGCAACGGTTCGGAATACCTGGCCCTTCTTGACCAGCAACTCCAGCGGCGCCTTGCCGTCCTTGGCGGCGCGCACCGCCGCCTTGAGTCCGTCGGCCTTGTACGCACGCTGGTTCACCGCGACAATGGTGGTGCCCGCAGCCAGGCCGGCGCGGAAGGCCACGCCATCCCATTGCACGCCATCGATCACGCCATCCTGCTTGACCGTCATTCCCAGCGAGTAGTTGAAGTCGGTCGACTTGTTGCGTTCCTCGACACCCTTGGTGTAGTCGCTCGGCGTGTCGCTGTACACCAGCTTCCAGCCGGCGCGCGCCAGGCCGTCCAGCGGTGCTCCCGGTCCATTGCCTTCCAGGCGAGAGCGCAGCCAGCCGGCCCAGTCGTAGGGCTGCACCGCGTTGAGTACCTTGACCACATCGTCGAAACGGTAATGCGCGGGGCCGAGGCTGCCGTCGGCGATGCCGAAAAATGCCTTGGCCACATCGTCGAGCGAGCGCTTGTCGCCGGACAGTTCGCGGATACGGGTATCGACGTCCAGCCAGATCAGCATGCCTTCGACGTAGTAATCCTCGCTGCGCTGCCAGGTGCTCCAGCCCAGCGGGCGGCGGGCCTGGACGATGGGGTCGTTGACTGTGTCCTGCAGCGGCCGCCAGCCGCGGCCCGTGACCAGGTCCATGCGCGCGGCGCTGGCCGCCAGCGCGTCGCGCACGCCGGCCACCGACACCATCCCCGAGCGGGCCGACAGCACGTAGCCCCAGTACTGGGTCTGGCCCTCATACACCCACAGCAAACTGTTCTGCACCGGCACGTTGAAGTTCGGCACATCCTGGTCTGCCGGGCGGCGGAACTTGCCGTTCCACGAGTGGGTGAATTCATGCGCCAGCAGGTCGCGTCCGACTTCGCTCTTGCTCCACTCGGTGAAGTAAGCCAGCTTGACGCCGTTCTCGCTGGACTGGTGATGTTCGCGTCCGATCCCGCCGAATTCGTCGGACAGGGCCAGCAGGAAATCGTAGTGCTGGTAGTGGCGCGAGCCGAACAGGCGGGTGGCCTGGCGCACCAGCGCGCGGTGCGCGGCGATGTGTTCCGGCTTGGCTTCCAGGCTCTCGGGGTTATCGGCAACGATATTCAGGTGCACCGGCGCGCTGGCGCCCGGATCGAGGTCGATGCGCTTGAAGTGGCGGCCGGCGAACAGCGGCGAGTCGATCAGCTTTTCCAGGTCGAGCGGCTTGAATTGGATCACCTTGCCTTGACGCTGAACGGTCTCGAGCGCGGTGCCGTACTGCCAGCCATCGGGCAAGGTCAGGTTCGGCTGCACCGTGATGCGGCGGCTGTAGTAGCCGGCCGGATAGAGTGCCAGCGCTTGCCATTGCACGCCAAGAATGTCGCCGGTCATGGTGATGCGTCCCTGGCTGGTTTCCAGCGGCGACAGGAACTGGTATTCGGCTTCCAGGGTATCGACCCCGCTTGGCACCGTCAGGTGGAAGGCGTGCACATGCACCGGGTCGCGCGTCCAGGCGAGCCGCTTGCCGCCCGCGGTAAAGCTCAGGCCGGCCAGCTGGTTGAGCGGATTGCTGGGGCCGTGATTGCCGTGCACCCATTGCGGATACAGCAAGGTGAGGGGGCCGGCGCTCACCGGGATGCTGGAACGCACACGAAAGATCTGCTGCCCGATATTGCTGGCGTCAACGCGCAGGGTGATGGTGCCGGGGTAGGCACGGTCTTGGGGCACCGGCACCTCGGCGCGCGCCGGCGTGGCGCTGGTGACGGCCAGGGACAGGGACAGCAGCAGCGTGGAAAGGCGGATGGTCATGGGTGGCGTGGGGGCGGAAGAGCTTGTCGAAAAAACTTCGGGCGAGTGTAGCAGCAAGCAAAATATTTTTCGGTCCATTGGGCAAAAAACCGTGTTTTTCAAGCTCTTGAAAACCGCTGTGAGCGCCATTAGATTGGACTCAACGGATGCTCCACGGAGGTCCGTCAATTTATCGCTTAACTTCTAAAAGGATATTTATCATGCGTACTTTCGATCTTACTCCTCTGTATCGTTCGGCTATCGGCTTTGACCGTCTGGCACATCTGCTGGAAACCCAGCGCGCCGACGCCCAGCCTAGCTATCCACCCTACAACATCGAACTGGTCGGTGAAGACAAGTACCGGATCGTGATGGCACTTGCCGGCTTCAACCGTTCGGAAATCGACATCGTTGCCGAGCGCGACTCACTGCAGGTGGTCGGCCGCAAGCAGAAGGACGAGCAACAGCGTACCTTCCTGCACCGCGGTATCGCGGCACGCGATTTCGACCAGCGCTTCCAGCTCGCCAACCACGTCAAGGTCACCACGGCCTCGTTCGACAACGGCATGTTGACCATTGAACTGGTGCGCGAAGTCCCCGAGGCGCTCAAGCCACGCAAGATCGTCATCGATGGTGGTGAGAACGTGCAAGCGCTGGAGCAGCGCCAGGCTGCATAAGCACAAGCTGTTGAAGTGAAGAACGGGGCGCCCGCTGTGTGGGGCGCCCCGTCCCACGTGGGGTGCGCCACTGTGGCGCACGATGCACAGTATTAAGAAAGTCCTAAGTATGGTCCCGCATCATTGAGCCGCTAGAACATAGCATTAGAACAAAATATCAACCCCGCAATACCATAAATTCAATCCAGGAGTACGTCATGCCAAACGAAGGTGCCAACACTGCCATGTCCGCAAAGCGACTCGTGCTAGCCCTTGCTGCCGCCGGTGCAATCGGCGGAGCAGTTGGTGCGATCACCGTCAATCACAATAGCGCGGTCGCTTCAGGTGCGGCCGCCAGTTCCACCGTGGCCGCGGCCGCAGCGCCAGTGGCCGCGCTTGCCCCGGCCGCCGCTCCCGCGCCCATCGCCGCCGGCGTCACCTTGCCGGACTTCACGGCCATCGTTGCCCGTAACGGCCCGGCCGTGGTCAATGTGCGCGTGGTCGGCACCATCAAGACGCGCGCCGGCCAGCAGCAGTTCGAGGAAGATCCCTTCTTTGAATTCTTCCGCCGCTTCCAGGGCCAGCCGATGCCGCGCGGCCAGCAGCGTGAAATGCCGGTGCAAGGCGCCGGTTCCGGCTTCATCGTCAGCCCCGACGGTATCATCCTGACCAATGCCCACGTGGTGCGCGACGCGGACGAAGTGACGGTCAAGCTGCAGGACCGGCGCGAATACCGCGCCAAGGTGCTCGGCTCGGATATGAAGACCGATGTGGCCGTGCTCAAGATCGACGCCAAGAACCTGCCGGTGGTGCCGATCGGTAAATCGAACGACCTGAAAGTGGGCGAGTGGGTGCTGGCGATCGGCTCGCCATTCGGCCTGGAAAGTACCGTGACCGCCGGTGTGGTCAGCGCCAAGGGCCGTTCGCTGCAGAACGAAAGCTATGTGCCCTTCATCCAGACCGACGTGGCGGTGAACCCGGGTAACTCGGGCGGTCCGCTGTTTAACACCCGCGGTGAAGTTATCGGCATCAATTCGCAGATTTACAGCCAGACCGGCGGCTACATGGGCTTGTCCTTCGCCATCCCGATCGATGTGGCTTACCGCATCAAGGATCAGATCGTGGCGACCGGCAAGGCGCAGCATGCCAAGCTGGGCGTGGTGATCCAGGAAGTAGGCCAGGACGTGGCCGATTCCTTCAAGCTCGATTCGCTGGAAGGCGCGCTGGTGTCGAACGTCGAACGCGGCGGTCCTGCCGACAAGGCCGGTCTCAAGAGCGGCGATGTGATCCGCAAGGTCAATGGCCAGCCGGTGGTGGTGTCGGGAGAATTGCCGGCCATGATCAGCATGGCCAAGCCGGGCGAGAAAGTCACCCTGGAAGTCTGGCGCGACGGCAAAGTGGTGCGGCTTGACGCCAAGCTGGCCAGTGCCGATGCCAAGTCCACGCCGGAAGAACGCGAAGACCTGGCCGCGGCGGACAACTCGGCCAAGCTGGGCCTGGCGCTGCGCCCGATCCAGCCGGTCGAGCGCCGCCAGAGTGGCATTGAAGGCGGTCTGGTGATCGAGGACGCTGACGGCGCGGCATTTACCGCCGGTGTGCGCCCCGGTGACGTACTATTGTCGGTAAATGGAAGGCCGGTCAATTCGGTCTCCCAGGTACGCGACGTGGTGAGCAAGGCGACCAAGTCGGTTGCCTTGCTGATCCAGCGGGGGAGTGACAAGATTTTCATTCCTGTGCGGATCGGGTAAGTGAGTCGTAAAATGAGCACTTAGTAGGGCGTTTTAGCCACCTGCAATTATCGAGAAACGGGGAAGTGATGCGGCTGTTGCTGGTGGAAGACGATACGATGATCGGTGAAGTAGTGCTCGACCTGTTAAGGGCCGAGCACTACGCCGTCGACTGGGTCAAGGATGGCGAAATGGCCGACACGGCGCTGCTGCAGTCGCAGAGCTATGACCTGGTGCTGCTGGACCTTGGCCTGCCGCGCAAGGATGGCCTGGACGTGCTGCGCTCTATGCGCTCACGCAAGGACCGCACCCCGGTGCTGATTGCCACCGCGCGCGATTCGGTCGAACAGCGCATCGCCGGCCTGGATGCCGGCGCCGACGATTACGTGCTCAAACCCTACGATCTCGATGAATTGCTGGCGCGCATACGCGCCTTGCTGCGCCGCGCCGCCGGACGCGCCGAACCGGTCTTCGAGTACAACAACATCAGCATTTTTCCAGCCACGCGCGAGGTGCATGCGGCCGGCGTGCCGGTCACCCTGTCGGCGCGTGAATGGGCCGTGTTAGAGGCGCTGATTGCCCGTCCGGGTGCGGTCTTGTCGCGCGCCCAGCTGGAAGAAAAACTGTACAGCTGGCGCGACGAAGTCAGCAGCAACGCGGTGGAAGTCTATATTCACGGCCTGCGCAAGAAACTGGGCAGTGAGCTGATCCAGAATGTGCGCGGGGTCGGTTACATGGTTCCAAAGAAGTGAGCGTGATCCCATGAATTTGTCGCAATGAATTTATCCCACTCCCTGCGCGGCCGGCTGCTGTGGTTCCTGCTGGCCGCGATCACCATCGCCGCGCTGGCCCAGGCCTCCATCGCCTACCGCGCCGCGCTCAACGATGCCGACGAGATCTTCGATTACCACATGGAGCAGATGGCCCTGTCGCTGCGCTCCAACGCGCCCCTGTCCAACGCTGAAGCACAAGCCAAAAACAACGACGACGACGACCACAATAACGAAATGATGGTGCAGGTCTGGACGCCCGACGGCGTGCAGGTGTTCCGCACTCTGACCCGCGCGCCGCTGCCGCAGCACGCCGTGCTGGGCTTTTCCAACGTGCGCGCCAACAAGACCACGTACCGGATTTTCTCGGTGCAGACGCCGACCCAGACCGTGCAGGTGGCGCAAGACATGGCGGTACGGCGCAACATGGCGCGTAACCTGGCTTTGCGCACGGTCGCGCCCATCGCCGTGATGATGCCGATGCTCATGCTGGTGGTGTGGTGGGTGGTCAGCGGTTCGCTGGCGCCGGTGGCACGGGTGCGCACCCAGGTGGCTTCGCGCCAGGCCGACGACCTGTCGCCGGTATCCGAAGCGGACTTGCCGGATGAAGTGGTGCCACTGGTCCATGAGTTGAATCTTCTGTTCGGGCGCGTGCGGACTGCTTTCGACGCCCAGCAGAATTTTGTCGCCGATGCCGCGCATGAACTGCGCACGCCGCTGGCCGCACTCAAGCTGCAGGCCGCCAGCCTGGGCCGGGCCGACAGCGACGAGGCGCGTGCGCTCGCAATTTCCCGCTTGTCCGCCGGTATCGAACGCGCGACCCGGCTGGTGGAACAATTGCTGGTGCTGGCGCGCCAGGAAGCCAATGCGGCCGGCGAGGTCAAGCGCCAGCCGGTCGAACTGACTGACCTGGCCAAGCGCACCCTGGGCGACATGGCGCTGGCGGCACAAGCCAAGCAGATCGACCTGGGCCTGGAACGCGCGGATCCAGGCGCCGTGGATGGCCAGCCGGATGCGCTGGCCATCCTGGTGCGCAACCTGATCGACAATGCGATCAAATACACGCCTGCCGGCGGCAAGGTCGACGTGGAAATCGTCAACGATGCGCGCGGCGTGTGCTTGCGCGTGGAAGATAGTGGGCCCGGCATTCCTGCTGAGGAACGCGAGCGGGTGTTCGATCGCTTCTACCGGATTGCCGGCAGCGAAGCCAGTGGCAGCGGGCTGGGCATGGCGATCATCAAGGCGATTGCCGACCGCCACCACGCCACCCTGGAGCTGGACGAGTCCAAACGGCTGGGCGGACTGAGCGTGAGTGTGCGCTTTCCCGCGTCGGCTACCGCGGCTGCGGTAGCCTCGGCTTAATTTAACGCGCGGGCTTTTCCTTGATGATCGCCGACAGCAGCACGAAGCTTTCGTGCGAGATCGCAGCTTCCGCGGCGGCCAGTTCCTTGCTGGCCTTGACGTAGGCCGGGCGCTTCATATCCTTCTTTTCGGCCGCGGTGGCGGTCGGCATTTGCGGCGCGCCGAGCATGCCGGGTCCGCTGTTGTACTTCTGGTGGATCACTTTCTGGCCGTAGGGCGAGTTGTAGAAGCGCGCCATTTCGGTCGCGGTCGCAAGCGAGACGGCACGCGACACCGGGACGGCCAGGCGCTGGTAGACCACCGCTGGCGGCACTTTGTCGAGCTTGTCGAACACGCTCTTGCGCTGGGCTTCGCTGGCGTAGCGGCTGCTGGAGGCCGTGGTGCGCAGCATTTTTTCCGCTTTCATGGAAGCCAGCAGGTCTTGCACGGATTTGATGTGTGCCGGGTCGGGTGCGGCGGCGAATGCGGTGCTGGAGATGCTGAGGGTGATGCCGAGAATGACGCTTACAGCGAACTTCATTAGTACCTCAAAAGAAGGATAGAAGTAGAAATGTCATTCCCGGCGGCCATCCGCCGGGAATGACAGCGGAGGATTAGAACTTATGCCACAGGCGCGCGAAGTAGGCCGCGCCGTTCAGGCCGAATTGTACCGACTCATACTTGAAGCCATTGTCGGTTTCCGCATCGTCCTGCCTGGTCGGCTTGACGTTGAAGATGTTGGTGCCGCCCACGGTGAACTTGGTCGAAGGACAGAAGTTGTAGGTGAAGCTCAGGTCGGCCGAGGTCTTTTGCTTGTAGCGCTGGTTAGGCACCGGTGGGCCCGACCAGGTCCCCAAGGTCTGCGGACCGAAGTGGATGATCTTGAAGTCGGTACCGACCTTGCCCAGCAGGTACTCGAAGCCCAGGGTGGCCTTGCGGCGCGGACCGCCTTGTTCCAGGAACAGGCGCTCGCGTTCGGACAGCACCACGTCTTCATAGCCGGCCAGTGCCGCCGGTGTCTTCACCTTGGTCACTTCGGTCTTGCTGATGTTCATGGCCAGGTAAGTATTGAGCTTGCCAGCGCCAAGGGTGGCGCGGTTTGCCACCGTCAGGTCCAGGCCCTGGGTCTTGGTGTCGAGTGAGTTGACGAAGAACTGCGCGGCGCCCACGCCCAGGGTATTGAGCAGCGGAACGATCGGCGCGAAGTTGTCGGCGTCAAAGCGGCCCGAGAACACGATGCGGTCCTCGATCTTGATCTGGTACAGGTCGGCCGTGATCGAAGTCGCGGCGCTCGGCGTCCAGGTCGCGCCCAGGGTCAGGCTGCGCGACTCTTCTTCTTTCAGCGCCGGAATGCCGATCGCATTGGCCACGCGCCCGCCGTTCGGTGCGAACACCGAGTCAACCGGATTGCCGTTAACGAACTCAGTGAAGGTCGAGGAGAAGTACATCTGCTGCAGCGATGGCGCACGGAAGCCGGTGCTGGCCGAGCCGCGCAGCAAGAAGCTGTCGGTGAGCTTGTAAGCCGCCGCCAGCTTGCCGGTGACGGTGCTGCCGAAGTCGCTGAAATTCTCGTAGCGGACGGCGCCCAGCAACTTGGTTTTGGCGGTCAGGTCGGCTTCCAGGTCGAAGTAGGCCGCGCTGCTGTCACGCTTGCGGTCGGTGACGTCGGCCGGACGGAAGCCGGGGAAGCCCTGGCTGCCGGGTGCGCCGCCGCCGACGCCGTCGGCGTCGATGTAGGAACCCGGTTCGCCGGCGAAGATGTTGTACTTCTCGGTGCGGTATTCCGCGCCGAACGCCACGTTCAGGCCGGACAGGATGGTGTCGTAGAACTTGCTGAAGTCGACGTTGGTGGTGCGCTGCTCCACGCCGAAGCCGCCGGCGTCGTAGCGCGAGGAGCTCACGCCCGGTCCGCCGTTCATGAGGTCGAGGTTGGCGATCGATGCATTGAGCGTGTTGCTGATGTTGTAATGCATCTTGTTGTAGCCGTAGGTCTGCGACAGGTCGGCATTCCAGTCGCCCAGCTTGGTGCGGTAGCCCAAGGTGGCGTAGCGGTCGTCGATCTCGGCGTTGATGTACGGTGCGAAACCATTCGGATACATGGCTTGCGCATTGCGCTCGGGGATGTCGTCCGGGCCGCGGCCGAAGGCGGCCGAGGAGGCGTCACGTGTCTGCACCCCGCCGGTGAAGTACAGGCGTCCGCCGGCCAGGGGGATGTCGCCGTTCAGGTACAGGGTGTTGTTCTGCACCTTGCTGTCGCCGATGG
>CAMLFK010000205.1 GCA_946479255.1 uncultured Oxalobacteraceae bacterium
TAGTAGCGCAGCAGCAGCGACAGCAGGGTCGACTTGCCGCTGCCGGTATGGCCGACGATGCCGAAGAAGGCGCCGCGCGGCACCGTCAGGCTGAGGTCATGCAGCACGTCGTTACCGGGAGCATAGCCGAAGGTCAGCTTGCTGATTGCCACCGCCGGCGCGTCGATCGCGCCGTGCTTGTCTTTGTGCTGGCGGCCGGCCGCATGCTCCGGCGCGCCCGCTTCATCGAGCAGATTGGCCACGCGCGCGGTCGCGACCACCGCCTGCTGCAGGCCGCTGAACTGCATCGTAATCTGGATCAGCGGTTCGACCACCCGTGCGATGTAGCTGATGAACGCATACAGCACGCCCACTTCCACCGCGTTCATCTCGCGCTGGCCGAAGCCGTAGATCACCACCGCCAGCAGGATCACGTTGAGCAGGTCGAGCGCGGGGCGCAGCAGGAAGGCGTTGGCGCGCAGCTCCGCGAGGCGGGCCTTGTAGTGGTCGGCGTTGGTGGCGGAGAAGCGTGCGCCGAAGCGCGCTTCGGCGTTATTGGCCTGCAGTACGCTCATGCCGCCGATCGACTCGGCCATCTGGCCATTGATGTCGCTGCGCAGCGCACGCGCGCGCGTCACCGCCGGAGCGGAGAGGCGTTGGTACAGCCACACGATGCCCAGCACCGCCGGCAGCAGCGCCAGCACCACCAGCATCAGGCGCCAGTCCAGCCAGGCCATCGCCGCCATGGTCCCGACCAGCACGATGCTGCTGTCGAGGATCACGAACAGCACCTGGATGTACAGGGTCTTGACAGCCTCGGTATCGTTGGTCACGCGGCTGATCAGCTGCCCGGTGATGGCGCGGTCGAAGAAAGACATCGGCAGGCGCAGCACATGGCCGAACACGGATTCGCGCAGGCGCTGCACCGAACGCATGGCCATGCCGGACAAACGCACCAGCTGCAGGTAGCGCACCCACGAGGCGACCCAGCCGGTGATCAGCATGGCGCCCAGCAGCAGCGCCATGCGCGGCCAGTCCAGCACGCGCGGCAGCAGGTGTTCGTCGATCAGCGCCTTGCCGAGTATAGGGCCGATTACTTCCAGGCCGGCGGCCAGGATCAGCCACAGCGTGGCCCATACCAGGTGGCGGCGGTCGGGTTGGGCGGCGCGCCGCAGCAGCGCGGCGGCGCGCCTGGCCTGCGCGCGCATCGGCATGGTGTTCTGGTCAGATTGCATCGAGGCTGGCCTCCAGTTGCTGATAGCGCCACTGGCTGGCATACCAGCCGTCGCGCTCGAGCAGTTGTTCGTGTGTGCCGGTTTCGACGATGCGCCCGCCGTGCAGCACGATGATCAGGTTGGCACCCACCACCGACGACAGCCGGTGGCTGGCGATGATGGCGCTGCGCTCGGGCCGCTCGCGGCGCAGCTCTTCCAGGTGTTCGAGGATGGCCGTCTCGGTGCCGGTATCGACCGCGGACAGCGCATCGTCGAGCAGCAGCAGGGTGCTGTCGGCCAGCAGCGAGCGGGCGATCGCCACGCGCTGGCGCTGCCCGCCCGAGAGCGTGATGCCGCGCTCGCCCACCAGGGTGTCGTAGCCGTCCGGGAAGCGCAGGATGTCGTCGTGGATGGCGGCCATGGCGGCGGCGTGTTCGATCTGCGCGCGGCTGGCGTCGGGCCGGGCCAGCGCGATGTTCTCGGCGATCGTGGCGGAAAACAGGAAGGATTCCTGCGGCACCCAGCTGAGCGCAGCGCGCAGGGTGTTCAGGCGATAGTCCGCCAGCGCATGCTCGCCCCATGCCGCGCGCCCCTGCTGCGGGGTGATCTGGCGCAGCAGCACGCGCAGCAAGGTAGTCTTGCCGGAGCCGGTCGGCCCCACCAGGCCGAGGGTATGGCCGGGCGGCAGGCTGAACGAAATCCCCGACAGGGCACAAGCGCCATGCTCGGGGTAGCTGTAGCTCACGTCCCGCAGGCGCAGCGCGCCGGGCGCCAGCGTGCCGACCGTGCCGTGGTCGTCCACCGAGAGCGGCGCATCAAGAAGAGGCTGCAGGCGCGCCAGTGCCGCCTTGCCGCGTTCGATCAGCGACAGCACCCAGCCGGCCGCGAACATCGGCCAGATCAGCTGGCCCAGATACATGGTAAAGCTGGTCAGCGCGCCGATGGTCAGCTGCTCCTGCCACACCAGGTAGCCGCCCAGGCCGAGCGTCAATGCGCTGGCCGCACCCAGCGTCAGTCCGACCGCCGGTTCATAGGCCGCTTCCCATTTTTGCGCCAGCAGGCTGGCGTCGGCGGCCTTGGCCGTCAGTTCGCTGAACTGTCTGGCGCTGCGTTCTTCCAGGCCGAGCGCGCGCACCGTGCGCACGCCCGCCAGCGCTTCCTGCACATGGTCGTTGAGTGCGGAAAAACGCTTGAGCGCGTCGCTGGCATGCACATGGATCTGGCGCGAGATGCGCCAGAAGGCGAAGGCCATCAGCGGAAACGGCAGCAGGGCGATGCCGGCCAGGCGCCAGTCCACGCCCAGGGTCATGATCGCCAGGACCATGATCAGGGTGAGGGTGCCGTCGAAGCCGGCCAGCATGGCTTCGCCGGCCGCCATTTCGATGGCGTCGATATCGTTGGTGGCCAGCGCCATCAGGTCGCCGGTGCGCTGCTTCTGATAAAAGGCCGGGCCCTGGGCCGACAGGCGCGCGTAAAAGCGCGTGCGCAGTTCCACGCCCAGCTGGTAGGCAGCCGCGTACAGGCGCAGGCGCCAGCTGACCCGCAGCAGGTAGATCGCCAGGCCCATGCCGAGCAGTTGTAAGAGTCCGACATACAGCGCGTCCTGGCTGAGGCGATGCGCGGCCATGCCGTCGATCAGTTCACCGATTTTGCGCGGGATGAGCACCGTGAAGGTCGCAACGCCCACCAGCATCAGCGCCGACGACAGGTAAGCACCCCAATGGCGGCGCACGAAGCCGCCAACCAGCCTGAATAAACTCATTCATCCATCCTTCTTGCGGATTCGTGTAAACGAAAAAAACGGGCCGAAGCCCGTTCTGCGTTTCTTATTTGAACAGTATCGGGCCGAAGCCCGTCAATTTACTATGTTTGCCGATCGGCTGCTTACTTGCGCTTACTTGCGCTTGCGCGTCTTCGGCGTGTCGCTAGCCTTGCCTTGCAGGATAGGGCTGTCGGTCAGGCTGCCTGGTGCCGGCGGCGCGGCGTCGACCGGCGCAATGCCGCTGAGCTCGACCTGCCCGGCTGCTTCGACCGGCGCGGCGGTCAGCACCGGCACTTCCGGCTCTGCCACGGCTTCGCTGATTGCCTCGGCCAGCACGGCCGGTTTGGCTTCTTCCGGCACCGGCACTTGCAGGGCGATCTCAGGCTCCGGCTCGGCAGCTGCTTCAGCCTGCACTTCCACTTCGACCGGCGCCTTGGCGGCTCCCGCCTTGGCGGCTCCCGCCTTGGCGGCTCCCGCCTTGGCGGTGCTGGCGGCCGATTTGATCAGCTCAGCCTGGGTGCCGCTGGCGATACTGAACAGCTCGCGGCCATACGCGAGCAGGGTGTCGAAACTGGTTTGGGATTGGGTGGTCAGCGCCAGCAGGTCGCGCGGCTCCTTGGCCGACAGCATCTGCTGAAAGGTCGCCGCCGATTTCTCGATCGAGGCGCGGCCGGTCGACAGGTTCAGGGCGATGACCTTCTCGGTGCTCTCGACAACCTTGCTGGTGACCTGGCGTACGTAGTCGAGCTGGGTCTCGACCTGGGCCTTGCGTGCTGCGGAAAACTGTTCTGGAAGTGTAGTCATCGGGTTTCCTTGGGAATGTTTATGACGCGCTGCAATATTGCATAGTCTATCCACGATTGGCAGTGTTGAAAAGAATAATTTGATTGGGGCAGGCTGGGGCGATGTTGCATCGCAGCACCGCTTACCCGCGGCGGGTAAGCGCGTAGCGCGGGTCACCGGCCCTCAGCTCGGCTGCCGTCAGGCGCAGCGCCCCGCACTGTTGCTACCCTACCACACTTGCGTGTTTGGTAATTCGCTGCGGGACTGGCGCAGCATTCGGAAAAAAAGCTGGAACTGGATGCGGCAAGCAATGTCAAAATCAAAACTCATGGGAATGATTGGAAACAAGTTGCAGCACTTAGAGAAGACAGCGATCGCCATGGGCGCCGCTCACATCGCCTTGCTTGCGAGCGGTGCCGTATGGGCGCAAACCACGCCCGGCCAGACCATCACCACCGTGGTCGTGGTTGGCCAGCGCGCCGCGCTCGATAATGCCCAGAAGATCAAGCAGAACTCCGACGAAATCGTCGATTCCATCGTCGCCGACGACCTCGGCAAGCTGCCGGACAAATCAGTCACTGAAGCGCTGCAGCGTGTCCCCGGCGTTACCATGGACCGCACCTTGAACCGGGTCGACCCGCAGCAGGGCGTAGGCGACGGCGTCATGCACTTCGCCGCCGAAGGGACCGGCGTTGCGATCCGCGGCCTGAGCCACGTGCGTTCGGAATTCAATGGCCGCGACGGCTTCTCCGCCAACGGTGGCCGCGCGCTCTCCTTCGAAGACGTGCCGCCTGAACTGATGGCCGGCATGGACGTCTACAAGAACCCGTCCGCCGAGCAGATCGAAGGCGGCATCGGCGGCCTGGTGAACCTGCGCACCGCGCTGCCTTTCGATTCCAAGGGGCGCAAGTTGGCCCTGTCGTCCGAGATCCAGGCTTCTTCCCTGCGCAAGACGAGTTCGCCGCCATCCCTGTCGGTCCTGTATTCGGATCGCTGGAGCAGCAGCCTGGGGCAATTCGGCGCGCTGGTCAGCCTGGCGCACTCGAAAGTCAAAAGCCGCAGCGACAGCATCTTCATCAGCCCCTATATCTCGCGTGACGATCTGCTCGAGGGCGACCAGCGGATCAGGTGGATAACGCCGGGCGCGGCCTTGGGTTCCACCACCTTCGACCGTACCCGCGAGGGCATGTACGGCGCGCTGCAGTGGAAAAACGGCCCGCTCGCTTCCAACCTGACCTACTTGCGTTCGAAGTACAAGATGGACTCGGCGGAGCACATGTTTTTCACGGGGGGAGGCGATCCGGCCAAGCTGCAGCTCGATCCGGGCGCCGTCTTCGATGATATGGGGGCTCTGCAGGCCGGTACGCTGCGCGATCCGACCAACGGCGGCGTGGGCTTCCAGCCCGGCCTCGGCCTCGCCACCGTTGCGCGCGTGAGCGGCCGCACGTCCGATACGCGCGACCTTTCCTGGAGCTTGTCCTGGAGGCCCAATGAACGGTGGACCGTCAAAACCGAGCTGCAGCGCGTGCGGGCGAGCACGGCCGGCGCGGACAACCTGACCTCCCTGGGTGGCTGGGTGCCTGGCCAGACGCTTGACCTGCGCGCTTCGCCCCCCGTCATCTCCTACGATCAGCAGGCGCGGGACTTCCTGGCCGATCCCGCCCACTACTACTGGGGCTCGACCCAGATTCACTACGACGTGGCCAAGGCCACCATGAACGCCGCTCGCCTCGATGCCAAATACACCTTCGACAGCCCGGTGCTGCGCGACCTGCGTTTCGGTATCCGCGCGACCGAGCGGGAATCGCTCACGCAATCGACCCGCGACTCCGAGTGGAGCAGTATCACGTCGACCTGGCACATCGGCCCTGAGCCGTGGCAATCGGCGGCCCGGTTCGCCACGCTCGACGATCCGCGCTTTTCGGGCGATGCCCACCTGCACACCTTCAACAACTTCTTCGGCGGCGCCAGTCCAGCGCCGGTGTTCATGCCGGACATTGGCCCGACCGGCTCACCCGCGCACATGGCCAAGCTGCACTCCTACCACGAAATCCTGTGCAAGGAGGCCAATGCCCAATTTGGCCGCAGCAATAACTGCAGCTGGAGTCCGCCGCCGTTCGGCGACAAACAAGGCCGCAACGAACAGCGCGAACGCACCCAGGCCGCCTACGCCCAGCTGCGTTTCGGCTTCGATCGGCTGAAGTACCCGATCGACGGCAATATGGGCGTGCGCGTGGTGCGCACCAACCCGGAGTCGACCGGCGCGATTCACTTCGACCCGCCGCCCAAACCGCTGATACCCGGCGTGCCGGACATTCCGGCTTCATCCGAGCAGCAGACCTTCGAGAACCGCTACACCAAGGTGTTGCCGAGCCTGAACCTGCGCATGAAGGCCGGCGAGCAATGGCAGTTCCGTCTGGGCTTGTCGCGCGCGATGTCGCGGCCGGACTTCTATCAGTTGCAGGCGTATGGCACGCTGAGAATGGACATTCGGTCCCACACCCCGCCGCCCGTCGACGGCGTCGTGCAGCCGCTGGTCCTCGACTCGGTCAGCTATAACGGCGAACTGCGCGGCAACACCAAGCTCATGCCCGTGATGGCCAACAATATCGATGTGACGGCCGAGTACTATGCCGGCGCCGGCAAGTCGGTGACCCTGGGCCTGTTCACCAAGCGCCTCAAGGGCCTCGTCATCGGCCAGACCGATATCTACCAGCTGCGTGACGTTCAGGGCAGTTCGCACGACTTCATGGTGCGCGGTCCGGTCAACGGCATGGACGCCCGCGTCAGCGGCGCCGAGCTGGGCTTCCGGACCTATTTCGACAAGCTGCCCGGCGCCTGGTCCGGACTCGGGATGTCGGGCAATTTCACCTACATCGACAGCAGCACGCGCTATCGTCATCCGGTCGCCGGCGCCTGGTGCACGCCCAAGGACAGCCCGGCCGCCAATATCCTGCGTGACCAGCAGGGCTGCGACACCGACGGACGAGTGTTCGGCAACATGCCGCTGCAGGGCATGTCGAAGACCGCCTATAACCTGGCGCTGTTGTACGACAAAGGTCCGCTGTCGATGCGCTTGGCGTATAGCTGGCGCGACAAGTACCTGCAGTCGACCAATACCTACGGCACGGCTGGCGGCGAGGGGATCGACCGTAACCCGGACAGCCCGACCAGGGGCAGCAGCTACTCGGTCAACTACGGTCTGCCCACCTGGGGTGGCGCGTATGGCCAGCTTGACCTTGGCTTCCAGTACCAGCTCACCGACAAGCTGCGCCTTGACGCCCAGGTCGGCAACCTGAGCAATCAGGTCTACAAGCAGTATATGCAGCAAGGCATAGGCATGAAGTTGCGGGGAGCGTTCCGCACCGGACGCAGCTTTTCTGCTCAGCTGAACTACGCGTTCTGACCGGCGGCCCGCCTGATATCATCCGCGGCGACGGCAGCCGCATTGCCTTGCGTTACGACGACAAGCGCGCTACCCTCCCATTTGGTGCAAATCGCAACACCTGCCAGGTATCGACGAACAAAAGGCCGAGAAAAATTCCAATGCAAAACCCATCCAATAACACTATCCGAAAAATCGTCATTGTCGGCGGCGGCACCGCCGGCTGGATGAGCGCCGCCGGGCTTGCCTGGAAGCTCGGCAATGCCTGCGACATCGTGCTGGTCGAGTCGCCCGACATCGGCACCGTGGGCGTTGGGGAAGCGACCCTGCCCACCATCCGCTACTTCAATCTCGCGCTCGGGCTGGACGGGGTCGATTTCCTCAAGCGCACAAAGGCGACCTTCAAGCTGGGCATCGAATTCAAGGACTGGGGCCATCTCGGCAACCGCTTTTTTCACGGCTTCGGCAGTTTCGGCCCCGCCATCGAGAACCGTCCGTCCTATATGTACTGGCTGCGGCTGGCGCGCGAGACCAAGGGCATCCCCTCCTATGAGGAGTGGTCGGTGCCCTCGACGATGGCGCGCCATCACCGCTTCGTGCCGCCACACGGCAGCGAGCCAGGACCCACCAATGCGTTTACCTACGCCTTCCATTTCGACGCGGGCCTGTATGCCGCCTACCTGCGCGAGTACGCCATGGAGCGCGGCGTCAAGCGCATCGAGGGCTTGATTACCGAAGTCGAACAGCATCCGGAAACCGGCTTCATCACGGCCGTCAAACTGGGCGACGGGCGCCGCGTCGACGGCGACCTGTTCATCGATTGCTCCGGCTTTCGGGCCCTGCTGATCGAAGGCGTGTACCAGGCCGGCTACGACGACTGGAGCGCCATGTTGCCATGCAACAGCGCGCAGGCCGTGCCGTGCGCCAGAATGGACCCGCTCACCCCATACACCGTCTCGACCGCCAAGAGCGCCGGCTGGACCTGGCGCATTCCGCTGCAGCACCGCACCGGCAACGGCTATGTATACTGCGACGGCTTCACCACGGATGAGGAGGCAGGGCGCGTCCTGCTTGAGGGCCTGGACGGCAGCCCGCTCGACGCCCCGCGCCAGCTGCGCTTTACCACCGGCCGGCGGCGCAAGTCCTGGATCAAGAACTGCGTCGCCATCGGCTTGTCGAGCGGCTTTCTCGAGCCGCTCGAATCGACCAGCATCAACTTCATCGAAAAGTCGATCGGCTGGCTGGTGCAGTTTTTCCCGGAGCGCGATTGCGATCCCACGCTGGTCGAGGAATTCAACCGCCTGGCTTCGGCCAGGTACGAGAGCGTGCGCGATTTCATCATCCTGCACTACAAAGTCAACGGCCGGACCGATTCGGAATTCTGGCGTTACTGCGCCAACATGGCCATTCCCGACACGCTCCGGCACCAGATCGACATGTTCCGCGAATCGGGCCACATTCCCATCTACGACCCGGACGGCTTCGACGTCCACTCGCACTTTTCGATCCTGATGGGACTGGGCGTGGTGCCCAAGCGCTACGACCCGCTGATCGACCTGTACGATCTGCAATCCTTGCATGGGCATTTCAGCGCGCGGCGCGACAGCATCGCGGCGGCAGTCGGCGCCATGCCCGACCATACCGAGTACATTGGCGAGCAGGTCGGCAAGCAATGGACCTCGTAATCCGCAACGCCAGCCTGCCCGACGGGCGGCGCCAGGTCGACCTGGCCATTGCGGGGGGGCGCATCGCCGCCGTGGGCGAACGCCTGCCCGTCGCCGGCGCGCGCGAGCTCGACGCCGAAGGCGACCTGCTCACGCCGCCCTTTGTCGACGCCCACTTCCACATGGACGCCACGCTCAGCTACGGCTTGCCGCGGGTGAATGCCAGCGGCACCCTGCTGGAAGGCATCGCCCTGTGGGGCGAACTCAAACCGGCGCTGACCCAGGACGCGCTGGTCGAGCGCGCCATGCAGTACTGCGACTGGGCGGTGGCGCGCGGCCTGCTGGCGATCCGCTCGCA
>CAMLFK010000206.1 GCA_946479255.1 uncultured Oxalobacteraceae bacterium
CGCGCCAGACCGTGTTCGGCAAAAACGCCGCGATCCGGGCGGATGCACTCGCTTCCGGCGACGGCGGCACCGTGGTGCTGTGGGCGAACGACAGCACCCGCGCCTACGGCAGCCTGTCGGCGCTGGGCGCGGCGGCGGGCAAGGGCGGGCTGGTCGAGACCTCGGCGTACCAGCTGGACGTCACCGGCATCAAGGTCAAGGCCGGCACCTGGCTGCTCGATCCGTATGACCTCGATATCGTCAGCGTGCCGTCCGGGCAGACCCTGGCTGACGTCGACCAGTTCACAGACGGCGCATCCACCGGCATCACCACCATCGCCGCAGACACGCTCTCGACCGCGTCCGGCAGCGCCAACGTGGTGCTGCAAGCGACCCACGACGTCAACTTCCGTGGCGCGGTGATGCGCCCCAACGGCAGCACCGGCAGCCTGACGGTTGAAGCGGGCAATGACATCAATGTGCTTGCCAACCTCAATACCAACGGCGGGAGCCTGGTCCTGAAAGCGCGCCAGGGGCCACACGCCACCGGCACCGGCAGCATCAATCTCGCCAATGAGGTAGTAACCGGCGGGGGCAAGCTGTTTGCGAGCGGCTACGACGTGACAGTCACCGGAAGCGCCTGGGTCAACACCGGCGGCGGCGACATCGACCTGCGCGCCAATAATGCCTTTTCGCTGGCGGCCGGCGCCACCTTCCGCTCGGACGGGTATATCGACATCACGGCCGACACCGTGGGCCTGCACAGCAACATCGGGCCATCCGGCCCGACCCTGCCGATCGTCTCCTTCCTGCCCGCCAGCGCCAACCGTGCCATCGATATCGTCGAGACCGGTACCGCCTCGCTGCACCTGTCGCCGAGCGAACTGGCGCTGATCCACGCGGACGGCATCAATATCGGCAGCAGCGCCTCAACCGGCCCGATCCGGGTCGGTTCGGCCCTCACGCTGGCACCGGCGCTGACCAAAAACCTGGTGCTCGAAACCCAGGGCGATATCGATATCGACGCGCAGCTGTCGCTGGGGACCGGCAGCACCTTGCTGCTGGGACTGAGCGGCCCGGATAGCGGCCGCGTCAGCGTGAATTCCTCCGGATCGCTGAGTGCCGACAACATCATCGTGCGCGCCGACGACATCCACCTGTCCGGCAGCGTCAGTGCTCCTTCGATCAGCCTGATGCCGAACAACAGCGCCACCCTGATCAAGCTGGGCGGCGTGGACCCCTATCTCGAAAACGGACAACGCGAGCTGGTGCTGGGCGAGGCCGAGCTGAATCATCTGAGCAGCAGCCAGCTGACCATCGGCGGGAACGATGGCCATACCGGCGGTATCTCCCTGCTCGCCGGCCTGAACCTGGCCTCCACCGGCATCGGCACGGCGGCCCTGGACCTGCAAGCGGGCGACGGCGTCCTGATGTTCAACGGCAGCCTGCAAACCCTGGGCGCGCTCATGCTGCAGGGGCGCCGCATCGAAGGCGAAACCGGCGCCAAGGTCAGCGCACCCTCGATCGCGCTGAGCGCCTATGAAGGCATTGGCACCCTGGCGCCGTTTTCCACCGGCACCGCCAAGCTCCGCGCGGACAATTACAACCCGGGCGGCTACGCGCCTATCAATATTACCAACATCGGCGTCATGAACCTGGGCAGCGTGACCCAGAGCGGCACCGGCAACAGCGGCAATATCAGCGTCCTCAACGCCGGCGGCATGACCGTCATGGCAAGCGATGACGGCAAGCCGGTCACGGTTGCCACCAACGGCGGCGGAATCTCCTTGCGTACCCAGAGCCCGCTGACGATCCACGGCACGGTCGCGACCAGTGGCGGAGCGCTTGCCTTGGAAGCGGGCAACGGCGGCGTCATGACCATCGGCAGCGGCGCCAATGTCGTCTCCAGCACGGGCAGCATTTCCATCACCGGCGGCTCGGTGGTCAACGATGGCAAAGTGGCGACCAGTGGCGGCAATATCGTCGTCGCCGGCACGCTCAGCGGCAGTGGTGCATTGGTGGCGCCGAACGGCACTGTCACCTCCGGCGGCATCGTTTCGCCAGGCACCGGCAGCTGCATCACCAATCCGTCCGGCGCCGGCTGCAAGCCGCCGCCGCCAACGCTGAGCGAGTGCATCAGTGCGCCGTCGACGACCGGTTGCGCCGCGGTACTGCCACCGATGGACAGCTGCGTGGCTAACCCTACCGCGCCGGGCTGCCTGGCGGTGCTGCCCACGCTGGACGCTTGCGTGGCCAACCCGGCCGCGCCTGGCTGCACGGTGGTGCTGCCGTCCGTGCCGATGTGTACGGCCACGCCGAGCGCCCCGGGTTGCTCGGTGGTGCTGCCAAGCCTGGCGGCCTGCACCGCGGCGCCATCGACAGCCGGCTGCAGTGCCGTGCTCCCAGGCTTGCCGGCCTGCACCAGCGCGCCGTCCACACCGGGCTGCGGCGTCGTGCTGCCATCTCTGGCCGAATGCGTGGCCGCGCCATCCAGCGCCGGCTGCAGCGCCGTGCTGCCGAGCCTGGCAAGCTGCACCGCCACGCCAAGCGCTGCCGGCTGCTCGGTGGTATTGCCCTCATTGACAAGCTGCACCGCCAACCCGTCCGCACCTGGCTGCTCCGCGGTGCTGCCGACGCTTGCCCAATGCAGCGCCGCCCCAGGCACCGCCGGCTGCGCGGCAGTGCTGCCTAGCCTGGCGCAATGCACCATCAGCCCAGTCCTGGCCGGCTGCGCCGTGGTGCTGCCGACCATCACCGTCTGCAGCGCGGCGCCGTCCACCGCGGGCTGCACGGCGGTCCTGCCGTCGCTGGCAAGCTGCGTCGCCACGCCGACAGCGTCCGGCTGCACCGTGGTCCTGCCGTCGCTGGCAAGCTGCGTCGCGACGCCATCAGCGTCCGGCTGCACCGTGGTGCTGCCGTCGCTGGCAAGCTGCGTCGCGACGCCGACAGCGCCCGGCTGCGCCGTGGTGCTGCCGTCCGTCAGCGCCTGTGTGGCCGCCCCAGGCACCGCCGGCTGCTCGGTCGTCCTGCCAACCCTGTCGCAGTGCGTCGCCACTCCTGACGTGCCGGGTTGCAGCGTCGTGCTGCCAACCCTGGCGCAGTGCACCGCATCGCCTACCCTGCAGGGCTGCGCGGTGGTGCTGCCGCCGGTCAGCGCCTGCGTCGCCAATCCGGCCGCCCCAGGCTGCGTCGTGGTGGTGCCGCCGGTCACGCCGACCCCGGCTTCCGAAGTGGGGCAGGCAATCTCTACCACCGTTAACGTCATTAACACTGTCGTGAGCAAGGTGTCACAGCCGACGACCGTGGCAACTTCCACGGGTGGCGCTGCGCTTGACGCACTGCCTGCCGCCAGCGGCAAGGGCGTGAGCGAGGAAAAAAGCGATAGCAAGAACAGCAGTACCGAAGCGCCGAAGACCGTGCGCGACATTGAAGGAGCTAACGGTGAAAAAATCGTTAAAAAGACGTACTGTAATTAAGGCCGGGCTGCGGCGCTTTGCCGGCCTGGTGCTGGCGCTGTCCCTGTGCGCCGGCAGCGGAGTGGCCATGGCCGCCCAGGTGGCTGGGACCATCGTCAACCTGAGCGGGCCGCTGATGGTGCGCAAGGCTGACGGCACGGTCAAGGTGCTGGGGGTGAAATCGGCAGTCGAACAGGGCGATACCCTGGTGGCCGAGAAGAACACCTACGCCATGATCCGTTTCACCGACAACAGCGAAATCACGCTGCGTCCCGGGACCACCTTCAAGATCGACGCGTTCGCCTTCGACAGTGCACGGCCGGAAGGTGACAGCGCCAGCTTCAGCCTGGTCAAAGGCGGCCTGCGTTCGGTGTCCGGCCTGCTGGGCAAGCGTAATCGCGAAAAGTTCGAGATGAAGACGCCGGCCGCCACCATCGGCATCCGCGGCACCACCTTTGTGGCGCAATTCGTCGGGCCCGCCTTGCCGGGCAAGCCGCCGGCGCCGGGCGGAGGCCTGCCACCCGGCCTGCACGTGGCCGTGCTGGACGGGATGATCTTCATGAGCAACCCGGGGGGCTCGCAAACCTTCAGTGCCGGACAGTTCGGTTTCGTTCCCAGCAACATTGCCCCGCCGATCATCGTGCCTAACAATCCGGGCTTGAAATTTACGCCGCCCCCGGTTTTCACGATGACTAACGCAAATGCCTTGGCCAATAACACGTCGAAACCTGAAACGGTCGACTGCGAAGTGCGCTGATCCAATCCAGCGCCAAAAAATTCCTTAAATCGGGACCGACCCGATTTAAGGAGTGGTGTTGTAAGTATTTGATTCTTCGGGATTTTTGGTGAAAAAAAGCCCCGCGCACCTTGCGATGCGCGGGGCTTTTTGCTTGCGGCGACTGTTTCGCCGCGCCGCTTACAGTACTTCGCTGGCGTGGTCGGCCAGGCGCGAGCGTTCGCCGCGCGCCAGGGTCACGTGCCCGCTGTGCGACCAGCCCTTGAAACGGTCGACCACATAGGTCAGGCCGCTCGAGCCTTCGGTCAGGTACGGCGTGTCGATCTGGGCGATGTTGCCGAGGCAGAGGATCTTGGTGCCGGGACCGGCGCGCGTGACCAGGGTCTTGATCTGCTTGGGCGTCAGGTTCTGCGCTTCGTCGATGATCAGGAACTTGTTCACAAAGGTGCGGCCGCGCATGAAGTTGAGCGACTTGATCTTGATGCGCGAGCGGATCAGATCCTGCGTGGCCGCGCGCCCCCATTCGCCACCGTCGGTGTCGGACTTGTTGAGCACTTCGAGGTTGTCGTCGAAGGCACCCATCCATGGCGACATCTTTTCTTCCTCGGTACCCGGCAGGAAGCCGATGTCTTCACCCACCGGCACGGTGACGCGGGTGACGATGATCTCGTTGTATAGCTTGGTCTCGAGCACTTGCGCCAGGCCCGCGGCCAAGGCCAGCAGGGTCTTGCCGGTACCGGCCTGGCCGAGCAGGGTGACGAAGTCGCACTCGGGATTCATCAAGAGGTTGAGGGCGAAGTTCTGCTCGCGGTTGCGCGCGGTGACGCCCCACACATTGTTCTTGCTGTGGCTGAAGTCGCGCAGGGTTTGCAGTACGGCGGTCTTGCCGTTGATCTGCTTGACCTGCCCGTAGAACGGCGCTTCGCCATTCTTGGGCTCCAGGTAGACGAACTGGTTGACCAGCAGCGAAGGCACAGTCGGACCGGTGACGCGGTAGAACGTGGACGAGCTGCCGTTCTTGTTCTCCTGCCAGGATTCCATGTCCTTGCCGTGCTTGTTCCAGAAGTCGTCCGGCAGTTGCACGATGCCGGAGTACAGCAGGTCCGAGTCTTCCAGCACGTGGTCGTTGAAGTAGTCTTCCGCCGGCAGGCCGAGGGCTTTCGCCTTGATGCGCATGTTGATGTCTTTCGACACCAGCACGATGGCGCGGCCCGGCAGTTCGGCTTCGAGGTTGCGCACCACGCCGAGGATCTGGTTGTCGGCTTTGCCGACCGGCAGGCCTTCAGGCAGGGTAGGGCCGTTCTGCAGGCGCGTCTGGAAGAACAGGCGGCCCTTGGCGTCCTTGTTGCCCAGCTTGGACAGCGGGATACCCAGTTCGATGCTGCCATCGTCGATGTTGCCGACCAGCGCGTCGAGCGTGCGCGAGACCTGGCGCGCATTGCGCGCGACCTCGGACATGCCCTTCTTGTGATCGTCCAGTTCCTCCAGCGTCATCATCGGCAGGTAGACGTCATGCTCTTCGAAGCGGAACAGCGACGTCGGGTCGTGCATGAGCACATTCGTGTCGAGCACGAACATCTTCAAGCCGCCACTGACGTCTGCCTGGCGGCTGGCCTTGGATTTGACGGCCTGGTCGACCTGTTTGTGCTTGGTCGGGGCGGGCGCTTCAGCCACGACGTCCGGCTTGGCCTTGGCGCGCACCGGCTTGGCGGCGGGCGCGATCGCCTCCGCCACCGGAGCGGGGATGGGCGTCTGCACAGCCTTGGCGCGGGTGGTTTTGGCGGCCTTGGCGACGACTTCCGGGACATCCGGCACCGCAGCCAGTTGCGGCTTGGCGGCCGGCTTGAGGGCGGCGGCGCTGGTGTCGGCTTGAGGGTAGTCTTTTGCCAGCAGCAGGGTGGCTGGCTTGGTAGGGAGTTTTGGCAGTGGCATCAGAGTCTCAATCTAAAAAAGTCGGGGAGAAAGCCCGCCGCCGCCGGCATGCGAATGAGGCGGTGTCAGTGAATGGGCTTTGGGTAGTGCGGAGGCGCGGGCCAGACGAGGAAGATGACCGGGTCGGCGGGCCGCCAGATTGGAATGATGCGAAGATGATTACCGTGTGACTCAAAATAGCTGGTGCAATCGGGTTAAACAGAGGTTGATCGACGAAACAGCCTTTCCCTGGCCTTTCAAGGCTTCCCTACGGCTGGCGCTTTACAAATTCCAGCACTTCTTCGGCGTGATCGGGAACTTTCACTCCACGCCATTCTTTCATCAATCGGCCTTGAGCGTCAATTACAAACGTACTGCGTTCGACACCGCGGACCTGCTTGCCATACATATTCTTCATTTTCATGACGCCGAACTGCTGGCACAGGGTTTCTTCGGGATCGGAGATCAGTTCGAAGGGCAGTCCGAGCTTGCCCTTGAAGCCTTCGTGCGAGCGCAGCGAATCGCGGCTGATGCCGTAGATTTCAGTCTGCGCCTGCTGGAACTGCGGATGCAGTTCGCGGAAGGCGATGCTCTCGGTGGTGCAGCCGGGCGTGTTGTCCTTCGGGTAGAAGTACAACACGGTGTATTTGGCCGGACGGCCGGCCAGCTGGAACGGCTTGTCGCCGGTCATTACGGCCGAAAAATCGTCGTAGCTGGTGTTGGTACTGGTCGTGGGATCTGGGCTGTCAGCCACAAGTCTCTCCTGGAGAATCGTCAGCGCTGATTTTAACCCCGCCAGCGCATACCGGGGGAAACAATGTCCTTACGGTAAGCTTAAGCGCCGGTATCGATGATCAACGCCAGGGTCACCTTGCGCCCTTCGCCCATCAGGATGTTGTAAGTACGGCAGGCCGCCTTGCTGTCCATGCATTCGACACCAATGCGCTCGCCGGACAGGCTGGCGATCAGGCGCGGGTGCACGAAGCGCTGGCGCGCGCCGGTGCCGAGAATCACCACATCCGGCTTGTCCTGGGCAATCTGCTCGAAATGCGTCTCGGCGAGCGCGTCGAAGCTGCTCACCGGCCAAGGGCGGGGCGGGATTTCCGGCATCACGAGCAGGCTGAAATTGAAGCGCTCGGCATTGATTTCCACGCCCTGGTCATCGTAGCCGGTCACGGTCTGGTATTGTTGGGTGCTGCTGGAATGAAGCTTCATGGTGGTCGTGTCAAAGTCGAGGGATAGCCGTGCGCCGGTTAGCATGCCATAAATGTAAGGACACGGCTACGCGATTGCACTGCTCTGCACCGGGTGTGTGGTGCCGGAGTGGCGCTTTGGCAAGCCCGGCGGTTGATTAAATGCTGCTAATTCGGCAGAATGGTCCTTTTTCGCACTGCAACAAACAGGAATTCACTTTGCGACCGATTCTGAAATCGAACAAGCTCGACGACGTGTGCTACGAGATCCGCGGCCCGGCCATGGAAAAATGCCGCCAGATGGAGGAAGACGGTCACAAGATCATCAAACTCAATATCGGCAACCTGGCGCCGTTCGGCTTCGCCCCGCCCGACGAAATCGTCCAGGACATGATTTTGAACATGCACGGCGCGGCCGGCTATACCGATTCGAAAGGCATGTTCGCGCCGCGCAAGGCGGTGGTGCACTACACACAGAGCAAGAACGTCACGGGCGTGACCATCGATGACGTCTATCTGGGCAACGGCGCCTCCGAGCTGATCGTCATGGCCATGAATGGCCTGCTCAACACGGGCGATGAAGTGCTGGTGCCGGCGCCGGACTATCCGCTGTGGACCGCCGCGGTCAGCCTGTCGGGCGGCAATCCTGTGCATTATGTATGCGACGAGCAGGCCGGCTGGCTGCCCGACATCGCCGACATGCGCAAGAAAATCACCTCGAACACGCGCGCCATCGTCGTCATCAACCCGAACAACCCGACCGGCGCGCTGTATCCGCGCGCGATCCTGCTGGAGATTATCGAGCTGGCCCGCCAGCACCAGCTGATCGTGCTGGCCGATGAAATCTACGACAAGGTGCTGTACGACGGCGAAGAGCACGAGTCGATGGCCGCGCTGGCCGACGACGTCCTGTTCATCACCCTGAACGGTCTGTCGAAGAACTACCGCTCGTGCGGCTACCGCGCCGGCTGGATGGTGGTCTCGGGCGAGAAGAAGCATGCCAAGGACTACATCGACGGTCTCAATATCCTGGCCTCGATGCGCCTGTGCGCCAACGCGCCGGGCCAGTTCGCGATCCAGACCGCGCTGGGCGGCTACCAGAGTATCAAAGACCTGGTCGGCCCGGGCGGACGCCTGCTGCGCCAGCGCGACCTGGCGCACCAGCTGCTGACGGACATTCCGGGCGTCAGCTGCGTTAGACCGAAGGCCGCGCTGTATATGTTCCCGCGCCTGGACCCGAAGATGTACCCGATCGCCGACGACCAGCAGTTCGCCTACGACCTGCTGTCCGAAGAGAAGGTGCTGATCGTGCAGGGCACCGGCTTTAACTGGATCGCGCCCGACCACTTCCGCCTGGTGTTCCTGCCGAACTCGGACGACCTGACCGATGCGTGCGGACGCATCGCGCGCTTCCTCGACGGCTACCGCAAGCGCCACGGCAGCGCATAATTATCATCTGAATACTGACCTAGAAAAGAATATGAAACCCATCAAAATCGGCCTGATCGGCCTCGGCGTAGTTGGCGCCGGCACCTTCAACGTCCTGAAACGCAATCAGGAAGAGATTCGCCGCCGCGCGGGACGCGGCATTGAAGTTGCCATGGCTGCCGTGCGCAATGTCGAACGTGCCCAGGGCATCGTCGGCAGCGCCTGCGAAATCGTCGCCGACCCGTACCTGGTGGTGAACAACCCGGACATCGACATCGTCGTCGAACTGATCGGCGGCTACGACACGGCCAAGGAGCTGGTGCTGGCCGCAATCGCCAACGGCAAGCATGTCGTCACCGCCAACAAGGCGCTGCTGGCGCTGCACGGCACCGAGATCTTCGCCG
>CAMLFK010000207.1 GCA_946479255.1 uncultured Oxalobacteraceae bacterium
GGCCTGCGCCTGATCGAAGTCGACAAGGCCGACCTGGCCGAACTGCCCGACATCGTCGACCTTGTCGCCGGGCGCCCCGAGCGCTTCATCATCTTCTGCGACGACCTGTCGTTCGAAGAAGGCGAGAGCGGCTACAAGGCCTTGAAGGTCGCGCTGGACGGCAGCATCAGTACGCAGTCGGACAATGTGCTGATCTACGCTACCTCCAACCGCCGCCATCTGCTGCCCGAAAAGATGAGCGACAACGCCACCTACAGCTTTGCCGAGAATGGCGACCTGCATCCCGGCGAAACGGTGGAAGAAAAGATCTCGCTGTCCGAGCGCTTCGGCCTGTGGCTGTCGTTCTACCCCTTCAAGCAGGACGACTACCTCGACATCGCCGCGCACTGGCTGGCCAGCTTCGGCTGCACGCCGGCGCAGATCGAGGGCGCGCGCGGCGAGGCGCTGCGCTGGGCCTTGCAGCGCGGCTCGCGCTCCGGCCGCGTGGCCTGGCAGTTCGCCAAGGACTATGCCGGAAAGCTGGAGCAATGACGCAGGCGGTGCGGCCGATCGATGTCGCGGTCGGCATCCTGATGCGGCCCAACGGCGACGTGCTGCTGGGCCAGCGCCCTGACGGTAAACCGTACGCGGGCTACTGGGAATTCCCCGGCGGTAAAGTAGAGCAGGGCGAAGCGATCCTCGACGCCCTCAAGCGCGAGTTCGTCGAGGAGCTCGGTGTGCACATCGTCAGCGCCGAAGAATGGTGCGGCGTCGAGCATGTGTACGAACACGCCCACGTGCGCCTGCATTTCTTCATCAGCCGCGCATGGACGGGCGAGCCGCAAAGCCTGGAAGGACAAGCTTTCGCGTGGCAGGGCACGGTCGGCGTCACGCCGCTGCTGCCGGCCACCATCCCGCTGCTCGAGTGGCTCGACCAGCTGCGCTATAACTAAGTCTCAACGTTTCCCGAAAAACCGGGTCTGTCCCGGGTCTGTCCCGAATTTAGGTTCAATGGTTGTCTTGCTCGGGGATCTGGTCGTCGTCGGCGGGCGCGCCGGGGATGGTGTACTTCTCTTCGGCCCAGGCACCCAGGTCGATTTGCTTGCAGCGTTCGGAGCAGAAGGGGCGGTATTTGTTGGCCTCGGTCCATTCGACCTTTTTGGCGCAGGTGGGGCAGCTTACGACTGGCATGTTGAATTCATTTAAAAGTTGCACAGCGTGAGTTCGAACGGCACATCGTCTTCCAGCGGCTTGGGCTTGAGGTCGCCGCCTTGGGTAGTGAATCGAACCCACAGCATGTATTTGTTGGCGGAGATTTCGGGAATCGCTCCCAGCGTTTCGTCCAGGGTCAGGCGCAGCATCTGGTAGACCTTCCCTTGCAGCATCTGCTGGTAGCTGCCTGCCACGGCAACCGTCTTGACCGGCCCGCCGGAGTCGCGCAGCAGGCGCAGCACCAGGGCGAGGGCGTCGAACAGCGGGGCGAGCGGGGCGAACCAGGCGACGATGTCGTTGAAGCGCTGTTCGGACGGGCGCTTTTGCCAGGCATAGTAGGAGGGCAGGTCGAACTCGCAGGCGCCGCCGGGGATGATGGTGCGCCCGCGGATGCTCATCAGCCATTCGTTCTCGCGCACGTTCTGGCCGGTCTTGCCTTGCGCGGCGACCAGGGCGCTGCTGACGGTTTCCACTTCGGCGAGCACGGCATCGAGCATGTCGGCGGCCACGTTGGGATTGGAGCGGTAACTCAGCAGGCTTTGCTTCTGGCGCTCCAGTTCCTGCAGCAGGTCGGACTTCAGGTCAGCACGGCCGGCGACTTCGAGCATGTCGAAGATGGTCGCCAGGGCGACGTGGTGCTGCATCGCGTGTTCTTGTTGAACAAAGAACTTGAATTTCTCATACAGGTCCTCCAGCCGCAACAACGTGCGTATGCGCTCGTTGAAAGGGTATTCGTAGACGATCAAAATGACATCCCTTTAATGTTGACTGGAGTGGAATCACGTGATTCTGAACCAAGCGAGGAAAAATTACAAACGCTCGCTTGGCTTTCGTGCCATTCTCCCGGAAAACGCCAAATATTCGGCGTGCAGGCGGGCGATCTGGAGCTCCAGCGCGGCGATTCCATCGTCGTTGACGATCACATCGTCGGCGGCAGCCAGGCGCTCGGCGCGCGTGACCTGGGCCGCCATGATGGCGCGCACTTGCTGTTCTGATAAGCTGTTTCGCGCCATCACGCGCCGTACCTGGGTTTCTTCCGCGCAGTCGATCGCCAGTACCCGCTGCACCCGCGCGCGCCAGCCGCCGGACTCGATCAGCAGCGGCACCACCATGATCACGTAAGGGCCGGTGGCATCAAGCGCGGCCTGCTCGGCCGTGGCGCGGATGCGCGGATGCAGGATCGCTTCGAGACGCTCTTTGGCCAGGGGATCGGAAAACACCAGTTCGCGCATGCGCGCGCGTTCGAGCGAACCGTCGCGCGCGGCGAATTCGGGCCCGAAGGCGTCGATGATGGCGGGCATGGCCGGGCCGCGCGGGGCGGTCAGCGAGTGGGCGATCTGGTCGGTGTCGACAATGCTCGCCCCCAGTTCGGCGAAGCGGTCGGCGACGGTGGTCTTGCCGCAGCCGATGCCGCCGGTGAGTCCTACTGTAAAACGCGGCTGTTGCATGTGCACTCCGGTGTCAAATCAGCCGGCCACCAGCGCCTGCGTCAACGCGGCAATCGGCGAGCCGTACAGCAAGGCGATCAGGCCGGCTGCCGCCAGGTAAGGACCGAAAGGCATCGGTTTGCCGCGGCCGTGTTTGGCCAGCAGGATCAGCGTGATGCCCACCACCGCGCCCACCACCGATGACAGCAGGATGATAGTCGGCAGCATGGTCCAGCCCAGCCACGCGCCCAGCGCGGCCAGCAGTTTGAAGTCACCATAGCCCATCCCTTCCTTGCCGGTCGCCAGCTTGAACAGCCAGTAGATCGACCACAGCGCCAGGTAGCCGGCCGCCGCGCCGATCACCGCTTCCTGCAGCGGCACGAACATGCCGTTGATGTTGACGAGCAGTCCCATCCACAGCAGCGGGTAGGTCAGGTCGTCCGGCAGCAGCTGGGTGTCGAAGTCGATGAAGGTCATCGCCAGCAGCGCGTAGCCGAACATCAGCGTGGCCAGCCCGGTCCAGCCGCTGCCGAAGTGCCACACCAGCACGCCCGACAGGACGCCGGTCAGCAGTTCGATGGCCGGATAGCGTGGCGAAATCGGCGCCTTGCACTGGCTGCACTTGCCGCGCAAAACCAGCCAGCTGATGACCGGAATGTTTTCCATGGCCGTGATCTGGTGGCCGCAATGCGGGCAGGCCGAGCGCGGCACCATCAGGTTGAAGCGTTCGGTGTGCGGCAATTCCTTGCCGCTTTCGTGGGCCACGTAATTGTCCGACTCGCGCTGCATCATCTTGGGGATGCGGTAAATGACCACGTTGAGGAAGCTGCCGATGAGCAGGCCGAACAGCGCCGCGGCGAGCGTGGGGCCCAGGGAAGCGGGGGCGGCGAACAGGAGGGTTTCAGGCAGCATACGGCTCCGGGAGGTATCAGATATGAGGCGGATGAGAAGCAGTTCTCTACGTCAACGTATTTTAGAGGGTAATGACCGCGCGGCAAACCGTCATTTTGATGCGGATCAGTGGCGGGCGGGGCCTGAAACTTCTCATCTGTGCGCGGTCAAACGTGCAGACCATTGACAAATTTGCAGGAGGTTGCCATGAAAGCTGTGCTGTTGTCCCTCATTGTTGCGTTGGGGTGTAGCCTGGGCTTGCCTGCCCATGCCGCCTGGAACAGCGCGGCCGAAACCATCGACAAGCATCCGGTATGGATTTACAAACCCGTCACCACCATGGCCAACGGCAAGCATGGCTTGCTGATCGTGCTGCACGGCTGTGCCCAGACCCACGACGAGATCAAGAACTTCGGCAACCTGGAAGCGACCGCCAACAATAACGCCATTGTCATCGCGGTTCCTTACGTGGGGCCGCGCGTTTGGCAAGGCAATAGCGCCGCCAAATGCTGGGATTACGACGGCGCGCTGGACAAGCAGGGACACATCAGCGAGATCGTCAAGATCGCCACCACGCTCAAGGCCAGGGCCGGGCTCGACATCGACCCGGCCCATGTGTACGTGGCCGGCCTGTCGTCCGGCGGCGCGCTGGCGCTGGACGTGGCCTGCCACGCGCCGGACATCTTTGCCGGCGTGGCGGCCAAGGCCGCGCCGTCGCCGGGCAGTTCGCAGCTAAACGCCACGGCGCAAGCGCCGGCCATTCCGGCCGATAACGTCGAACGCGGCGTGCGCACCTGCACCGGCCTGGCTGGCGACCGGGTGGCCTCCTTCGCCACCCAGACCGCCGTGATCGCAGCCGGCAGCATGGACTTGAACGGGCCCAACGAGCGCTACCGCTTCAACGCTTTCCTCAGCGAGGCCGACAAGGCCGCCCACGCAGGGCAATGGGCACTGGTCTCAACCCGCTGGAGCCAGGACAATGTGCGCATATTCCAGCGCATCTACGAGACCGAGGAGCTGGGCGGCAACGAAGCGGTGCAGGGCGATTTCGGGGTGCAGCAACTGGCCCGGAAAAATGGCAAGCCGCGCATCGCCTGGCTGATGGTCAACAACGTCGGCCACGCCTGGCCGGCCGGCACCGGCCGCCCCAACAGCCCGCCGCCGGACGGGCTGTGGATCGCCCAGAGCGGCCTGACCTATCCCGACCACATCGTCAGCTGGCTGATCGCCAACAACCTGCGCGCATCCATGCCGGCCGGCCCCGAGCTGACCGTGCTGGCGGTGGTGGAGGGCAGCCGGGTGGCCGGCTCCGGCACCGTGCGCAAGCGCGATGGCGGCCGGGCCACTGTCGCCACGTCCTTGCTCAAGGGCGACAGCAACCAGTCGGTCGACAGCCACCCGGCGGTGGAGGTGAACTCGGACGGCAGCTTTTCCGACACATACTCCAATGTGCAGAACGGTAAATACAAGCTGCAGGCGAGCGCGCGCGACGATGCCGGCAATACCAGCACCACCGTGTCGAACGAAGTCATGGTCGGGCCAACGCCGCCCGCAGTGCCTTGTTATATAGATAATAACTATCGGCACGTGAGGTCTGGCCGGGCCCATCTGTGCAGCAGCGGCTACGCTTGCGCCAACGGTTCCGGGGAGAATCTGGGCTTGTTCAGCCTGTTTATTACCAGCAGCATCGTTGAGGATCCGGCCGGTTTCTTCAGGAAAGGCGCCTGTGCGGTGCGCTGATCTGCGCATGTCGTAGGACGCTGGAAGCTTATCTGGGTTATGATAGAATCCAAGTAACCCATCTAACCAGGTAGAGAGCCATGAGCGTAACCTTAGACCGTCCCGACCACCTTGGCGTGGCCGCCATGACCGGTTCCCCGGGGGAGGTCCGCCAGAAACTCGACGGTAGCGATGCCGAGCAAGTGGTTGCCTTTGCACTGCACCATGGCGCCGGGCGCGAAGCCGACGCCATTGCCGAAACCCTGGTGAACCTCGCGCCCTTCCTGCAAAATATGCTCAGCAAGCGGCACCGGCAGACGCTGGAAACCATCGTCGAAGCCCTGGTGCCGAAGATCGTGCCGGAACCTCACGAGCTCAAGGAAGCCGCCATGCTGGCGCGGGCGCGCACGGCCATTCTCAACAGCCGCGAATGGATGACGGCGCCCCAGATTGCCGAGGTAGCGGGTTTCAGCGCCAGCAACCCCAGCGCACAGCCGGGTAAATGGAAGCGCGACGGCGCCATGTTCGCCATCCGCCACAACGGGGTCGATTATTACCCCGCCTTCGGACTCGATCCCGGCAATAGCTATCGCCCGCTCAAGGCGCTGGCGCCCATCCTGCGCGTGCTAAGCACAGTCAAGGATGGATGGGGAATGGCCTACTGGTTTCAGTCAGCAAACAGCTTCCTTGGCGGGAAGTGTCCCAAGGATTTGTTAGCCAGCGCGCCGGAGCGCGTGCTCGCGGCAGCAGAGGACGAGGTCCAAGAAATCGCCCATGGCTGAGGAATTGCCGCCACCCAACAACAACCCTGCCGTCAGGCCTGCTCCAAAGAGCAAGATCAGAAAATCCGCCGCCACGGCGCCGGTCGCCGGCATCGCCGTGCCGCCCCCCGCGGTCGTGGCCGTCGCCATCGTGCGATGGTCCGCCACCATGGTCATTCACAGGGTGCACCTGGACAAATACGCGGGTGATCAATTCAATCCCGGCCTGGTCGGCAATGCGCGCTTTTCCCCCATCAAGAACGCGGCAGGCGAACCCATTCCCACCTTGTATGGCGGCTCGACCTTCGAGTGCGCGGCGATGGAATCGGTGTTTCATGACCTGCCCTATGCGCCCGGCCTGAAAACTTTAGACAAGGCCAAGCTGCACGGCCAGGTCCACTCGCAACTCGCAGCCCTGGAAGACCTGCTGCTGGCCGACTTCAGCAGCCGCGCGCTGCGCAAGTTCGGCGTGGCCCGGAACCAGCTGATCGATACCGAAAAAGACCAGTATCCGGTGACCCGGCAATGGGCCGAAGCCGTGCACCGGGACTGCCCGGATGCACAGGGGATTTGCTGGACTTCGCGCCAGGACGACGGCGCGCTGGCGCTGATTGTCTTCGGCGACAGGGTGGAGGAAGGGATGCTGAAGCAGTCGGCCGTGTCGCGCAAGCTGGTCAACGATCATGTGGCATACGGCGAGCTACTGGTGCTGGCGGAACAGATCGGGGTCGACATCGTGCCCGGGTCGACCCCCGCTTGAGCTTTCTGGCCCGCGCTTACACCACCGAACCGAGCTTAAAGATCGGCAGATACATCGCCACCACCAGGCCGCCGATCAGCACGCCCAGGATGACCATGATCAGCGGCTCCATCAGCGAGGACAGGGCCGCCACCGCTTCATCGACCTCGTCTTCGAAGAAGCCGGCCACTTTGCCCAGCATGGCATCGAGCGCGCCCGATTCCTCGCCGATCGCCACCATCTGCGTGACCAATGGCGGGAACACGTTGGCGTTCTGCATGGCCATCGTCAGGCTGGTACCGGTCGATACCTCGTTCTGGATTTTCTTGGTCGCTTCCAGGTACAGCGCATTGCCGGCCGCGCCGCCCACCGAGTCGAGCGCTTCAACCAGCGGCACGCCGGCGGCGAACATGGTCGACAGGGTGCGCGTCCAGCGTGCAATGGCCGCCTTGCGGATCACCGAACCGAAGATCGGCGCCTTCAGCAAGGCCAGGTCCATGAAGCGCTGCATCTTGGCCGAGCGCTGCCAGGTCTGGAAGAAGAAGTAGATGGCGCCGAACAGCGAGCCGAAGATCGCCCACCACCAGGCCACGAAGAATTCCGACATCTCCATCACGAAAACGGTTGGCGCCGGCAGGTTGGCGCCGAAGCTCTGGAACACCGATTTAAACGCCGGCACCACCCAGATCATGATCACCGCCGTCACCACGAAGGCGATCGCCAGGATCGACACCGGGTACATCAGGGCCGACTTGATCTTGGCCTTGATGGCCAGGGTCTTCTCCTTGTACACCGCCAGGCGGGTCAACAGGTCTTCCAGGATACCGGCCTGCTCGCCGGCGCCGACCAGGTTGCAGAACAGCGGATCGAAGTAGAGCGGGTATTTGCGGAAGGCGTTATTCAGGCTGGTGCCGGTCTCGATATCGGTGCGCAGGTCGATGATCAGCTTGGCCATGGACGGGTTGGCGTGGCCCTTGCTGACGATGTCGAAAGACTGCAGCAGCGGCACGCCGGCCTTCATCATGGTCGCCAGCTGGCGGGTGAACATCGAAATGTCCTTGTCGGTAATCTTCTTGCCGCTGCGGTAAACCTTCTTCTTGACCTTGGTGACCATCACACCCTGGCGGCGCAGGGTGACGTTGACGATCGCTTCGCCACCGGCGCGCAGTTCGCCGCGCACGGTCTTGCCGGACTTGTCCTTGCCTTCCCAGGCGTAGACTGATTCCTTGGGGCCTGCTGAGGCCTTCGATGGTGAAGTTGCCATGATTTTCCTATTCGTTGGTGCAGCCGAGCACTTCTTCCAGGCTGGTCAAACCTTGCTTGACCTTCATCAGGCCGGAGCGGCGCAGCGACTTCACGCCTTCTTTCTCGGACTGTTCGGCGATCTGCATGGCATTGCCGTGCGCGAGAATGATCTTTTCGATTTCCGGCGTGATCGGCATGATCTGATAGATGCCGACCCGGCCCTTGTAGCCCGAGCCCAGGCAGCGCTCGCAGCCGACCGGACCGTAGGGCCTCCAGCCGCCTTCGAGCTCGTCGTCCTTGAAGCCGGCCGCGGTCAGGATCTCACGGCTCGTTGCCAAAGGCTGCTTGCAGGTGCACAGGCGGCGCGCCAGGCGCTGGGCGGTGATCATGATCACCGACGAGGCGATGTTAAACGGCGCCACGCCCATGTTCATCAAACGCGTCAGGGTCGACGGCGCATCGTTGGTGTGCAGGGTGGAAAATACCATGTGGCCGGTCTGCGCGGCCTTGATGGCGATGTCGGCCGTTTCCAGGTCGCGGATCTCGCCGACCATGATGATGTCCGGATCCTGGCGCAGGAAGGATTTCAGTGCCACCGGAAAGGTCAGGCCGGCCTTGTCGTTGACGTTCACCTGGTTCACGCCGGGCAGGTTGATCTCGGCCGGGTCTTCCGCGGTCGAAATGTTAATGCCGGGCTTGTTGATGACGTTCAGGCAGGTGTACAGCGACACCGTCTTGCCCGAACCGGTCGGGCCGGTCACCAGCACCATGCCGTAAGGGCGCTGGATGGCGTCCAGCAGCAGCGCCTTCTGGTCCGGATCGTAACCGAGCGCGTCGATACCCATCTGGGCCTGGGTGGCGTCCAGAATACGCATCACGGTCTTCTCGCCGAACAGGGTCGGCAAGGTCGAGACGCGGAAGTCGATGGTTTTCACCGGCGACAAGATCAGGCGCATGCGGCCGTCCTGCGGCACGCGCTTTTCCGAGATGTCCAGCTTGGCCAGCACCTTGATGCGCGAGACCAGCTTGTCGCGGATGGTGATCGGCG
>CAMLFK010000208.1 GCA_946479255.1 uncultured Oxalobacteraceae bacterium
CGATCTGCACCGCCGACAGGCGGTTGGTCTGCGGGGCGCCCCGCAGGTTCTTCAGGGCCCGCGCGGCGATGGCGGTGTCGGTATGCTGATAAATGTGCTGTTCGTCGACGGTGAAGTGGGGCGCGGCGTTTTTCTTCTGGTACGTTCTGAATGCCCCTTCGGCGCTCGGCCCTTCGGTCGTATGGTGCACGATCCGGAACGGACCGGCGACGTAGTTGCCGGCTCCGTGGCCGATCGGCATCGAGACTGCAAAGGGACAGATTGCCATGCTGCGCTCCTGATGAATACAGCTCTAAGCGGACGGCCGGGCGTCTACTAAGCCTGCCGATCGGATTTTCGGATTACGTTTCCTGTTCCTGCCGAGTCATCGTTAGGTTTGCGGCATCTTCGGCTGCCGTTTTTCTTGGGGCAAACCACATGCAGCCCGCGCAAGCGGCCGTGATGGCGCCGATGCCGGCGCATTGCTGCAGGCTCAGTACTTCGCCGAGCACTACCCAGGCGGCCAGCGCGCTGACGGCGGGCGAGGCGCTGAGGAGGATGCCGAACACGCTGGACGGTAAGTAGCGCATGGCGAACATGTCCAGCAGGTAGGGGATCATGCTCGACATGAGGGCAATCGCCAGCCCGACCGCCAGCACCCATGGCGCGAGCAGCAGGCTGCCGGCCTGCGCCGCGCCGAACGGTACACCCATCAGTGCGGCGATGATCATGCCGGTGGCCACCGCCTGCCGGCCATGATGGGCAACGCGGGCGCCGACCATCACGTAAGCACCCCAGCACAAGGCCGCGCCCAGGGCGAAGGCCACGCCGCGCGGATCGAGCCCGCCATTGAAGGCGCCCTGCGGCAGCAACACCAGGCCCAGCACGGACAGGGCGATCCACAGCAGGTCGATGCGGCGGCGCGAGGTGAGCAGTGCGGCACCGAGCGGCCCGATGACTTCGATCGACACCGCGATACTGACCGGGATGTAGAGAAAGGCGCGGTAGATGAGCAGGTTCATCAAGCCCATGATCAGTCCGTAGCCGAGCAGGCCGCGCCAGTCGGCGCCGCGCCAGATCGTCCAGGGACGGAACAGCGCGGCGAGCAGGACAGCCGCGATACCCAGCCGCAGCGCGGCGACGCCTTCCGGCCCTACCACCGGAAACAGCGATTTGCCGATGGCAGCGCCGGTCTGGACCGATATCAAGCCCAGCAGCGCGGCCATGGTGGGACCCGCCCCTTTTTTCCAGCTATCCACTGCTGCCCTTTGACCTGTTGAGTGCAAGACAGTATCGCATCTGGCGGCTTGACCGTGGGCGCCGATGGCAGTGGCTACCTGCGCGTCGGTACGCCGCGCGTCTCGCATGTCCTCCGGCTGGGCCAATCATAAAAATTGCTTGGGCCAATGGCGATTTTCATAATTGCGGTAAACCAGTTTGGCGTGCAGACTGGGATCTCTCCTTTGGCTCTGCTACCTGGCGCCTTTGTAACGGCCCGTTTGCGGGTCGTTTTTTTCGCTGCCTGCGCGGTCGACATGCCCTTGCGAGGTGGCCTTACAGAATAAACCTTTTAGCCCGATAAGATTGCCTTAAGGAAGCGAACGTACATACCGTTGTATGATTCTCATGCCCCTCACTCGTTTCTTATGGAGTCTTACGATGATCAAACTGAAAACCTTATCGGCGCTGCTGCTGGCTTGCGCGGCGCTGCCTTTATCCGCCTTCGCAGGCGATGGACATCACGAGTGGGGCTATGAAGGCCCGACCGGCCCTGCCAAATGGGGCGACCTGAAAAGCGATTACGCCGGCTGCAAACTGGGTCACGCCCAGTCGCCCATCGATATCCGCAGCACCAAGAAGGAAAAGCTCGAAGCGATCACCTTCGATTACCATGCGTCGCCCCTGAAGATCATCGACAACGGCCATACGGTGCAAGTCAATTACGCACCGGGCAGCGGCATGACGATCGGCGGCCAGCGCTATGAGCTGCTGCAGTTCCACTTCCATACGCCAAGTGAAGAACGCATCCACGGCAAGAGCTATCCCCTGGTCGCCCACCTGGTGCATAAGAACGCCGAAGGCAAGCTGGCCGTGGTGGCGGTGCTGTTCAAACAGGGCAAGGCCAATCCTTACCTGAAGAGTATCTGGTCCCATCTGCCTCATGACAAGGGCGTCGAACACGTGTCCGAAGATGTCAGCATCGACCTGGCGTCGGCCCTGCCATCCAAGCGTGGATATTATAATTTCGCCGGTTCGCTCACCACCCCGCCATGCAGCGAAGAAGTGAACTGGTTCGTGCTCAAGCAGCCGGTGACCGTCTCGACTGCACAGCTTAAACAGTTCCATCGCCTGTATAAGCACAACGCGCGTCCGGTGCAGCCTTTGTACGACCGGGTCGTTAAAGAAAGCAGCTAAGCTCGGAACGCGGCAAGCGCCATGCACCCCTTCGTGCATCAACTATCGTGCAAGGTATCGTAATGAAGAAATTAACGGTGGCTTGTGCCATGCTTGCCGCGTCGCTGCTCCCGCTATGCCAGAACAACGCGCACGCCGCAATCGAGGACGTGCGCGAGGCGGGTAGCGGCATGGAATACCAAATCGATGGTACCCGTTCCAGGATCATCTTCATCACCGACCGCATCGTGCGCGTGACGGCCACCCGCAATCGGGACTGGGCCGAGGGCGCCCGGCTGATGCATGCTCAGGTGACCGAGAAAGCCGGGAAAATCAGCGCACGCAAGGAGGGTTCGGCGCGCGTGCTGCGTTCGTCGAAGCTGGCAGTGTCAGTCGATTCGAACACTGGTGCGATCACCTTCCAGGATTTAAATGGACAAGTCCTGCTGCGCGAGGACACGGCCTCGCCACGCGCATTCGAGCCGGTGGATGTGATCAAATCGGTGCCCGATCCGGCTACCATCAAGACCGTCAAGACGGTCGACGGCGAGCGGCAAGTCGCCGGCGCCTATCTCCAGAAGAAGGATCGCAATGCCTGGAAGGTCAGCGCCAGTTTCCGCCTGCACGAGCAGGAAGCTTTGTATGGGCTGGGCCTCGACGAAACGGCGGACCTGAACCTGCGCGGTAGAACGAAGCGCCTGTATCAGCACAACCTGCGCATCGTCATTCCATTTCTCGTGTCGACGCGCGGCTATGGTGTGTTGTTCGACAGTTACAGCGCGATGCGCTTTGCCGACGGGCCGGCTGGCACCTCGGTCACCAGCGACGTGGCGGACCAACTCGATTACTACTTTATCCTGGGGCCGTCGATGGACGGTGCGATTGCCGGCTATCGCCAGCTCACGGGCGCGGCCACCATGCTGCCGCGCTGGGCATTCGGCTACGCCCAGTCGAAAGAGCGCTACCAGACGCAGGACGAACTGGTCGATACGGTAAAGCAGTTCCGCGAACGCAAGATTCCGCTCGATCTCATCGTGCAGGATTGGAATTACTGGAAACCGGACCATTGGGGCAGCTTCGTTCCCGAAGTTTCGCGTTATCCCGACATCGCGGCGATGACCAAAGCCGCCCATGATCTGAATACCAAGGTGATGATTTCGATCTGGCCGAATCCGAGCCCGCGCGATCCGCCGGGCAAGGAACTCAAGGAGGGCGGCTTCACCAGCGCCGGTACCGATTATGTCGATTTCTTTCAGCCCAAAGCGGGCGAGGTGTATTTCCGTAACGTGTGGAAGTATCTTGGCCAGCATGGTATCGATGCCTGGTGGTGCGACTCGACCGAGCCGGAAAACGCCGACTGGACCTGGGATGCAAAACGGCCGGCTCAAGCCGATGAGCTCAATATCCGCGGCTTGTCGCGCGTCATCGATCCGCAGTATCTGAACGCCTACGCGCTGGTCGATTCGCAGCAGTTCATGCGCCATTGGCGCCAGGCGGCACCCGAAAAACGCCTCGTCAACCTGACCCGCTCCGGCTATGCCGGCAGCCAGGCCACGGGCGCCGTCACGTGGAGCGGCGACATTGCCGCCAAATGGCCGGTGCTCGAACAGCAGGTCGCGTCAATGCAGAGCTACAGCGCATCGGGGCTTCCTTATGTCACCACCGACATCGGCGGTTTTTTTGTCAAGCGGGGCACCACCTGGTTCTGGGACGGCGACTACGATGCCGGCGTGGGCGACCTGGGCTATCGCGAGCTGTACGCGCGCTGGATGCAGTTTGGCGTCTTTCTCCCGATGTTCCGCAGCCACGGCACCGATACGCCGCGTGAACCATGGCACTTCGGCGAGCCGGGAACGCCTTTCTATGACGCGATCCTGGAAGCGATACGCTTGCGTTACCGTCTGCTGCCCCACGTTTATTCGCAGGCCGGACTCGTGCATCTGCGAGGCGCGTCCTTCATCCGCCCGGTGGGGTTCGCCTTCCCGGACGATCCCCGCACCCACGACCTGAAGACGCAGATGCTGTTCGGCGACGGCATCATGGTCAGCCCGGTGACCGTGCCGATGTACTATGGCGCCGGTTCGGTGCCGATCGAGGGTGCCGCGCGCAGCCGTGAAGTCTATCTGCCGCAAGGGACATGGATCGACTTCTGGAGCGGGCAGAAGCTGGCGGGCGGGCGCACCCTGACCGTCGATGCGCCGCTCGCGCGCATTCCGCTGCAGGTCCGGGCGGGCAGCATTATTCCGATGGGGCCGGCGGTGCAGTACGCGTCGGAACAGCCCGATGCCGCGGTCGAACTGCGCATCTATCCTGGCGCCGATGGCGAGTACACCTTGTATGAAGATGCGGGCGAGGGCTGGGGATACGAGCGCGGCGAATATTCGCTGATCAAAATGAAGTGGCACGAGGCATCGCGCAAGCTGACCATCGGCCAGCGCCAGGGGCGCTTTCCCGGGATGAAGGCAAAGCGCCAGTTCAAGGTCGTGCTGGTGACGCCAACCAGCGGCACTGGCCTTGAGGGGCAAGGTAAAGCACGGGCTGTGCGCTACGATGGCCGTGCCACAACCGTTGCGATCCCGGCACCGGTATCGATCCGATGAAATAATCTATTTACATGGTGCTGATGTCGCTGGTCACCAAGCGCTTCCTGCGCATCGATCCGGCCAGCAAGGCGATGGTCAAGGGCCGGCGGGCGGTAAAGCGTCCGCACCGAGGGTCGGAGACCGTTCAAGCCCCCGGCAATCGATCGGCAAGTCGATCAGGAAGGTGGTGCCGCGCTCGAAAGCGCTATCCAGGCCGACACTGCCGCCATGGCATTCGGCCACCGCGCGCACGTAAGGCAGGCCGATGCCCCAGCCTTGCATGTCCTTGCGCGTGGCTGCTTCGGCCCGGCGGTACATCTGGAAGATGCACTCTTGTTCCTCGATCGGGATCGGCTCACCCTCGTTATGCACCTTGATGATCAGGCGCTGGTGGTCGGCCTCGATGTGCAGCGTGACCGGCCTGTCCGCGTCACCGTACTTGAAGGCATTGCTGACCACGTTCTCGATCGCCCGCTTGAGTTCGGAGCGGCCCCACCATCCGCTCACGTCCTGCCCGCTCACTTGCAGCCGCCCCTGGTGCAGCGGCGCCGTATCGGCTTCGATCTCGCGGACGATCTCAATCACGTTGAAATTGCTGCACTGTATGCGCATCTCGTGGGCGCCGTGGAAGGCCATCGAGTCGAGCAGTTCGCTCACCATGACATCGATCCGGCGCAGGCTAGCCAGGGCCTTGGCCGCCATGGCTTTGATCCTGGCCGGATCGTCGGTGCGCAGGATCAGTTCCAGCGCCGTCGTGCCGACGCTTAAGGGGCCGCGCATATCGTGGGTGAGGGCGGCGGCAAAGCGCTCGCGCATACCGCTGTGGACCAGGGCGAAGGCATTGACCGCTTCCTTGATGCCGATATCGATGCAGGCGTCGATGGTCAGTATGTCCTGGTGCGCCAGGACCAGCCCGGCATCGTGCAGCAGGTCGAATATTGTTCCGCGCAGTATCTGGTATTCGCCGATCAGGGCTTCGTGATCGTAGCCCGTCAGGCGGGCCCGTTCGCCGCCGTGTTCGGTGGGCGTGGTGGAGCCGTCACTGCTGGTCTTGCGGGTCGATCCGGCGGAGACGGCTTCGGCGATGTTGTCGTAGAAGGCCGGTATTGTGTCGATCAGCACCGGGTGGCGCAATTGCCTGGCTTGGGGCAGCGAGGCGCGCACCCGGCGCGCCCATTCGTCCAGCACCTGCTCGCGCAGTTCCAGCATGCGAATTGATGTCGGAGACAACTTGCCGGAGGCATGGTCCGGGTCGTTCGCAAGCGTCATCAGATTTATCCTGGGAAACCCCGTCCTTCATGGCCGTACGTGCTCATATTCGCCCATGTTGGACCATCGCTGGCGCACGATAAAAACAGCTTACTCGCGCAGCTTTTCGTTGTGGCGCTTGATGGTCTTGAGATTTTCGACCGGAGCGAAGTCGTCCGTGAGGATCTTGGCTGAAGCTTCCGGCTGCACGACCTTGCGGGCCTTCACCAGTTCGCGCAGATCGTACTTCATCTTATACCGTCCCTGCGCCACGCCGGCCCGCTCGGCCAGTTCCTGGTCCGTCAGGCGCTTGCCGGAATAAGCCACCAGCACGATATTGCCGTGCGCCTCAAGGAAGTCGACCTGGTCGAAGATCGATTTCATGGTGCGGTAGGCACTGTCGAAGAACATGGTGGTCGGCTCGACGTTCTGCGCCACCACGCCGCCATCGTTCAGTTTGCGCTGCACCAGCTTGTAGAATTCCTGGGTGGTCAGGTGGAAGGGCACAAAGGGACCGCGGTAGGCATCGAGCAAAATCAGGTCGTACTTTTCGCGCGACTGGTTCAGGAAGATGCGGCCGTCCTTGGCGTGAACGCGCAGGCGCGGGGTAGGCTGCACGCCGAAGTATTTCTTCGCCACGGTGATCACCGAAGGATCGATTTCGGCCACGTCGGCCACCACGCCGTCGATGCCGTCGACCAGGTACTTGATGGTGCGTCCGCCGCCCATGCCGACCATGCCGATCTTCTTGACCGCATTCGGGTTAAAGGCCAGTGCCGCACTCATGAAGCGGGTGTAGGCGATGACCAGCGCGTCCTTGTCTTTGAGGTCAATCACCGACTCGGTGTAGCGGTTGTTGCGGTAGCCGAAATTAAGCGCAATCGTCGAACCCTGCTTTTCCACGAAAATCGTGTTGTATTCGGAATCGATACGCTCCAGCTGGCCATCGGGGCGCGCCAGCAGCGCAGCGTCCTGCGCGTTGACGTCGGGTGGAGCGATGGCGAGCACGCCGGCCAGCGACAAGCCAAGTGCCGTGGCGGTTTTGGCGCTGACCAGGGTGGGGCGCCGGCCCTTGCCCGAGACCAGCAGCAGCAAGGCGGCCACCAGCAGCGAGGTGCCGGCCAGGCAGGCATAAATCGCCTTCATGCCGAAGGTTGGAATAAAGAAGAAGGTGGTGCCCAGGGTGCCGACGATGCTGCCGGCCGTGCACAGCGCGGACAGGCGGCCCGACACCGCGCCGGAGTGGGTTTGCGAATCGAGCAGCAGGCGCACGCAGAAGGGGCTGATGGCGGCCAGGAAGGCGGCCGGCACGGCGGCGATCGCGATCGCCGCCAGCAGGGCGGCATAGCGCATGTCTTCGACCTGGTCGAGAATCAGGTTGATGATGGTTTCGCCGTACAGGGGCACGAACATCACCATGAAGGCCGACAGGAAGAACAGCGCGGCCACCAGCTTGACGTTTGGGTTGCGGTCGGCCGTGCGGCCACCGATCACGTAGCCGATCGTCATGCCGATCAGGAACACCGAAATCAGCGCGCCCCAGGTGTAGATGGTGCCGCCGAAATAGGGTATGAAAGTCCGTCCGATCAGCATTTCCAGCGCCATCGTGATGAAGCCGGAGAAAAATGCCGACGAGTGCAGCAGCAGGCTTCTTGGCAGGGTGTTGCTTTGACTTGCGGAATGCATCGAATCAGTCCTTTCGCTCAACCAGGAATTTCTGAACAACTCCGTCGAGTTGTTCGGAGGTGTTATCCCTGGTCATGGTTATAAATAAACTTTTTTGATCGGCCGAAATCGCCATATTGGTGACGTATTTCAGCTTCACGGGAATCTGGGTACGGTACTTGCCCGCCGTGGACAGCACCATGATCCTGCCATTGCCATAATCGGCGACGCAAATATCGCCATCGGCAAACGCCGCCAGCCCGTCCGGGCCGCTATGGCTGTAGGCGTCGGGCACGGCCGGGGCCGAGCTTAGCTCGAAAAACACGCTGGGCTCGCCGAATTTGCCGGGTCCCAGCAGCGGAAAACTCAGCACGCGGCGGTTCAGGTGTTCCGAGACCAGCACGCGCCCCAGCTTTTCCTGGACCAGCACGCCGTTGGTATAGCGCAGTCCGGCTACAACGTCGGTCGGGGCTTCGCCGTTGACCGGGATGAACACCACCCGCCCGCTGGCGGGGGCGTCCAGCGAGAACAGGCCCGCCGAACTGAGGTACAGATTGCCGGCCGCGTCCACCGAGGAATCGTTGGGATACGAAATCGGTCGTCCATACATGGTTTGATTGTAGGACTTGACGGTGGCGAAACGCTCATCCAGGCGCACCACGTGGTGGCCCAGGTGGCACAGCACCCAGTAGCCGCCGCTGGGGATGCGCTTGACCGAGGTGGGGCCGCAGCCGGCTTCTTCCCAAACCGTCTTCGTGCCTTTCGGGCCTGTCAATACGATGCGGTTCTTTGGCATTTCGGCCGTCAGCAAGCCATCCGCGATCAGCTGCGGGCCTTCCGGGTAGAACGCCTCGGCATTGACGATGCGGTCCGGGCGGAAGGTTTTGAGTGGCTGAGCCACGCAGGTGGCGGTGGCGATCACGCCCAATAGCGTTGCGAAAAATGCGCGAGCAGCTTGTTTCATGACCAATCCCAGGGTTTCTCGACGCCACTGCGGCGCAATGGACGACCGGCCGGCCGGGCCGGCAGTCGTCCATTATAGAGGATGGCGAACTGGAAAGTAGCCCCTGCGAGCGCGGCCTAAGCCTGCCTTCAGTCTTTGCTACTAAAACCGGGTCTGTCCC
>CAMLFK010000209.1 GCA_946479255.1 uncultured Oxalobacteraceae bacterium
CAGCTGGCTCATGCAGCCCATGAATTCGGTGCCGTACTTCTCGCGCAGCCACTTCTTGGCGATCGCCGCCGCGCCGACCACGGGAGCGGTCAGGCGCGCCGACGAGCGGCCGCCGCCGCGCGGATCGCGTACGCCATATTTGTGCCAGTAAGTATAGTCTGCGTGGCCCGGGCGGAAGCTCTCGACAATATTGCCGTAGTCCTTGCTGCGCTGGTCCTGGTTGCGGATCAGCAGCATGATCGGCGTGCCGGTCGTTTTGCCTTCATACACCCCGGACAGGATCTCGACCTGGTCGGCTTCCTGGCGCTGCGTCACATGGCGCGAGGTGCCCGGCTTGCGGCGGTCCAGGTCGGGCTGGATGTCGGCTTCGGACAACAGCAGCCCCGGAGGGCAGCCATCGACGATGCAGCCAATCGCCGGGCCGTGCGATTCGCCAAAAGTGGTAACGGTAAAAAGCTTGCCAAAGGAATTGCCGGACATGATCGTGAAGTGAGTGGCGGAAAGGGCAATTCTACCAGTCCGCGCGCTTTTGCTGGCGTTGACCGCAAGTTTGGCTCCGCGGCGATAGATTTGTAGATGCTACAATTTGTGTTGCCGAGTGGAATTATTTTCCCGAAATTAACATTAAGACACAATTCTTTTTACAATTCACTATATACTCGTCGCTGCCTTGCCATGGATTCCCCGGAGACAGAATTTTGATGCCCCCAACAAGCACGCCCTTCGGGCAGCTGACGGACGATAACGACGACCTGGTGTTCCTCGACGAGCACCCCGGCACGCCGGCCCACGGGGCCGCCGGCGTATGGCGCGTGTTGATTGTCGACGATGACGAAGACGTTCACTCCACCACCCTGTTCGCCCTTCGCAATCTGGAGTTGCAGCAGCGCGAACTGGAATTCCTGCATGCTTATTCGGCGGCCGAGGCGCGCGCGCTGCTGGCGCGCGAAACCGACATCGCGGTCATCTTGCTCGACGTCGTCATGGAGCAGGACGACGCCGGCCTGCACCTGGTGCGGCATATCCGCGAGTCGCTGCACCTGCTTGATGTGCGCATCATCCTGCGCACCGGCCAGCCGGGCTACGCGCCGGAGCTCAACGCGATCCGCGATTACGACATCAACGACTACCGCACCAAGTCCGAGCTCACCCGCATCAAGCTGTACACCACCGTGACGGCGGCGATCCGCTCGTACCAGCAGATCCGCGCCATCGACCAGAGCCGCCAGGGCCTCGACCAGATCGTGCGCGCCAGCGCCGAACTGATGGGATTGCACGGGGTCGCCGATTTCGGCGCCGGCGTGCTGCGCCAGTGCGCGGCCTTGCTGGGCATGCCGGCCGAGGGCCTGCTGTGCGTCCAGGAAGCGCCGGGCCGCCTGGAGATCGTGGCCAGCGCCGGCGCGCCGCCGCCCGCGCTCGATGGCGGCAATGCCGCCGCGCTGCAGCGCGCTCTCGGCGAGCGCCGCAACCTGTACGAGCCGGGCCACATCGCCCTGCACTTTCCCGGCAAGGGAAGCCAGCGCTTCGCCGCCCTGCTGCGCACCAGCGCTCGCGTGGGCGAGATGCAGCGCCGCCTGCTCGAAGTATTCGCCGGCCAGGTGGCGGTGGGCCTGGACAACGTCGAACTGCTCAGCCATCTGCATGACGCGGCCTTTTACGACCAGCTGTCCAAGCTGCCCAACCGCACCCGCCTGGTCGAAATCCTCGACGCCCTCCTGGCAGGGCCGGAGCGCGACGGCTGCGTGCTCTCGCTGGTGGACCTGGACCACTTCGCCGAAACCAACGACGCGCTCGGCCACCAGTTCGGCGACCTGCTGCTGCTCTCGGTGGCGGCACGCCTGCAAACACAGCTGGGCCGCAACCTGACCATCGCCCGCATCGGCAGCGATATTTTCGGCGTGCTCGGTCCGGCCCACGTGGTGCACCCGGCCGGGATCAGCACGCTGTTCGAAGCGCCCTTCTCGATCGACGGCCAGGAGGTGCAGATCACCGCTACGCTTGGCCTGTTGCGCCTGTCGGAGCACGATGGCAGCGGCGCCGATGCGCTCAAGGATGCCGACATCGCCTTAAAGCGCGCCAAGACCCAGCAGCGCGCCGGCCACTTCTACTTCTCGCGCAGCATGGGCGTGGAGATCCGCGAGCGGGTGCGCACCATGCACGCGCTGCGCACCGGCTTTGCGCGCGGGGAGCTGTATCTGGTGTACCAGCCGCAGATCGACCTGGCGACCCGCCGCCCAGCCGGTGCCGAAGCGCTGCTGCGCTGGCAGACCCCGGACGGCAAATTCGTCTCGCCCGACCGCTTCATTCCGATCGCCGAATATTCCGGACTGATCATCGACATCGGCGAATGGGTGCTGCGCAGCGCCTGCCACGAGCTGGTGCGCCTGCGCGCCGCCGGCTACCAGGACTTCACCATGTCGGTCAATGTCTCGCAGGTCCAGTTCCGCCACCCCTACTTCCTCGACATGCTGCGCGCCGCGCTGGCCGAGACCGGCGCCCCGCCCGAGTTCATCGAGCTGGAGATCACCGAGTCGATGGCGATGGAAGAACCCGACCTGCTGATCCACATGCTGGCGCAGGTCAAGCAGACCGGCGTGTCGATCTCCATCGACGACTTCGGCACCGGCTTTTCGTCGCTGTCCTACCTGCAGCGGCTGAAGGTGGACCGGCTCAAGATCGACCGCGCTTTTGTCAGCGAAATCACCGGTTCCACGCGCGGCAGCAGCATTGCCGAGATGGTGATCCAGCTGGGCCGCAACCTGGGCCTGACGGTGATTGCGGAAGGCGTGGAGGACGAACGCCAGGCCGGCATCCTGCGCTCGCTGGGCTGCCCGATGGCGCAGGGTTTTCTGTTTGCCCTGCCGATGGCCACCACCGCGCTGTATGACTGGCTCGATGACGACCGTCTGAAGCAGGCGGTGGCGCAAGGGACGCGCCTCGCTTAAGCCAGCAGCGTGCCGTCAATGACCGTGACCGACTCGCCGCCAATCCATGGCATGCCGTCACGAAAACTAACGCTGATGCGTCCGTCGCAGCCGACGCATGTTCCCTGGCGCGCCGTATAGCCGCCGGCAAAGCGCGGATCGCCCTGCAGCACCCAGGCGATGCAGGCGTTGGCGCTGCCGGTCACCGGGTCTTCGGCGATCGCGCCGTTCTTGTTGAAAAAGGCGCGCACTTCAATGCCGGCCACGCCGCCTGGCTCGTGTGGACCAAAGATCGCCACCCCGGTCACGCCTTGCTGCAACAGCTGCACCATCGCGGCAAAATCAGGCTGCACCGCCAGGCAGGCTTCGGCTGTTTGCATTTCCACCACCAGCCAGCCGATTCCCATGCGCGCAATCACCGGCCTGGACCCTGGTCCGAAAGCCTCGCTGTGCAGCGCCTCGGCCAGGGTCGGCAAGAAGGCCGTATGCAGCTCCTGCAAAGTGGCGGGCGGCGCGCGGAAGGCCAGCGCAGAGGCGGCGCCGATATCGATCGGGACCAGCCCCACCCCGCATTCCTGGATCAGGCGGCCCGGCGTTTGCGGCAGCAGGCCGTGCTCCAGCAAGGCGTGCGCGGTGCCGAGGGTGGGATGGCCGGCGAAGGGAAACTCGCCGCCTGGGGAAAAGATGCGCACCCGGTAGTCGGCCTCGCTGCTGGTGGGCGCGAGGACGAAGGTGGTCTCGGACAGATTGGTCCAGCGCGCGATGGCCTGCATCTGGCCGGCGCTCAAGCCTTCCGCATCGAGCACGACGGCCAGCGGGTTACCCATGAAAGGCAGCCCGGTGAACACGTCGACTTGCCTGAAACGCCGCCGTTGCGGCATTCCGGCCACGTCAGTCCTGCTCGGCTTCGGCAGGCCAGTCGCGGATATAGGCCTTGAGCATGCGGTTTTCGAAGTTCTGCGCTTCAAGCATGGCGCGCGCCACGTCGTAGAAGGAGATCACGCCCAGCAGGGTTTTGGCGTTCATGACCGGCAGATAGCGCGCGTGCTTTTCTAACATCATGCGGCGCACTTCATTGACTTCGGTGTCCGGCGTGACCGTGATCGGGTGATCGTCCATATGCTTGCGCACGGTGCCGCCGCCGATCTCGCCATTATTCTTGTGCAAGACCTTGATGACTTCGCGGAAGGTCAGCATGCCGACCAGCTCGCCGAATTCCATCACGACCAGCGAACCGATGTCTTTTTCGGCCATGGTATTGACTGCCTCGACCAGGGTTGTATCGGGCGTGGCCGTATACAGGATGTTGCCCTTTACTTGAAGGATTTCTGAGACTTTCATGGTGCCCGCCTTTGTCTGGTGAGGTTATAAAGAGGTTTTTTTATAATCCTTGCTTCGAATGTAGCTTAAGCGTAGCAAAAAATCCAGTATTGAGATTTCTAAACTGATGTGTTCGTGCTGCCCTGTGCGCCCGATCGCCGCATGCTAGGATGCCGCCAAAGGCTAAGGGAAGCAAAACATGGATCTCGACGTTCAAGGCAAGCCGGCGTACGCCGACAAGGGCGGCGGCACGTTCAGCGCGGCGCGGCCGACCATCATCTTCGTGCACGGAGCGCACAACGACCATTCGGTGTGGGCGCTGCAAAGCCGCTACTTCGCCGAACAAAGCTATAACGTGCTGGCGGTCGACCTGCCCGGCCATGGCCGCAGCGCCGGCCCGGCCTTGACGAGCGTCGAGCAAATGGCCGAGTGGCTGATCGCCCTGATGGATGCGGCCGGGGTCGAAACAGCCGTGCTGGCCGGGCACAGCATGGGCTCGCTGATCGCGCTGGAAGCGGCCAGCCGCGCTCCGGACCGGGTCGGCAAACTCGCGCTGCTGGGCGCAACCTGGCCGATGAAAGTGGCGCCCGCCCTGCTGGAGATGGCCCGCCTTGACGAGCCTGCGGCGATCGACATGGTGGCCCAGTACTCGCAGGCATCCGGCACGCCGGACGCCTTGCGCAGCCTGATGCAGCGCATGTCCGCCATCAATCCGGAACAACTGCTCTACACCGACCTGTTCGCCTGCAATGCCTACGCCAACGGCGAAGCGGCGGCCCGTGCGCTGCGGTGCGAAGTCCTGTTCATCATGGGCAGCAAAGACAAGATGACGCCGCCCCGCTCCACCGCCCTGCTGACCGGCGCGGTCGCGCAAGGCAGCAGGGTGAGCGTGGAGTGCGGCCACACGATGATGTCCGAGCAGCCGGACGCGGTGCTACAGGCGCTTTCCGGCTTCGTCCGCGCTGCTTGAAGCATCGAAGTGTTCGGCCAGGGTCTGGTTCAGGCCGCTCTCCACCGCCACCTCCACCTTGCGCGCCAGCGCATTGGTGTCCAGCGTGACCGGTGAATCGAGGTCGAGCGGGATGGCCGGGTCGGCGGTCAGGCCGCCGAACACGAACATGCGGTAGACGTCCGATACGCGCAGGCGCCTTGGATTGGCCAGCAGCACCCAGTTGTCCATGCCTTCGCGGGCCCGCTTGCCCCAGCGCGAGCGCAGCTTGACGTCGGTCTCGACCCGCCCGACCCAGCCGGCCACCAGCATCCGTTCGAGCAGCATGCCCATCTCATCGTAACCGATGCGGGTGTGGGCGCGGATCAGCGCCGTCGATACCAGCGCCGAATCGTCCAGGCGCGCCACGTTGTGCAGGATCTTGAGGATGGCCATCGCATCGACAAAGGCCCCGCCCGGGACCGGCTGGTACCACCAGCGCTCATATTTGATGACCGGCAGCGCGGCGGCCAGCAGCGCGCCGACCAGGGTGATCATCCACGACACGTACAGCCAGAGCAGGAACAGCGGCAGCGCCGCCAGCGCGCCGTAGATGATCGCGTAAGTCGGGAACTGGCGCACGAACATGCCGAACAGGCGCTTGGCCACCTCGAATGCCAGGGCCGCCACCAGCGCACCCCAGGCCGCGTCGCGCCAGTGCACCGCGCGGTTCGGCACGCCCATATACAAGAGCGTATAGGCGCCGGTGGTCAGCGCTACCGACACCGTGGTATAGAACAGGGTGCTGGCGAAGGGCGCGACCTTGGCCAGCGAACTGGTGGCCAGGAACAGCTGCGAGGTGGCGGTCATCGACAGGCCGAACAGCAAAGGCCCAAGCGTGACCAGCGCCCAGTAGATCGTCACGCGCTGCACCACCGGGCGCGCTGTCTTGACCCGCCAGATCTGGTTGAAAGCGCGCTCGATCATGCCCATCATCGCGATCGAGGTCAGCACCAGCAGCACCGCGCCCACCGCCGACAGGCCGGTGGCCTTGCTGGCGAACTGGGTCAGGTTGGCAATGATCGTGTTGGTGATGGCCTTGGGCATCATCGTCTGCACGAAATAGGCGTTCAGCGCAGCGCGGAAATTATTGAAGACCGGGAAGGTGGTGAAGATTGCCAGCGCGATGGTCAACAGCGGCACCAGCGCGAGCGTGGTGGTGAAGGTCAGGCTGCCCGCCACCTGAGGCAGGCGCTCCTGGCTGACGCGGCGGCGCGCAAAGCGCACCAGGTCCCGCACCTCGCTCCATGTCAGGCCGCGCACCATGTCAACGCTGACGTTGATCATTTCGCTGGTCGAACGGGAAATCGAGTGAACGGTTTTGGAAAGCATGGATCAGATAAAAAGGCGCTTGCTAAGCGCGGTATGGCATTGTAAAGCGCCCTATAATACCAATGATGAACCAGACCAACCTGAACATTCTCATTTTGTACTACTCACGGCATGGCGCCACGCGCAAGCTGGCTGAACTGATCGCCCAGGGCGTCGAAAGCGTCGCCGGGGTCGATGCGCGCCTGCGCACCGTGCCGGCGGTGTCGACCGTGACCGAAGCCACCGCACCAGGCATCCCGGCCGATGGCGCGCCCTATGTGGAGCGCGCCGACCTCGATGAGTGCGCCGGCCTGGCGCTGGGTTCGCCTACACGCTTCGGCAATATGGCCGCGGCAATGAAGTATTTCTGGGACGGCACCTCGGCCGAGTGGCTGGCGGGCGCGCTGGCCGGCAAACCGGCTTGCGTGTTCACCTCCACCGGCAGCCTGCATGGCGGCCAGGAGTCCACCTTGCTGACCATGATGGTGCCGCTGCTACACCACGGCATGATGGTGATGGGCCTGCCTTACACGCGCCCGGAACTGATGACCACCGCCACCGGCGGCAGTCCGTACGGCCCGACCCACTGGTCCGGCATCGACGGCGACAAGGGCTTCAGCGAGCACGAGAAACGGCTGGCCATTGAAATGGGCCGGCGCCTGGCCGATGCGGCGCTGCGCCTGAAAGGAGCATTCTGATGCAGGCACCGCGTTTCTTTCATATTGGCGCCATGGTCAGCCTGATCTTCCTGATCGCCTGGCTGGTGGCATGGGAAGTGGCCATTTCGCCGCTCAAGGCGGGCAGCTGGATCCTGGCGCTCAAGGCGCTGCCGCTCCTGATTCCGCTGCGCGGGGTGATCAAGCGTGACATCTATACCTTGCAGTGGTCGTCCATGGTGATCCTGCTGTACTTCACCGAAGGCGTGGTGCGCGCGTGGAGCGACACCGCCCCGCTGTCGCGCCTGATGGCGGCCGGCGAAATCTTCCTGGTGTGCGTGTACTTCGTGTGCGCGCTGCTGTACCTGCGCCCTTACAAGCGCGAGGCCAAGCGCATCGCCAAGGAGCTGCTCGAAAAGGTCAACGCCACCCGGCACCAGCGCTAAAGTGATGTGCGCCATGGACGACGCATTCCTTTCCCGCTGCCGCGCGATCGTTGGCGAGCCGCATGTGCTCTCGACCAGCGCCGGCATGGCGCCCTTCCTGACCGACTGGCGCGGCCGCTTTACCGGCAAGGCGCTGGCGGTGCTGCGCCCCGGCAGCGTGGATGAAGTGGCGCAACTGGTCAAGGCCTGTCTTGAGGCGCGCGTGCCGATCGTGCCGCAAGGCGGGCGCACCGGCCTGGTGCTGGGCAGCGTGCCCGACGCCTCAGGTACCAGCGTGGTCTTGTCGCTGGCGCGCATCAAGCGCATCCGTTCGCTCGATGCGGTCAACCGCACCATCACCGTCGACGCCGGCTGCATCCTGCAAACCATCCAGGAGGCAGCCGCGCAGGAAAACTGTTTATTCCCGCTGTCGCTGGCGGCCGAAGGCAGCTGCAGCATCGGCGGCAACCTGTCCACCAATGCCGGCGGCACCGGCGTGCTCCGCTACGGCAATGCGCGCGAGCTGTGCCTCGGCCTGGAAGTCGTCACGCCGCAGGGCGAGGTGTGGGACGGCCTGCGCGCACTGCGCAAGGACAATACCGGCTACGACTTGCGCGACCTGTTCATCGGCGCTGAAGGTACACTCGGCATCATCACCGGCGCCGTCATGAAGCTCTATCCGCAACCCAAGGCCTCCATCGCCGCGCTGGTGGCACTGGCTTCGCCCGCGGCGGCGCTTCAGTTGCTGAACCTGGCCCAGGACCTGTGCGGCGCCAGCCTGACCGGCTTCGAGCTCATGTCGGACTTTTGCCTGCGCCTGGTCGCCACCCATTTCCCCGCGCTGCCGCAGCCCTTCGTCACCCGCCACGCCCAGTATGTGCTGATGGAAGTGTCGAGCAGCGAGTCCGAATCGCATGCGGTCAGCCTGCTGGAACAAACCATCGGCGCCGCCTTCGAACGCGACATCGCCGACGATGCCGTGGTGGCCACCTCGATCGCCAGGTCGCGCGGCCTGTGGCACATCCGCGAACACATTCCGCTGGCGCAGGCGGCGGCCGGCAAGAACATCAAGCACGACATTTCGCTGCCGGTCTCGCGCATCGCCGACTTCATCGAAGACACCGAGGCGCGCCTGATGGGCGCCTTCCCCGATTGCCAGCTGGTGTGCTTCGGCCACCTGGGTGACGGTAATCTGCACTTCAACGTCGCACCCTCGGATGGCTTGTCGCACGAGCGCTTCCTGTTGAACCAAAGCGCGATCAACCGCATCGTGCACGACTGCGTGGCCGCCTGCGAAGGCTCGATCTCGGCCGAGCACGGCATCGGCGCGCTCAAACGCGAG
>CAMLFK010000210.1 GCA_946479255.1 uncultured Oxalobacteraceae bacterium
CGCCAGTAGCCATACACATCCATCCCGAAGCCCACCACGAACTTGTTCGGAATCGTCAGGCCGACAATATCGGCCTTGATCGGCTTGGCGCGCTTGATGTCCTTGTCGGCGAACACCGCGATGATGACCTCGGCCGCGCCCATGTCCAGCAGGCGCTGCTTGACGTGGGCCAGGGTCTCGCCTTCGTCCAGGATATCGTCGACCACGACCACCGTGCGGCCCTCCACGTTTGAACGCGGAATCACTTTCCACACCACCGCGCCTCCTTTGTCGTCGTCGCCGTACCGGGTGACGTGGATGTAATCGAATTCAAGCGGAAAGCGCAGCTGGGGCAGCAGGTTCCCGGTGAATACCACGGCGCCGCCCATGACACCCAGCACCAGTGGAAATGCGGCATCGTCGGGATTGCCGAAGCGTTTGTTCAAATTGTCGGCAACCTTGGACACAGCGGCCTGCACTTGGTCTGCGCTGACGATTTCTTCCGCATGCTCCATCAACTGACGTGCGCGTTGGTAGTGAAAATCTTGCATATCGTTTACCCAGTGAAATAGTACTGGGCAATTATGGTGCATATTCGCCTGCACGGACGACACATCGTGGGATTTACGCCACACCGGTCCGGCACGCACCCTGTCCCCCGGGCATGCGCGCTTGGGGTTATGATTTCAGTATGTCCGACACTACCGAAAAACTCACCCGGCTACGCACCGCCATGGCGCGCCACCAGATCGACGCGCTCGTGGTGCCCTCGTCCGATCCGCACCTGTCCGAATACCTGCCGGCCCATTGGCGCGGGCGCGAGTGGCTGTCCGGGTTCACCGGCTCGGTCGGCACCTTCATCGCCACCGTCGACACGGCGGGCGTGTGGACCGATGGCCGTTACTGGACCCAGGCCGAGACTGAACTGGCCGGATCAAGCATCGCTTTGCAAAAGATCACCTCCGGCGCCAGCCTGCAGCACATCGACTGGCTGGCCGCCAATCTCCAGCCCGGCCAGACCGTGGCGGTGGATGCGCGTGTGCTCGGCCTGTCGGTGGCGCGCCTGTTGACCGATGCGCTGGCCGCGCGCGGTATCAAGCTGCGCACCGATCTCGACGTGCTTGACGAGGTATGGCTTGAGCGACCATCGCTGCCCCTTGAAGCGGTGTACGAACATGCCGCGCCGTTCGCCGTGCTCGATCGCGGCGCAAAACTGGCCGCAACCCGGGACGCCATGCAGGCGCTGGGAGCAAGCCATCATTTCATCTCCACGCTGGACGATATCGCCTGGCTGTTTAACCTGCGTGGCGCCGATGTGAGCTTTAACCCGGTATTCGTGGCCCACGCCTTGTTGTCGACCGAGTCCGCCACGCTGTTTGTCCCGGAAGGCAAGGTCAGTGCCGAGCTGGCCGCGCGCCTGAACGATGATGGCGTTGTTCTCGCCCCTTACGCCGATGCCGCCGCTGCGCTGGCCGCGCTGCCGATTGGCGCCGCCTTGCTGATCGACCCGCGCCGCATCACCGCCGGCATGCGCAGCGCTGTCGCACCGCATGTGAAGGTGATCGAGGCGCTCAATCCGACCACAATGGCCAAGTCGAAGAAGCTGCCGGCGGAAGCGGCGCACGTGCGCGCCGCGATGGAGCAGGATGGCGCGGCGCTGTGCGAATTCTTCGCGTGGCTCGACGAGCAGCTGGCCAAGCCGCGGCGCGCGCCTTTAACCGAGGTGGACATCGACCGCCATATCACCACGGCGCGCGCACGCCGCCCCGGATTCATCAGCCCGAGCTTTGCGACCATCGCCGGCTTTAACGCCAACGGCGCCATCATCCACTACCGTGCAAGCGAAGGCAGCTGCGCCGTGATCGAAGGCGACGGCCTGCTGCTGATCGATTCCGGCGGCCAGTACCTGGGCGGCACCACGGACATTACGCGGGTGGTCGCAGTAGGCCAGCCGCTTGATGAACAGCGGCGCGATTGCACCCTGGTGCTCAAGGGCGTGATCGCGCTGTCGCGCGCGCGCTTTCCGCGCGGCGTGCGTTCGCCGATGCTGGACGCCCTGGCCCGTGCGCCGATCTGGGAAGCCGGCATCGACTACGGCCACGGCACCGGCCATGGCGTAGGCTACTTTTTGAACGTGCATGAAGGCCCGCAGTCGATCTCGCAAAGCGCCATGCCGGAGCCGCATACCGCCATGGAAGAGGGCATGATCACCTCCTGCGAGCCGGGCATTTACCGCCCCGGCCAGTGGGGTATCCGGATCGAGAATTTGCTGCTTAACCGCACCGCCGGCACCACCCCTTTCGGCGAATTCCTGGAGTTCGAAACCCTGACCCTCTGCCCGATCGATACGCGCTGCCTGGAGCGCTCGCTGCTGCGCGCCGATGAAATCGACTGGCTTAACACTTACCACGCGAGCGTACGCGCGCGCCTGGCGCCGCACGTGCAAGGCGCCGCCGCAACCTGGCTCGCATTGCGAACGGAGAGTATCTGATGTCCACTGCACGTTCCACCCGCGCCAGCAGCGCGGTCGACCGGCTTAAAGAGCGTACCGGTAATCCGGGCTATTCCATGGCCCGCACCGGTGAAGGCTTGTTCTTCCTGTCCGAGCGTCCCGGCGAGCCGCCCTTGTGTCCGCCGATGGAGCTGGACGACTTCGTCGCTTTCGTCAAAAGCCTGGGGCCTCAGGAGGTCCGGCGCGTCAGCAAGAACGACGTGGCGTTCGAAAAGCAGCTGGTCCGTAAAAAAACATAAGCGCAACGCGCGCAAGGAGGACCCATGGTTACTTTCGAGATGCTGTCCGCCTACTGGACCCGCCCTGAACTGGCGACCAATGGCATCATCCTGCTCAACCTGATCGGTGCGCTGCTGCTCGGCCTGATGGTCGGCTACGAGCGCTCATACCACGGGCGAGCGGCCGGTATGCGCACCTATGGCCTGGTGTGCATGGCCTCGGCCGGCTTGACCGTGATCGGCGGCTATCCGGGCTTCTGGTTCGGCGGTCATGGCAGCGCGCTGGCGGCGGTGGCCGACCCGACCCGGGTGATCCAGGGGATCGTCACCGGTATCGGCTTCCTCGGCGCCGGCGTGATCATGCGCGAGGGCTTCAACATCAGCGGCCTGACCACGGCCGCGTCGATCTGGACCTCATCCGTCATCGGTGTGCTGGTCGGCGTCGGCTTCTACATGGCGGCCATGGGGCTGGCGTTTTTCGCCACCATGATCATGATCTACCTGACCAAGCTCGAAGCGGTCCTGCCGTCGCGCCACGCGCTGGCCATCACGATGCGCTTCAGGCCGGGCTTCGTACCGCGCGAGGCTGCCTTGAGACGGGTGGCACTGGAACGGGGCTATGAAATCGCCGGCGGTTCACTAACCATCGGCAGCGACCATGGCGCGCAGGAGTGGCGCTTCGTGGCGCTGGCCTTGTCCAAAAAAAGCGGGGCTCCGCTGGCCGAACTGGCCGCCGAGCTCAATACTTTCGACGGTATTTCCAGTTTCCAGATCTCTCATGCCCGAAACTAATCAAGCAGGCAGCGCGCAAGACGTGCTCGACTTCTGGTTCCTGCCGCCGGACCACCCGGGCCATGGCAAGGCGCGCACCGAATGGTTCGTCAAGAACGATGCCTTCGACGAGCAGATCCGCACGCGCTTCGGCGCCCTGATCGACAGCGCCATAGGCGGCGGCCTGCGCGGCTGGAAGCCATTGGCGTACATCGTTCTGCTCGACCAGTTCACCCGCAACGCCTACCGTGGATCGCCCAAGTCGTTTGCCGGCGATCCGCTGGCACTGGCGGCCGGCATGCGCCTGGTCGACAGCGGCGAACACCTGGCGCTGCCGCCCATACAGCGCTGGTTCGCCTACATGCCCTTCGAGCATAGCGAAGACCTGGCGATGCAGGGCCGGTCGGTAGCGCTGTTCACCGAGCTGGCCAAGCTTGGGCCGGGCTTCGACCCGGCGCTCGATTACGCCTTGAGGCACCGCGCGGTGATCCAGCGCTTTGGCCGCTTCCCGCACCGTAATCCCATCCTGGGACGCGCCTCCACGCCGGAAGAAGTGGCCTATCTGGCGCAGCCCGGCTCGGGTTTCTAGTGCCTTCAACCCTCAACCTGATCGGCGCCGGCCACGTGGGCCGGGTGCTGGCACGCCTGTTCCATGCCAGCGGCGCCTTCACGGTGCAGGATGTGCTGACACGCTCGCCGGAAAGTAGCAACGATGCGCTGGCCTTTATCGGCGCGGGCGCCGCCACCACCGGGATAGAGGCCATGCGCGCGGCCGATGTGTGGATGCTGGCCGTGGGCGACGATCAGATCGCGCCGGCTTGCGCGGCCCTGGCCGCAAGCCGGCCTTTAAACGGCGCGCTGGTATTTCACTGCAGCGGCGCCAAGGCGGCCGACGCCTTGCAAGCCGCGGCCGATGCCGGCGCGCTGACCGCCAGCGTGCATCCGGTGCGCAGCTTTGCCGATCCGGCCATGGTGGCAGCCAGCTTTGCCGGCACCTTTTGTGGCGTGGAAGGCAATGGCGTGCCCGGGCTGGAAGCCGCCCTGGCCGCCATCGGCGCACGTGCGGTGCCGATTTCGGCGTCCGGCAAGACGGTGTATCACGCGGCCTCGGTGTTCGCCTCCAATTATCTGGTCACCGTGATGGACGCGGCCTTGCGGGCTTACCAGGCGGCCGGCGTGCCGGAGGCGCTGGCGCGCGAACTGGCGGCGCCGCTGGCGACCGAAACGCTGGCCAATGTGCTGCGGCTTGGCCCGGAGGCTGCCTTGTCCGGTCCGATCGCGCGTGGCGATACCGACACCGTGGCACGCCAGCAGGGCGCGCTTGATGGGTGGGATGCGCCAACTGGCGATACCTATAGGGCTCTTGCCAAAGCGACATGGGCGCTCGCCAAACGTCGTTAATTCATCAGCACCAGTCGATTAACGCAAAAAAAGATGCATTGAGGCATCGACAAATTTCGCAAACCTCAATAAGCTAGACTTATCAAGGGATTGCGCGAACGACTTGCCATGTTGGCAGCGGTGTTTGCCGATGCGAAGTGGAGAATGAGACCGTCATGTTATTTCTGAAAAGTACATCTGTAAGCAAGGCCCCGGGCATCTACGATGTCGACGTGGCCGCCAAGCCGCCCGGCAAGACTTTCGGCGTGTATATCGCCACCGATCCGGACAATCCACCGAATGCCGTGCTGGCGGCGCTGGAGCAACTTGGTTTTCAAAACACCAAGCGCTCGGCCTATACGCACAAGGACAAGGGCAAAGTCCTGGACCTGCACTTCCAGAAGAACGGCACCGACCTGTTCAATGGCTGGAAAACGGAAGAGTGCACCGCCAACCTGGCCGCCATCGACACCCTGTTCGGCAATGTCGGCATCAAGGTCACCCCGCGCGTCATGACCCTGGCCGAAGCCTACGCCTGATTCAGGCAGCCAGTCAGGCAACTACGTCGATGTGATACAGCGCCCACGGGCAGTTGGCGAAGCGCTCGGCGAGCGGCTGGCCGGCTGCGGCTGGAAAGCGGTCCGCATCGTACACAGCCCATAGCGGGCCGAGCCCGCCCAGCGGCATCGGCTGGCCATCGAGGTGGGTGGCGACCATCATTCCCATTGCACGAGCTTGCCCCAGCGTGATGCTGGCGGCGTAACCGTCGACGGCGCGCAGCGCGAGCCGGGCGCTGTCGCCGGCACGTACGCTCGCCGCGGCCAGCACGTCGGCGAGGCGCGGCCCGCGCAGGGTGTGCACTTTGCCATCGTATTCCAGGGTCGGCTTGATCTCGCTTGACGTCAGCGCCAGCAGCGCGGCGAAATCGAAGCCATACGCCTTGTCGAAGCTGAGCTTTTGCTTGTGCATCATCAGGTCGCGCACCGGGTCGAGCGGACCGCGGTTCGGCTTATGTATTGCTCCGGTGACGGTCAGCAGGGCGGGGCCCTTGGCGGCGGCCGTTGCGGCGCTGGCGGGCAGGGCGCTTGCCAGTGCAGCGGCGCCCAGAAATTGGCGTTTGTTCATGCGAGAATGGGCGTCGATGGTAATTCGCCATCATAGCCCACGCCCCGCTTCATGGATCTGTTTGCCCATCCGGCCAGCCTGACCGATATTGCCCTGGAAGATGGCACGCTTGCCATGCTGCCCCAGCTGCCATTGCCCATCTCTAATGAAGAGATGCTGGCGCGCCTGATCGACGAGACGAATTGGCGCGCGGAATTCATCACACTGTGGGGTAAACGCATCGCTCAGCCGCGCCTGACCGCATGGCATGGCGACAAGCGCTACACCTATTCGGGGCTGACGCTCGATCCCCTGCCGTTCACACCCTTACAGCTGGCGATCAAGGCTGCGGTGGAGGAGCTCAGCGGCCATCGCTTCAACAGCGTGCTGCTGAACTACTACCGTGACGGCCGCGACAGCATGGGCATGCACAGCGACGACGAAGCCGAACTGGGACCCGAGCCGGTGATCGCCTCGGTCAGCTTCGGGGCGGTGCGTACTTTCATCCTGCGCCACAAGCGCGGCAAACAGACGCTCAAACTCGATCTGCGGTCCGGAAGCCTGCTGCTCATGGCCGGTAAAACCCAGGCAAACTGGCAGCACGGCATCAACAAGTCGGCCAAAGTGCTGGGGCCACGGGTAAACTTAACTTTCCGTAAAATTGCTTAAGTCTCGCCTAAGTTTGGCTCATCTGTACGTATGTATTGCTGAACTTAAAGTCATTTATCTTACATCTTGATACAAGTCTTACTAAATAGGGACTGTCTTGTCGTTTTGGCGATGCTATCTTGGCTACGTCGCGATTCATTGGGAATTGCGAACCAGAACGTACTAACAACAAGGAGTTCGCTATGAAGAAGCTAATCGTTGCAATGATCGCCGGCGCAGCCGCCATGAGCGCCGCCCAGGCACAGAATGCTTATGTAGGCGCCGCGGTGTCCACTTCCGACACCTCGTTCCGTGGCGCGCCAGGCGCGAGCGGCGACGACGGCCACAAAGCCTACGGCAAGATCTACGGCGGTTACGAGATCAACCCGATGTGGGCAGTAGAGGCTGGTTACACCGACCTGCGCGAGACTTCCGCCAACTCCACCTTGGGGCGCGTGACCGCTGACGGCAGCCGCACCTATGTGGCAGCAAAAGCGTCCATGCCGGTCAATCAGCAGGTGTCCCTGTACGGCAAGCTGGGCGTAGCTTATAGCAAGACCGACGTCAACTACACCACCGCCAGCTTCGACCAGAGCGACACCGAAGCCTACGGCGCACTGGGCGCCAAGTACAAGCTGAACGAACAGGTCGCGCTGACCCTGGAATACGAGCGTTATGGCAAGAAGAAGGATTTTGGTGCCAAGGCTGACGCGATTGCTCTGGGTGCGCAGTACTCGTTCTAAGAATTTCTAAGCACACTGTCATTCCCGCCAAGGGGGCCGCCGAGGCCGGGAATGACATTTTTACGTCAGTGAATTTTTTCTAGTGCACCGGCTGGCTGGCACCAGCCGCATCCCACGGCGCGATCAAGCCCGCCGACACAAAGCGATGCAAGGACGACCACGGCCAGTCTTCCAGGCGCCGGCAATGCCCATGCCGTAGCGGATTGGAGTGCACATAGTCGATCAGCCGGCTGTACTCGGCATCGTCCTCGATCCGATAATCCATATAGTGGCGTTCCCAGATCGTCGTGTCGGCCTTGGCCGCGCGCGCCGATTTGCTCATCGCCTTGGAAAACGCAATCTTCACTGCCCGCCAGCGGCTGGCGCAGTCGTCGTCGCCCGGCGGCAAGGTCCAGATCGCATGCGCGTGATCGGGCAGCGCAACCCACGCATCGACATGGAAGGGCTTCCTGGTGCGGGCTTGGCGGATCGCTTCGCCAAAGGCGGAAATGTGATCGGTCAGCAGCGTGCTGCGGCGATCCAGCAGGCGCACCGTAAAAAAGAACGTCTGTCCCGGAACCCGGTTATGGCGGTAGTCGTTCATGATGCTAGTGTGCCGGTGGCAGGCTCCGTGGAGTTCGAATTGCTCAATATTGAGGCAGATCAGACGACCTCATCTATTGTCGAATTCTACAGAGTTCGAAATTTCCACGATGCACGATTGGATGCGGGCGGCATACACTGTGCATACAAAAATGGCCTCCTTTCGGAGGCCATTTTCTGCTGCGTCCCGCCGCTTACACGGTGAGCGGCTTGTAGCGGATGCGCTTCGGTTTGGCACCTTCTTCGCCGAGGCGTTTCTTTTTGTCCGCCTCATATTCCTGATAGTTACCGTCGAAGAAAGTCACCTGCGAGTTGCCTTCGAATGCCAGGATATGGGTGGCGATGCGGTCCAGGAACCAGCGATCGTGGGAGATCACCATCACGCTGCCGGCAAATTCCAGCAGCGCATCTTCCAGCGCGCGCAGGGTTTCCACGTCCAGGTCGTTGGACGGTTCGTCCAGCAGCAGGACGTTGCCGCCCTGCAGCAGCGTTTTGGCCAGGTGCAGGCGGCCACGCTCACCACCGGACAGGTTGCCGACAATCTTTTGCTGATCCGAACCCTTGAAGTTGAAGCGGCCCAGGTAGGCGCGCGAGGGCATGTCGAAGCGGCCCACCGTCAGCATGTCGGCGCCGCCGGTGACGTCCTCGAACACCGACTTGTTGTTCTTCAGGTCGTCGCGGCTCTGGTCGACCAGGGACACGCGCGCGGTCTGGCCGATCACCACTTCTCCGCTGTCCGGCTTGTCGAGGCCGGCGATCATCTTGAACAAGGTCGACTTACCGGCGCCGTTCGGGCCGATGATGCCGACGATTGCGCCCGGCGGCACGATGAAGGACAGGTTGTCGATCAGCAGGCGATCGCCGAAGGCCTTGGACACGTTCTTGAATTCGATGACGTCGTTACCCAGGCGCTCGGCCACAGGGATGAAAATCTCCTGGGTCTCGTTGCGCTTCTGGTATTCGTGTTCCGACAGCTCGTTAAAGCGCGCCAGGC
>CAMLFK010000211.1 GCA_946479255.1 uncultured Oxalobacteraceae bacterium
ATGTCGAGCGGCTTGCCGTGGGGGCCGAACAGTCGCCGCGGATCGGCGAAAGCGATGCGCGCCAGTTCGAGCAACACACGGTCCTGGGTCAGCACCAGACGCTGTTTGCGCGCGTCTATGGCCGCTTCAATGGCTGCGGCAACATCGGGCCGGTGGCGCAGGCGATGGGACTCCACGGCGGCGCAGTTGCGATTCTTGGGCTTGTAGCCCGCGCGACTATAGGCCGCCACCCCGTCCAGGTCGACCAGGTATTCGTCAACAAAGCGCTGCATTTTCGGAGTAAGGGCCATCGCGGAATGCCTAAAAAAAGGGCCGTGCCTCGCGGTCACGGCCAAAGTCCAAACTAGGGAGTTCCTGAAAGAGACAAGCGAATTGTGTTCAATGGCAATGGAAAAATCTTGCCATTCGTCACTTTCCAGCCTTATGTCGACCTGACTACTGATCGCAGGATGTCGAGCAGCATCTCCCCGCGCGAATGGGGAGGCTCACACACTTGGTTGGCCCAGTTGCCAATGGTGCGGCGAGTAACGCCCACCTCCTTGGCAAGTTGTCCGTGGTCAAGGCCTTCCCGCTGCAGCCTGTTGATGACGCTGAACCAGTCGACGGCGAGGGAGCGCGGGTTTTTCACAGCACACCCCATGTGACGGGCTGGCCTGCGCTGACCGACTCGCGCAGCGCGCGTCCAACAACCTGGAATTTTTCGCGTGGTGGCAGGCCCAGCGCCGGGCGGGCGGTGCACATATCCTCCGCAGCGATCACGTGGCCGGCCGGCAGCTCGCGCTTGAACCAGAGGGAGCGGCGCAGTGCGGTGGATTCGCCCGGGCTGCAGCCGTATTGGACGGTTCCGATAGCAGCAGCGGCGCGCCGGCACTCGGTCACCAGCTGGGCGAACTCAGCCGGCTCCATGCTGAAGCCGCTGTCCGGGCCGCCGTCGGCGCGTGCGAGCGTCAGGTGCTTCTCGATCATCGCGGCGCCCAGGGCGGCAGCGGCTACGGCTACGCCGATGCCCGGCGTGTGATCGGATAATCCCCACCTCATCGGACTAAGAGGCAGCATGGTGGCCAGATTCGCGTCCGACGCGTCAGCCGGATAGGCGCTGGTGCACTTGAGCAGGGTGATTGTCGGCGCTGAGGTAGCCGCGTGAACTGCGCGGGCAGTCTCTTCCCTGGTCGCCATGCCGGTGGATAGAACCATTGGCTTCCTCTTGCTGGCCACGTACTGGATCAGCGGAAGGTCGACCAGCTCGAAGCTGGCGATCTTGTAGCGCGGGCAGCCCAGCGTTTCCAGGAAGTCCACCGAGGCGCGGTCAAACGGCGCGCTAAAGCACTCGATGCCGCGCTCGGCACAGCGGTCGAATATCGGCTTGTGAAACTGCCATGGCAACCAGGCTTCCTCGTACAAGTCGGCCAGCCGCCGGCCAGCCCATGGGCCAGTGCCGAGCGTGAACGACTGGTCGATGCACATGGTGCCGGGCGCCCAGGTCTGCAACTTGACTGCGTCCGCGCCGGCGGCGGCGGCCGCGTCGACGATGGCCAGCGCGCGGTCTAGGCTGCCTAGGTGGTTGGCCGACATCTCGGCGACGATGAAGGGTTTATTCATGGCTGTAGGTATTCTGGATGTGCTTGAAGCCGAGCGTCTGGAACATGCGGGCAGAGGTCTCGTTCAGCGGGTTGACGTTGGCCAGCAGCGGGCCCGGGAAGTCGCGCATGATGCGCACGACGGCGGCCCGGGCGTATCCCTGCCCACGGTGGTCGGTGTGGATCCAGATGCCGATTTCGCGCTGGTGGGTCAGGTAGACCGCACCCACGAATCCCACGCCCTCGACGTCGAGCAGAGCCCAGCACTGGTAGGGCCGGGACAGGATGAAATCCAGGTGCTGCTCAAATGTCGGCATCATCTTGTGGCTGATGCTCTCGTGCGGCTGCCGCTGCTCCAGAAGCACGTACAGGAAGTACGGCGCATAGTCCACGTCGTACACAGAACGCAGGTTCATAGTCGGCATGTGACCCCCTTGGCTGTCAGGTATTCCGCAGCGCCGCGCGGCGTGCAGTCGGTGAACTGGAAGAGGGCGCCGGCGGCCACGGCGGACGCGCCAGCCCGGATGGCCTGGTACATGTCCTCGTAGCCGGAGCAGCCGCCCGAGGCGATGACAGGGATGTCTACCGCATCGCATACCTCGCGGATCAGGTCCAAGTCATAGCCGCGCATGGTGCCGTCGCGCTCAACGCTGGACAGGAGGATTTCTCCGGCGCCCATCGTTTCCGCGAATCTAGCCCATTGCACAGGATAGACGCCAGTCTTCACTGTGCCGCACCGTACGGCGAGACCACCATCTGCAACATCGATGCTCACGCAGATTGCTTGGCTGCCGAACTTGTCAGCGGCCTTTCGCACTAGCCATGGCTGGTCGGCCATTAGCGTGCAGACCGCCACCTTGTCGGCGCCGGCGTTCAACAAGCCGCGCACGTCATCCAGCGTACGCACGCCGCCACCCACCGTGATGGGCGTATAGAAGTTCGCTGTCAGCTTCTCGACCATGGCGAAGTCCGGGCCGCGCCCGTCTGGCGTGGCGGCGATGTCCAGGTAGATCAGCTCATCGACGCCGCGTGCCGCGTGAATGCGCATTGCCTGCTGGGCAGCGCCGACCGAGCGCCATGAGTTGTAGCCGATGCCCTTGACCAGGCTGTGGCCGCGCTGGAGCAGGGTGGGGATGATGCGTTTAGCGAGCATGTTCCGCCTCCGACTTCAGGCGAGGGGCACCATCACCATCGTGCTCGAACAACTCCCAGTTGGTGAACTGGTCGGCAATTCTTGTGAGCTCGACCGGATCAACGCCTATCCGCTCGATCACATCGGTCCAGCGCACGCCAGCATAGATACTCGGCGCCAGGCCATCGAATTCGCGCACCCACTTCATGGCAGTTGCACGGTCGACCAGGCCAGCTCGCACATCGACGCTGATCTGCGCGCACCCGCGCCCGTAGCCATATTTCAGCCAACCGAAATGATCGTGAAACCCTGTCTGCGCGTTGTCCAGATTCTCCTCGCTCCACCAGTTCGCTTCAGTTGGGCGAAACGCCTGCATGCCGTGAGCACGCGCCATGGTGGCATTGCGACGGGAATCCCACGGAAGGTATTGGCCCAAGAAGTGCGCCTCGACACCCAGGGCCGCGATGTCCTCTTCGGACGGCGGCAGGTAGTCCTGCATGTCGCGCGCGGTGATGCCTTCCTGACCGACCATATCCGCCGGCCGCAAGCCAAGGAATCCGCCGAACTCGGACACCCAGCGGCGTGTCATGGTTCGCGCATGCTCAGTGCCGGGCGGCCCGCCGTACTGGTTCTGCGGGCACTCGCCGTAGAAGATCAGCGGGATACCCAGGTCGACCGCCGCACGAAATGGCGTCGTGAAGATGGCCACGTGCTCCGGCCAGCTGATATCGCCCACCAGCTCAAGGCCGAGCCGGTTCAGCGTGGCGCGCGCGCGCATGTTGGGCACGACCTCGATGGTGCGGGCGTAGCGCGCCAGGTTGTCGATGTTGGCCCGGCCGATGGCAGTCAGGTGGCAGGTGCGCGCCGTCACCACCGTCACGTCCGCGCCCAGCTCCAGCAGCGTGAGCACCTGGTACGTGCTGTCCTTGCCGCCGGAGCTGGGCACGATGCAGCGCCCATCGTGGTGGTCCAGCAGCTGAAGCAGGTCCTTCTTCCGCTGTTCCCAGTCGATGGTGGGCCGGGCCTTGTAAGCCACGCAGGCGGCGCACTCGCCATCGATGAACGGCGTGTCGGGGCGCGTGTTCGGCATGCAGCAGGTTGAGCAGCGGATCATGATTTCTTCTCCAGCAACCATGCGGTGCAGTTGTCGAAGCCGGGCACCTGGCGCTCGCACCAGATCAGCTTCAGGCCCATGTCCTGGTACATGCGGCCGTACGGCCGACGCCACAGTGCCTTGTCGTTGCCGCGGTATTGCAGCTCCACTTCGGTCTTGTCCTCGTACTCGACCGCCAGCACGTAGCGCTGGCTGGCGTCGACGATGCGCCCCATCAGGTCGATCACCTGTTCCGGCGCCACATGGATCAGCACGCCGCAGGTGAACACCAAGTCGGATTTGCGGATGCTGGTGCCGTGCGCCACGGACAGCCCTTCGTTGGTAGCCTGGAGAATGGCCGAAGCGTTCAGGTCGTTGCCGGACAGGGCGATCTTCGCGGCCAGCGAGCGGATCGCCAGCAGGTTCCAGCCGGCGTTGCACCCGACCTCGTGCGCCGAACGGATGTTGATGAAGGTCGCGATATCGCGCCAGAACGGCACGCGCGCCTTCCAGTCGACCTGGTTGCGCTTCAGGTAGTCGTCGCCGAACTCGCCGGCCCACAGTGCTTCTTGTGCGTTCATTGCTGTCCTTTCAGGTTGAGATACATCTGCTCGGCTCGCGCCCAGTCTTCGAAGGTGTTGATGTCGCACACGCGGCTGGCCGGGATTGGCACCATTGCGGTGCGCGGTGCGACCAACGGCAGTTCCCAGGTGAAGCTGGTGACACGTCCCCAGTACCACTGGCCGGCGTCCGCCAGCGGCGTGTCGCTGACCGACATGGCAAAGCGCGCGCCATTGCGCACGTAGCGGCGGCCCAGCGCCAGATCGTCGGCAGTCATCAGCGGCGCGGTGGGATAGATACAGCAGGCCAGGCCGGCATCGATCCGCAGCTGGTTGGCCAGCACATGGGCCACCACAGCCTGGGTGCCTGTGATCGAGTCGGCCAGTTCGGCCGGCCGCAGCAGCACGTCCGCGCGGTACCGGCGCGCCACATGCGCGATCTCGTCGTCGTCGGTGCTGACGACGATCCGGTCGAACAGCTGCGAGCGCTGCGCCGCCTCGATGCTGTAGGCGATGATCGGCTTGCCGTGGAAGTCCCTGATGTTCTTCCTGGGTATCCGCTGGCTGCCGCCGCGCGCTGGGATGATCGCCACGCAGTTCACGAGAAGACCTCGCTGCAGAAGGCGTCGAGCATCTGGCGCGCGAGCTGCTGGTTGCTGATAGTGCGATTCTCCCGTTGAGAGTTCAGCATCAGGGTCAGCCGCGGCAGGAGCTTGTCCCGGTGCGCCTTGACCAGCGAGGCCTTCAGCGTCTCGCCGACCGGTTTGAGGTTGGTGTCGGCCTCGAATGCCATCGTCGACAAGCATTCGGCAGCGGCCAGCGCGCCCTGCGGGTCCAGCATCATGTGGTCGGTCCTCTCCGATACCAGATTGCCGGTGGCCTCGTGGCGGCGGGAGAACAGCAGCAGCACCTTGCCTTCGCGCTGGACCACCTGCATCAGCAGGTCTGGGCGTGGGGTATCCATTATTTGAAAATCTCCATGGTGGACAGGTCGGGGTAGTCGTCGTTCAGCAGGTCCGCGTTGTGACGCGGCAGCGAATGCAGCTTGAGCAGCCCTTGTGCAGCGGTGCTGGGGTTCATGTAGCAGTGCCATCCGATCATGGTGAACGCGTCATCCTTCGGCGCCGCGCCCTGCTTGCGGCCATCGAAGCGCGCGCGGCGCAGCCACTCGTCAGCCTCTGCGCTGTCGTGCAGGATCGCGCCGCCTTGCTCCAGGCCGAGGATCTTGGAGGCGTGGAAACTGACGCACTGCATCTGGCCACTTCGGTACATGGCGCTGGTGAAGCGGCGCGCGCTGTCCCAGATTGGCCAGGGAGCGAGCTGGTATTCGCCCAGCCAATCCAGATCACGGAAAACCGGCCGTCCGCCGGCGTGCTTGATCGACATCGGCACAGACACGTACGTGCGCTTGGGAATCTCGACGGTGTTGTCGTAGGAGATCCAGTGCTGCATTACCGCCTTGTGGTGTTCAACGAGGTGCCATTTCATCGCCAGCAGCAACGCCATGGTGCAGCTGTTGACGGCCACCGCGTACGGCGCGCCGGTGTACTCGCACAGCGCGCGCTCGAAGTCGGCTGTTACCTGGTGAGGGTTAGACATGGGGCAGGGCCTCCTTCAGTTCGATGATCGTCAACCGGCGCGCGTGCTCGCTGGTCGCGCCCGGCACCATGCTCTCGTGGCGCTTCTCGCCGGCGCCCAGGGCGCTCACACGAATCTGTCCGCCCATCGCGGCAGCAAGATCGCCGACCCGATAGGCCGGCAGGTCTGGTATCGCTAGCTCGCCGCCGCACATCGTCGCCGCGGTGCTCAGCACCAGCTGCACAGCCTGGTCGAGCGACATCCAAAAGCGCGTGCAATCCGGGTCTGTCAGCACCAGGTCGCGGCCAGCGGCCAGCTCGCGGCGCCAAGTGGGGATCACACTGCCGGTGCTGCCGGCCACGTTCCCATAGCGGCAGACGGCGAAGCGCGGGCCGGCCGCGCCACGCGCATTGTTCGCGGCCAGGAACAGCTTCTCGGCCAGCAGCTTCGAAGCGCCGTACGCGTTGACCGGCTCGCAGGCCTTGTCGGTCGACAGTGCCACCACCTTGGCCACGCCGGCATCGGTGGCCGCCTGGATCACGTTCATGGCGCCCACCACGTTGGTTTTGACCATCTCGCCTGAGTCGTACTCCCCGACCTCGACGCGCTTCAGGGCGGCCGCATGCACCACCAGCTCAACGCCGTCCATGGCGCGGCGCAGGCGCTCGGCGTCGCGCACGTCGCCCACGAAGAAGCGCAGACGCGGGTCATCGCCGAACTCGGCGCGCATCGTGGCCTGCTTGTATTCGTCGCGGGACAGCACGCACACGCGCTCGGTCAGCTGCTGGTCCAGCACCGTACGCACGAAGCCACGGCCGAAGAAGCCGGTGCCGCCGGTGATCAGGATGCTCTGGTAGGTCATTTCGTTCGCCATAGTTTTATTAAATCGATACTCATTCGGAATTAGGATTGCTTACTGGAACGGCACGGGGCGCCGTCCTCGGTGTGGCTGCCGACGACGCCCTCGATCGCTTCCTGCGCGGCGCAGCACAGCATCATGGCGGCGCCGGTGAACATGCCGGCGGCGAAGATTGCGATGTTGGTCCACATGGTCGGTCTCCTACACGAGTGCGAGTTGCGGTTGTGGCGTGGCCAGCGCCGTGACGGTGACCACGACGCGCGCTTCGCCGTCAGGCTCCATGCGCTCGGACGTTAGGCGGCGCACCCACTTGTTGTCCTCGATCTCGATCTCCATGTCCTCGAAGCTGTGAATGCGGGCGTCCGGGGCGCCCAGGCACTCACGGGGGGCGCCCTCGGCAATCGGCTCGCCAGTGGCCACCCACTCGGCCCAGCGGTCGAGCAACACCTTGATGTTGTCGTATTGGTCCTGGCTCACGTGCGCACCTTCATGCGCGCAAGCGCCTGTTCGCCTTGCTGGATCACGCTGGATAGCTCAACGCGGAGCTTGATGTCATCAAGCGACTGAGCTGGGAGGCGCTTGAGCTGCGCCAGGGCGACGTGGCCACGGTCCAGCGCGCGCGCCATGCGGTAGGCGTGGATGCGCAACTTGATTCGGGATAGGAGCTTGCGCATCACTCGCCCTCCAGAAGTTCCTGAGCCTCGTCGGAGTCAATGCCGCGCATGACAGCGGTGAGGCAGAGAGCGCAGATCATGCCGGCGGCGATGATCATCAATTTGATTAGCATGTTGTCTCCTTGAGTTGTTTTAGGCGGGCGCGGTAGTGGTTCTTGATTTCGATGAGCTGCTCGACGGTCCAGCGCGCGGGCTCGTGCTCGATCTCCAGCAACTCGACAGGCTCGCGCCCGATCTTCTGCACCAGGCGGATGCGGTACTCGACGATGTTGCCGCTCTTGTGGTTGTTGCACGGCACGCACTGCTTGTGACAGTTGGTCTCGTTGAAGCGGAGCGCCGGCTGTGCGCCGACCGATCGGTAGTGCCCGGCGTCGTAGCTGCCGGTGTGGTGCCGGCCGCAGCTGATGCAGGGCAGGGCAGCGTCACGGGCCCGGATGAAGGCATTGAACGCCGCCTGCGCCTCCTTGAGGTGGTCGCGGCGGGTTTTGAGCTTGCGTAGCCCCTCCTGGCGCTCGGATCGCTCCTTGCGTACGCGCTCGGTGGCTGCAAAGTCGATGGCGCACGGCGTCGAGCAGCACTTGTGCGTCATGCTGCGCGGGGTGAAGGGCTGGCGGCAGCTCTTGACCGCGCACTTACGGGTTCTAACCTTCGGTTCGGTCGGCAGGGTGCGCTTGAGTTCGGACGAACGGATCATGGCCGCACCTCATCGATGCGGAGCTGGCGCGCGTCCACCTTGCGCAGCACGTAGATCACCGGGAAGTCGTCGCACTTGGGCATGCCTTCGCGCATGGCGATGGCCTCGACCTGGTTGCAGACAGAAATTTTCTGGCGCTCGAAGATGCAGCCTTCACAGTTCCCGGCGCGCTTCTCCTTCGTGGTGAAGTCCATGCCGGCCGGGTCCAGCGGCTCGTCGTACAACTTGGAAAGGTCAACATGCTTCATGCTAGTAGCTCCCATGCTGCTGCTTCCACTCGTGGTACTTGGCCATTTCCAAGGGCTTTAATGCGGTCCACCCGATTGGCCACCCCATCAGCCACTCGACCCATTCCGGGTTCAGCTGGCCACCATCCGAAGCCATAACCGCGTGGTCGATCCTGTCGTTCGCTCGACTCTTGCCACTCTTGCGCGTCAGGGATGCCGGGGAGGAGCCTTTGCTCGCGCTCGCGCACGGCGTCGGCCATCGCTTCACCGCCGCCGGCAGACTGGATTGCCGCCCACCGCGTTCCATGCAAGCCGCGCCAGGTGGACCTTTCCAGTCTCTCGCGTTGGGCGTGGGCCATAATCCAGATGCGCTCTCGCAGATGGGGAGCTCCGGTATCGGCCGCAGAAATGACGCCCCATTCCGCATCGAACCCCATCGCGGCCAAGTCTCCGAGAA
>CAMLFK010000212.1 GCA_946479255.1 uncultured Oxalobacteraceae bacterium
ATGCAGTCGACCGGGCAGGGCGCCACGCACAGGTCGCAGCCGGTGCACAGGCTCGGCAAAATCGTGTGCATCTGCTTCGCGGCGCCGAGGATGGCGTCGACCGGGCAGGCCTGGATACACAGGGTGCAGCCGATGCACAGCGACTCGTCGATGAAGGCTACCGGACGCGGACGCTCCAGGCCATTGATGGGATTGAGCGGAATGACCTTGCGGCCGAGCAGTCCGGCCAGGCGCGCAATGCCCTCGTGCCCGCCAGGCGGACACTGGTTGATGTCCGCTTCGCCGCCAGCGATCGCTTCGGCATACGGACGGCAGCCGGCATACCCGCACTTGGTGCACTGGGTCTGCGGCAGCAGGTCTTCTATCTGGTCGGCGAGCGGCTTGTTCACGGTGCTGTCTGGAGCGCAAAGCAGCATTATAGACCCGCCGCTTCATGCGGCGCAGGCAGTCCCGCCGCTACTTGCGGCGCAGGCGCCGCAAACCGAGCGGCAGCGCGTTGAACAGTCGCACCAGCCATTGCATCTGCCACGGGAACACCGTCATGTCGGCACGCGCGCCGATTGCAGCGGCGATGCGCGCCACCGCATCCGCTTCACTGACCAGGAAGGGCTTGCCGCCGGCATCGCCGCCGTTCAGCTCGCGCAGCTTTGCCGTGTCCACATAGCCGGGCACCACCACGCCGACATGCAGGCCGAATGGCGCCAGTGTCTTGCGGTACAGGCCGCACAAGGCGATCACGGCGCGTTTGTTGGCGCTGTAGAGCGAGCCGCCCGGATAGTCGCGCATCAGCCCGGCCACCGAGGCGATCGCCACCAGCTGGCCCGACTTCATCATGCGCGCCGCAGCGTCGAAGGCATACGTCAGCCCGCTGACATTGGTAGCCAGCATGCGTGCGCCGAGCGCGGGATCGGCCGCCAGCGCGGCGGCGTCGGCATGGCAGCCGGCGCTGACCACCAGCAGATCGAGGCCGCCGCCGGCGAAGTCCGTAACGGCTGCTTCGACCCGTTCGCGGTCGGCGATGTCGAACTCGTACTGACGCAGTTGCGCATGGGCGCGGATGACGGGATCGACGCAGCCCAGGTCACGCCCGCAAATGGCCACGCGCGCGCCCTGGCCGAGGTAGTGCCGGGCCAGTCCCAGGCCCATGCCGCTGGTGCCGCCGATGATCATCACGTTCATGGGGCCATCCAGTTATGGCGACTCCTGTTGCGCATGCGGCGTTCGCCCTGCAGCGCTTCGCGCATGCGCTCGTAGCCGTAGCGCCACTGCGCGTCGACGTGCTCCGCATAGGCCGCGTGCCCGCCCGGCAGATGCAGGGCGATGCGCATCCGGCCCCAGTCCAGACGCTTGCCGACGCCGCGCCCCTGCAGCGCCTCCGACATATCCGATGTATCGACCCACACGTCCGCGTGCTGCGCATGCACCTGGCGCAGACGGGCATTGCCGTCGATGCCAAGCACACTGCGCAGCGCCGGGATCGCCAGCGGTATGTCAAAGGCGGACTTCCGCTCGATCATCACGCTGTGCGCCATGCGGTGCGCCAGTTCGATCGGGAACAGGTCCACCACGCCGCCGGTGTAGTGGTGCGCGCCGTGCGCGTGGCAGCGGAAGTAGACCATGTCGGCAATTGAAATGCGCACCGCGTCCGCCAGCGGCATCGCGCTGTCGGTGTGCAGATGGGTGGCGATGGCATTGCCCGGCGCGGCAGTCGGGCATTGGGCGCCGTCGAGCAGGGCGGCGGCGCGCGGTGCGCAAAAGACGGTTTCGGCGAACAGCTTGCGCCCGGCGCGCGGCTGCCCGACTTCTTCCGGCTCAAACAGCAGCCTGGCGCCGACGATCGCCAGCGCGACCGAAGGCTCGGCGCTTGGCGGTGGCAAGGGCAGAGCGGCCGGGATGTCGAACAGGTAGTCGTTGAACAGGTCGGGTATGCGCGGCGCGGATGACTTGTCGACTCCCCGCCGGATCGCGTGAAACAGCGCGCGGCCAATGGCCGCCTTGCGTGTGGACGCCAGTGCGCGCAGAAAATCATACATCGCGGGCGAGGCGACGAAGGCGCGCCGTTCCTCGTCCGTGGGCAGCGACTGGATCAGCGCCCCGGCGATGGCGCCGCCGCAGCTGGCCAGCAGCAGGCCCGGTGGCCGGCCCATCTCCGCGGCGGCCGCATACATGCCGAGGTAATAGCCGAAGCGGAAGCCACCGCCGGCCATGACCATGCATCGCTCGAATTTTGTCGGGTCCGTCATACGCTAGAATGTATGCACCAATTGACTTATTTGCAACAAGAATTATAAGCAACAAGGACTTTATCGATGGATGCAGCGTGGTCCCGGCACAGCCTGCACCTGATGGCCAACCTGATTGTGTTCGGCCTGTGCTATCCGCTGGCGAACCTGCTGGCAGGGCAGGGCGGCGTCACGCGCCATATCGTGTTCGAACTCGATCATGCACTGCCATTCATGCCGTGGATGGTGCTGCCGTATATGACCAGCAGCCTGCTGTTCTGCCTGAGTTTCGCGGCGGTCCGCAGCGTTGATGAGCTGCGCACGCTCAGCCAGCGGCTTATGTTGTGCACCGTTGGCGCCAGCCTGGCATTCTTGCTGTACCCCTTGCGCTTTTCCTTCGAGCGGCCCGATGTAACGGGGCCGCCGTCCATGCTTTTCGATTTGCTGGCGCTGGTGGACCAGCCCTATAACCAGCTGCCTTCGCTGCATGTGGCTTACTGCGTGGTGATCGGGACGGTGCTGCGTGCTCCGCTGTGGCGTGCCTGGCTGGTGCTGGTCGCTGTCTCCACGCTCTTCACCTGGCAGCACCATCTTGTGGACGTACTCGGAGGCCTGGTGCTGGGCGCCGGTGCGCTGCTGGTGATCCGCCCCCAACGGCCTGCACCTGGCGTCGCCTTCTACTATCTGATGGCGAGCGGGGTGCTGATCGTACTGGCCCAGCGGTGGGCGCAACTGATGTATCCGGCAATGAGCTGCATGCTGATCGCCCGCGCCTACTGGCGCGGCGATGCGGACTTCCTGGCCAAGCGCGGTGGGCGCTTTCCACTGAAGAGTTATCTGTTGTATGGCCCGTACCTGCTGGGCTACTGGCTGACCTGGCAGTGCGTGCGGCTGCGTGAACGTGGACATGCGCCGTATCTTCAGCTGGCGCCGCTGTTATGGGTGGGCCGCCGGCTCTCCGGCCTGGAGGCAAGGCTCCTGCCGCCCGGTTGCGCGATCGTCGACCTGGCCAATGAACTGACCGAGACACCGGCGCTTCGGCGGCGGGACTACGCGCACGTTCCTTTGCTCGACCTGGCGCCGCCACCGCCTGAGGCGATCGAGCGCATCGCCGCCATCATCGCCCATCACCATGCCGCCGGCCGCCAGGTCTATCTGCATTGTGCGATGGGTTATAGCCGTAGTATATTCATTGCCAGAAAATACAAAGAACGGTTATCCGATGTCCCTCTCGATCTACCGGCTTAAACCGCGCTTCCAGCTGCTGCTGCGCCCCCTGCTGGATGGCCTGGCGCGCCTGCGCATCACGCCCAACCAGGTCACGCTGTTCGCCATGGCGCTGTCCGTGGCCTACGGCTGCGCGCTGGCTGTCTACCCATCCGCCATGGGTCTGTGGCTCGCGCTGCCGGCCTTCATGCTGCTGCGGATGGCGCTTAACGCCATCGACGGCATGCTGGCCAGTGCCACCGGCCAGACTTCGCGCCTGGGTGTGCTGCTCAACGAGATGTGCGACCAGGTGTCCGATGCCGCGTTGTATCTGCCGTTCGCGCTGGTGGCGGGAATCTACGCGCCGCTGCTGGTGGCCGTTGTCGTGTTGGCGCTGCTGGCCGAATTCGCCGGTGTGCTGGCGGTCGCTGTCGGCATCGCGCGACGCTTCGATGGCCCGATGGGCAAGAGCGACCGCGCCTTTGCCTTCAGCGTGCTGGCCATTGCCGTGTGGTGGGGCGCGCCGCAGTCCTTCATGAATGGCTTGCTGAGTGGCGTGGTGCTGCTATTGCTATCGACAATCTTCAACCGCCTGCGCCATGCGCTGCGCGTCTCCGCGCCACCGACACATTGAAAATGCCTTCAAGGCCGATCTGCGTCGAGACCTTGGTGAAGCCGGCACAAGCAACCATCGCATCGAGTTCGGCCTGTGGGCGTGGGCGCATGATCCATGGCATGCCGCGATGGTTGTCCAAGGTCTGCGCGATCATGTCGAGCTGCGGATGCCATGGCTGGCCGGTGTAGATCAGGTGGCCGCCGCTGCGCACCGATTGCGCGATGGCTTCCAGTGAGCGAACTACTGGTGCGTTCTCGCTGAAGAGTTCATACAAGCCGGAGACGATGACGATATCGTACGGGCCTTCTTCAAGCGGGTAGCTGGCGCTGTCGAACGCATCTCTTCGCTGGAATTGAATCTTTGCGTTCAGTTGCAAACGTTCGGCCAATGCGCGCGCCTGGTCAAGGTTGTGCTGCTCGAAGTCGCGCAGGGTCAGGTCAAGCGGCAGACTTTGAAAGCGCTTGGCCGTCTCCAGCACATAGCGGCCCGAGCCCGCCGCCACGTCGAGAATGCGGATGGGCCCCTCGCCCTCGCGCCGGGATATCAGCTGGTCCAGCGCGCCTTGCAGGTGCACCTTGCGCAAACGGATGCCGCGCCAGCCAATCGCGTCGAGGTAGCCGCGGTCGATGATCTTGCCGATCCCAAGGCGTCCGCCCGCCTGGTTGCGGTACACATAGTCGAGCGAGGCGCCGGAGTCGAAGCCGTGCGTGAGGCCCAGGCGCATGCCGTCGCTCAGCGGGCCGAGGGCCTTGAGCATGCGTTTCTGGAGGCTGAAAGACAGGTCCGCCAGCGCGCTGCCGCTGCCGCTTTTCTTCATCGACTCGAAGCGCTCGGCACTGCGGCTGGCGCGGTCGGCGTAGCAGTACTTCGTCAAAGGCTCCGGCTCCTTGGCGAAGCACAGGTCGATGAAGCTGCGGCTTTCTTCGATGGCGATGCGGGTGTCCTGTTCATAGAACACGGCGTGAAAGCATTCGTTGAGCAGCACGAAGCGCTTGTGCGAGGACGCCAGGCGTTCATAGAAGGTCTGCTGGGGCTCCAGGTGAACCACGGCATCGCGGTCGGCGGCCAGCATGAGGATGGGCGTGTCGATGGCGCCAGCGTCCTTCACGATGCGTTCGGCGGTATCGGCCAGCTCCAGCAGGATCTTGGCGGAGATGCTTTTGGCGATCAGCGGATCGGCATCGTAGGCGGCGGCCTGCTCGTAGGAGTGGGTTAGCATGCGCGCGCGGATGTAGCTGGTGACTGCCAGGTCGGGCTTGAAACGCCGTGCAAGACGCAGGGCCGGTTTGGCCAGCGGCACGTACAGCTTGATGCTGAAGGCCGCGGCGGCCATGATCACGCCGCGCACGCGCGGTGCGTAGTCGTGCAGCCAGGCCGCGGCCACCACCGCGCCGACGCTGTTGGCGACGATGAGGATGTTTTCCGGCGCGATGCCATAACTGCGCCCAAGATGGGCGATGAAGGTATCCAGGTCCTGCACCAGCGTGTCGAAGCCGGGGGCGGCGCCGCGTTCGCCGGGAGAGTAGCCGTGGCCGCGTGCGTCGTAGGCGAAAGCCCATTCCTCGCGCCGGCCGAACTGCTCGACCAGGTCGGCGATGCGGCCGGAATGCTCGTGCCCGCGGTGCAGGAACACCAGCGCGCGCGGGGCGCCTGGCCGAGGCGTCACCGGCTTCCAGCTGCGGTAAAAGAGCCGGGTGCGGTCGGCGGTGTCGAAGCCGGATTCGCTGGTGAGCCAGGCGCTATGCTGTTCGAGTTTCATGTGGACCTTAAAGAGTGAGCCGGATCGCGTAATAGAGCAGCGGGGCGGTGAACACCAGGCTGTCGACGCGGTCCAGCATGCCGCCGTGCCCGGGAATCAGCTGCGAAAAATCCTTGATGCCGAGGCGGCGCTTGACGGCGGAATACGTGATGTCGCCGGCGAAGCCTGCCAGCGCGAGCGCCGTGCCGACGCTGGCCAGCCATGGCGCCGGTGCCAACTTCAGGTAGCCGCCCAGCGCGAGCGATACGAGCACGCTGACGGCCATGCCGCCGGCCAGTCCCTGCCAGGTTTTGTTGGGGCTGATATTTGGGACCAGCTTTTGCCGGCCGAAGAGCGTGCCGGCGATGAACTGGCCGATGTCGTTCAGCGCGGTCAGCACGAACAGGTAGAACAGCCATTCGACCGGCATGGCGGTCAGCTGGACGATGAAGGAGAGGCCGAGGACCGTCATCGCGAACACCGCCAGCAGCAGCTTGGTGTGAGAGCGAGCGGAATTGGCGTGGCTTGCCAGTTCGCGCGCGGCCGTCGCGCCGATGGCGAGGGCCAGCAGGGCGGGGCCGATCGGGTAGGCGGCCAGGCTGAGACTGACGACAGGGAAGATCAGCCACCAGGCGTTCACTTGCAGGCGCAGTTTGCTGGACGGGCGCGAGCCGATCGCTACCCCGAGCGACGCCATACCCAGCACGAGGTAGAGGACGCATGCGGCGATGGCGACGTGGCCGGGCACGGGAAAAAGCGTGAACACTGACTTGCCTGGGGTTTGATTTTTTGGCAAGTATAACTGGGAAGTTGTGATGTTCAATGAACATCATTGAACGGCGTGGTGTCGATGTTGTTATTGCGCTTAGGGTCGTGCGGTTCGACCTTATGTGAGGTCAGAATAAAAAAAATGCCGCGTTTCCGCGGCATTTTTTGGGGAAGCAAAGTCTTAACGATACTTCTGGATGAAATCGCCAATCTTCGGGCAGATCACGTCGCGCCAGCGGCGGCCCGAGAAAATGCCGTAGTGGCCGCATTTCGGCGCCACGAAGTCGAGCTGCATGTCGGCCGGAATTCCGCTGCACAGGTCGTGCGCAGCCTGGGTCTGGCCGGCGCCGGAAATGTCGTCAAGCTCACCTTCGACAGTGAACAGCGCCACCGTCTTGATGTCCTGCGGACGTACCTGCTTGCCGCCGACGATCCACGTGCCTCTCGGCAGGGCGAACTCCTGGAACACGGTCTTGATCGTGTCGAGGTAGTACTCGGCCGGCATGTCCAGCACGGCGTTGTACTCGTCGTAGAACTTGCGGTGGCTTTCCGCCGGTTCGTCGTCGCCCGCAACCAGGTGGTTGTAGAACTCGCGGTGGCTCTGTGCATGGCGGCCCGGGTTCATGGCGATGAAACCGGCGTGCTGCAGGAAGCCCGGATAGACCTTGCGGCCAAAGGCCGGATAGTTCGCCGGGACCGAGTAGATCACGGTGTTCTCGAACCACGAGAAGCTCTTTTCGATGGCCAGGTCGTTCACCGCGGTCGGCGAACGGCGCGGGTCGATCGGGCCGCCCATCATGGTCATGGTCTTGGGCAGCTTGGGATCGTTTTCAGATGCCATCAGCGAGATGGCGGCCAGCACCGGAACGGTCGGCTGGCACACGGAAATGACATGCACATCGGGTCCCAGCAGGCGAATGAAGTCCTGCACATAGAAGATGTAGTCGTCCAGGTGGAAGGGGCCCGCAGTCATCGGCACCATGCGTGCATCGGTCCAGTCGGTGATGAAGACGTCGTGCTTGACCACCAGTGCGCGCACGGTGTCGCGCAGCAGCGTGGAGTGGTGTCCGGACAACGGCGCCACCAGCAGCACGGTCGGCTGATCGAGTTCGGCGAACTGCGCGTCGGAGAGGTCCTTCTTGAAGTGCAGCAGGCGGCAGAAGGGACGGTTGACAACCGTACGCTCCATGATGCCGACCTTGACGCCGTCAATCTCGGTCTCGTGAATGTCGAACGCTGGCTTTTCGTAATCCTTGCCCAATCGGTACATTAGTTCATAGCCCGCGGCGATGCGCTGGGCGAACGGGGTGTGCGCCAGTGGCGACACAGGATTGGAAAACAGTTTTGATGAGGCATCGGCCCACTGCATCAGTGGTGTCAGGAATGAGCGTTGCATCTCGTGAAGTTGATAAAGCATACATATTCCTTGGTGATTATCGTTGCCATGCAATCGATTAACGACTGACTCGCCGTTTAATTATAGGCCAAAAATCAGTCCCGTCTGCAATTTTGGATTCTGAACAGAAATTTTCTTCCTTCGTAAATTTTAGTTAAGAAAAATCCAGCGGTTAACTACGTTTTATCACGGAACCCGTTTGGCCGAACATGAGCTACCTAACACATAAAAAAAATGCCCCGGCTAGCGGGGCATTCGTTGTATCAGAGTTACTGAACGTTTAATCTTTATTAATTAGTCAAATACAGGAGTCTCAACACCGAGAATCTTGTGCAACTTCGGCGAGGTGGTGGTGTATTGCATGTGGATCTTTTTATCTGGGAAGATATACGGCGCTGCGCCGAATGCCGCCAGCGCGGCTTCGTGGAAGCCCGACAGGATCAGCTTCTTCTTGCCTGGATAGGTATTGATATCGCCCACCGCGAAGATGCCCGGCACATTGGTTTCGAACTTTTCGGTGTCCACAACCTTCAGCTGGCGGCGCTCGATGTCCAGGCCCCATTCGGCGATCGGGCCGAGCTTTGGCGACAGGCCGAAGAAGACCAGCAGCATGTCCAGCGGAACGCGGCGGGTGACGCCGTCGGCGCCGGTCACTTTGACTTCCGACAGCTTGCCGTCTTTTTCGTCGAAGCCGGTCACCTGGCCGGTGATCAGCTGCATTTCGTAGGCGTCGCACAGGGCCTTCATCTTGGCCACCGATGCCGGTGCCGCGCGGAAGTCGTCACGGCGGTGCAGCAGCACGACCGATTCAGCTTTGCCGACGAAGTTCAGGGCCCAGTCCAGCGCGGAGTCGCCGCCGCCGCAGATGA
>CAMLFK010000213.1 GCA_946479255.1 uncultured Oxalobacteraceae bacterium
ACATGCGCCGCGGCCAGTCGCTGGTGGTGTGGGCGATCCGCGAAGGCCGCCAGGCTGCGCGTGAAGTCGATGTATTCCTGATGGGTTCGTCGCTGCTGCCGCGTTAAGCAGCGCCAGCTTCGTGATCAAAAAAGCGCCGGTTTCGACCGGCGCTTTTTTATTGCCTGCCCGGATTTGGGCAACGGTCAAAACCGCTACCTCCATTAACGTCATCCTCGCGCAGGGCTAGCATGACGTTAAAAATGGTCCGGTAGATCAGCGTGGCAAACTTCGGCGTTGTCCGCAATCGTAGATCAAAAGCTATCGCTGCTCGAATACGAACCGTCACCGCTGGAATCGGACGTGCCGAACGAATCCGATCCAGAATCAGAGCCTGAACCAGCCCGGGTGTCCGGAAAACCGATCTCGCGATGGAAGGCGTTGGTCAGTGTGCGCTCCACATCGCCGCTCGACAGCGAACCGGCCATATAGCCGACAAACATCGCGCCCCAGTCCAGCCCGTCGAAGCTGCCGCGCGAATTGACTTGCTGGTGGCCACGCAGCTCGCGTTCCAGCGATTTGGCGCGGCCGTACTTTTCCGAATTCGCCTGGCGCTGTTCATTCAAGGCGCGCCGCTGTTCCAGCAAACCCTGGCGCTTCTCATACATATCGGACAGGCGGATCACCAGTTCATCGTCGGCCAGGCTGTGCGTGAGTTTGGCCTTGCGCACCAGCTCATCGATCGAATGCTCGCCCAGCTGCCTGGCCACCAGTTCGCGCGCACGCACGTAGCGCGGGTCGGCGCAGTCTGCGTACGCCGCCAGCTGCTCATTCATCTCGCCGGCACGGCGCTTGGCCGCGGCGATTTTTTCTTCCAGCTCGCGCAAGCCGCGCCGGGCCGCATCCATGCCGGCTTTCTTGCCCGCTTGCTCAGTGGCGGCGGCGATCACCTGCTCACAGTGCTCCAGCTGGGCGCCGAGCATATCGCGCCGGCGGGTCAGCTCGTCGCGCATGCCCAGCAGCGCCAGCTGGCTGACGCGGTTCTCGCGATAGTTACACAGGCGCGCGATCCAGTCGTCCATGGTGCGCGTCAGCCCACTGCCCCGATAGCGCGGCTCGCCGTAGCCGGCTTTCAGCAGATAGGCGTACAGTGGCTGCTGATCGTAGGCGGGCAGCTTGCGCTCACACTCGTCCCATAGCTCCTGGCCGTCCTGCTCGAACTGGTCGCGCGCCACCTTGGCGGTGTTCCTGGTCTTGATCGCGGCTACAAAATCCGGATCGCCATACAGGTGGTCGCGCAGGCGTGCTTCGGCCTGTTCGATCTGTGCGTTCACCGCCGGCACCTGGGCCAGCAACCCGGCGATCTCTTTTTCGATGACCTTGAGGTCGGCGCGCTGCTCGCGCTCCTCGGCCGCGCGCAGGCGCAGCACGGTGGCCGCTTCATGGCCCACATCGCTGCCGTGTTCGAGCTGCATGCGGCTCAGCTGCGACAAGGCTTCGGCGATGTCGGCATCGATCTGCGCCTCTTGCGATGCCAGTTCGGCCAGCCGGCCTTCGACTTCGCGCAGCGGTACCTCAAAGCTGCGCGCGCCGCGGCCCAGCTGCTCCATCAATTCAAACGTCTTCATCGGTTTACCATGCGGTGATCACATCGGGCGCGCTGCCCATCTCGTCTTTGTACTGGAAGCTCAGGGTGCCGGCCGGCTTGCTGCCGATTTGGCGCTCGCTGATATGGCCGGTGGCCTGCTTCTCCGCCTTGCGGCGCTCGTAGTCGGCCTGCGGCACGCGCACGGCAAACTGGCTCACTGTCTCATGCTTGCCCGTTTCGGCGCTGGTCACTTCGACCGGCACCACGCGGCCGTCGGCATCCTTGGCTTCGACGATCAGGAACCATGACTTGCCACCGCCTTCGGAAAAGCGCCGTTCGACCGCGGACTTGGCGCCTGCCCGGTCCACCACTTCGAGCTGCAGCGGGGTCTTGGCGAACTGGTACAGTTCGTTCACCTTTTGCACGCTGGCGGCGCTGACGTTGGCGCGCGCCTGCCCGATGCGCGCCCGGATGCGCGCGCGGTCGGCTTCCGGCGGAGACAGTTCGGTGAACTGGCGCTCCAGCGCATCGATCTGCTGCAGCAGCTGGGCGCGCAGCGCACTGGCCTGTTCCTGCTGCACCTGCACCGCCTGCTGGCGTTCCAGTTCGCGCTTGTCTTTGTAATGGCCGGCCACGCCGACGCCCGCGCCCACGACGCCCAGCACCACCGCGGCGATGGCCACCTTGCGTCCCCAGCGTCCACGCGACACCCACCAGTTGGCCAAACGCGCCTGGTTGGGCCCGAGCTCCGGCGCCTCGAAGGCCAGGCGGCATTCGAAGTAAGCCTTCACGCCCTGCTCGATGGTGGCGTCGTCGACCACCAGGTTGCGCCCGGCGTAGTAGTCGCGGATGCGCTTGACCACCTCGGCGCGCCGCTGCGGCATGTCGAGGTGTTCCTGCACCACCATGTTACGGTGGCGCAGGTCGTCGATCAGCGCCAGCGCGCCCAGCTGGTCACTCAGGCTCACCTGGGCCATCGTCACGCTCCGCGGTTGAGCAGCGCCGTGAAGCGGCGCTTGCTGTCCTCGGTGGCCGCTTCGATTTCGGCGGCGGTGCGGGTCGATTCGGCGCGCAGTTCTTCAATCAGCTTCAGGCTGCTGCTCTGGAACTCGACCACCGATTCAGCCAGCGCCTTGACCGAGCTGGTTTGCAGGGTCGAGCCGTAGCCGGCGCGCAGGCCGGCTTCCAGCTGCTGGGTGCCGGAGGATGCCAGCGCTTCGAGGCCGGCGTTCATGCCCGCCTTCATCTGCTCCATGGTCTGGGTGGCTTCGTTCAGGCCGGCCATCGAGGTGAACGAGGCAGCCAGGCCGGTGAACACCACTTCATTGGTCGAGAAGAAGGTGACGGCGCGCTGGTACAGGCGCTCCTTGACGGTGTGGGTCTGCTGCAGGCGCGCGAACACCAGTTCGGCTGTGTTGTACGAAGTCTTGAGGTCGTCCGCGATGTCCTTGGCGATCTGGTAAGTCTTGTCTTCGTCCTGCACGGCGCGCAGGGCTTCGTCGCGCGCCAGTTCGATGCGCACTTTTTCAGCTTCATCGGTGCCGGCATATTGCTCGACCTTGGTGTTGGCCGCTTCCAGTGCCAGCTTGCGCTCGGCCAGCGCGGCGGTGGCGGTCTTAAGCACTTCCTGGGCATCGGCTTCCGAGGCCTTGAGGGCCATGCGGAAATCGCGGTAGGCTTCGAGGATGGCGTTTTCGCGCTGGATCTGGTCGTTGGCCGATGCGGCCACTTCCAGGTAGTCCTTGCGGATGCCTTCGAAACGGTCGGGGATCGAACCACGGCGCATTTTCATCCAGCTCATCTTCAGGCGCTCGCTGAAGTCCAGCTTGCCGTCGGCCATGTACTCGACCATCTCTTGCGAGTCCGTGCGGATCGAATCGAAGCGGCTGGCGATGTCGGCGTAGCGGGTCGAAATGTCCATGCCCTTGATCTGCTCGCGCACGGCGGCATTGAAGGCGGACGATTGCTGCATCGTGGTGGCGATGCCCATGATGCGTTTGTTATCGTACTTCTGCAGCTTGTCCAGCAGCGGCACCACCGGCGCGTCTTGTGCGGTCGACCAGTTGATGCCAAGGGCTTTCAAACCGCTGACGGCGCGGTCGAGGTAATTCAGGTTGTTCATGCGGACGGTCTCCGTAGCGGGTTGGACAGATTAGCAATCAATTATAGTTATCAATGCAGCTTCCTTGCGAAAATTCCTGTGAGAATTTTCTAATCCCAAACTTCCAAGGAATCGGCTGGTTTTGTATCTCATGTAAACATTCAGTGGAATTATCGTTCAGGGCGCGGAGAGTGTTGCGCCGTGGTTGAAAAAGCAGGTAAAACTTTGTAAGAATGCTGCTGCGCACCAATTTTCTTGTGGCAATATTTGCCGATTTTGTTCCCTCTTGGCAAACTCCTATCTGCTTAAGAATCAAGCACTTAGACGTGCATATATCTGACTCGCCGTTCAGTAGTGTTGTTTTATCACGTCGCACGCCCGGGAAAAGCGAGCTGCCGACCAGCAGGGATTGTGCTTTCTGCACTACAATACGCCATTCCCAAAAAACGAATACCCCAGTGCCGAACCTAGTAGAGATCCGCGACTTACACTTTGCCTACGGCGACCGGTCGATTCTGTCGAACCTGCGCATGGACTTCCCACGCGGGAAGGTCGTTGCCGTAATGGGCGGTTCGGGCTGTGGCAAAACCACCGTGCTGCGCCTGATCGGCGGCCAGATCCGCCCGCAAAAAGGCGAGGTCAGCGTCGCCGGCGAAGTGGTCCACAAGCTCGATACCGACGGCTTGTACCGCCTGCGCCGCAAGATGGGCATGCTGTTCCAGTTCGGTGCGCTGTTCACCGACTTGTCCGTCTTTGACAACGTTGCTTTCCCCCTGCGCGAACACACCGACCTGCCGGAAGAACTGATCCGCGACCTGGTGCTGATGAAATTGAACGCGGTCGGCCTGCGCAACGCCGCCAGGCTCAAGCCTGCCGAGATTTCCGGCGGCATGGCGCGCCGCGTGGCCGTGGCGCGCGCCGTTGCGCTCGACCCGGAACTGATCATGTACGACGAGCCCTTTGCCGGCCTCGATCCGATCTCCATGGGCGTCACCGCCAACCTGATCCGCAAGCTCAACGATGCGCTCGGCTCGACCTCGATCCTGGTCTCGCACGATGTGCACGAATGCTTCGCGATCGCCGATTACGTGTACTTCATGTCCGCAGGCGAAATCGTGGCGCAAGGCACGCCGGCCGACCTGCGCGTGTCGGAAGACCCGTACGTCAAGCAGTTCGTCAATGCCGCGCCGGATGGCCCGGTGCCCTTCCACTATCCAGGCAAGTCGCTGGCCGACGACCTGGGCCTGGGAGCGCAGCCATGACCATGATCCTCGATTTCCTGGCCGCCATCGGCCGCACCTTGCGCGAAGCCATCGCCAGCGTCGGATTCGCCACCCGTTTCTTTTTCAATCTGCTGGGCATGTCCATCGGCGCCCTGCGCCGCCCGACTCTGATTTCTGAGCAGATCCATTTCATCGGCAACTATTCGCTGGTGATCATCATCGTCTCCGGCTTGTTCGTCGGCATGGTGCTGGGCCTGCAGGGTTATATCACCCTGACCCCGTACGGCGCGGAACAAAAGCTTGGCCAGGTGGTCGCATTGGCACTGGTACGTGAACTCGGTCCGGTCGTCACGGCCCTGCTGTTCGCCGGCCGCGCCGGCACCTCGCTGACCGCGCAGATCGGCCTGATGAAGGCTGGCGAGCAATTGTCGGCCATGGAAATGATGGCGATTAACCCGATCCAGCGCGTGCTGGCGCCGCGTTTCCTGGCAGGCATCATTGCCATGCCGGTGCTGGCCACCATCTTTTCGGCAGTCGGCGTGTTCGGCGGCTACTTGGTAGGCGTGCAACTGATCGGCGTGGACGAAGGCGCGTTCTGGTCGCAGATGCAGGCCAACGTCGATGTCTGGGCGGACGTGTTCAACGGTGTCGTGCTCAAGAGCCTGGTGTTCGGTATCGCCGTCACCTTTACGGCGCTGTTCCAGGGCTACCATGCCCAGCCGACGCCGGAAGACGTGTCGCGCGCCACCACCCGTACCGTGGTGATCGCGTCCCTGATGGTGTGGGGACTGGACTTTATTCTGACCGCAATCCTGTTCAACGCGAACTGACGCTGCGAAGTCAGCGAAATATTGAATCCGGCAGCGCCGCGCTGCCGCACAAACAAGAGTTAGGAAAAATTATGCATCGCAAATCGATTGACGTCTGGGTTGGCCTGTTTGTCCTGCTGGGACTGGGCGCGCTGGCCTTTCTGGCCTTAAAAGCCGGCAACATGAGCACCTTGTCGTTCAGCAAGAGCTACTTGGTCACCGGCAAGTTCGACAACATCGGCGGCCTCAAGCCGCAAGCGCCCGTCAAGAGCGCCGGTGTGGTGGTGGGCCGGGTCGGAGATATCAAGTTTGATGACAAGAGCTATCAGGCGCTGGTAACCTTGGAGCTCGAAACCGGCTATAAATTTCCAAAAGATAGCTCGTTGAAAATCCTGACCGCTGGTCTGCTCGGCGAACAATATATCGGCATCGAGGCCGGCGGCGACACCAATAACCTGGTCAATGGCGACCGCATCAGCCGCACCCAGTCCGCCACCGTGCTGGAAGACCTGATCAACCGCTTCATCTACAGCCAGGCCGCTGAAGGTAAAAAGGAATAAGAGCAAATGAAAACCGCAAGCTACGATCGAACGCGCCCCTGGCGCGCCGCAGCACTGGTAGTGGCCGCAGTTTCCCTCACAGGCTGCGCCACCAACAATCCCCGCGATCCCTTCGAGCCAGTCAACCGCGCCGTCTTCAAGTTCAACGACGCTGTCGACCAGAACGCCTTGAAGCCGGCTGCCACCGTCTACAAGAGTATTACCCCATCCGTCGTACAGACCGGCGTGAGCAATTTCTTCGGCAATCTGGCCGATGTCTGGACCTCCGCCAACAACCTGATGCAGGGTAAAGGCGAAGCCGGCATGTCCGACTTCACCCGCGTCGTCATCAACTCGACCTTCGGCCTGGGCGGCCTGTTCGACGTCGCCTCCGAAGCCGGCCTGCCGAAACACCAGGAAGACTTCGGCCAGACGCTCGGCTACTGGGGCATGAGCTCCGGTCCGTACATCATGTTGCCGATCCTCGGACCATCGACCCTGCGCGATACCGCGGCATTGCCGCTCGATATTTCCGCCGACCCATGGGTCTACGTCAGCCCGGTCCGCACCCGCAACCTGGGCACGGCACTGCGCGTGGTCGACGAGCGCGCCGCGCTGCTGGACGCCTCCAACCTGATGGAAGAAGCCGCACTCGACCGTTACGAATTCATCCGTGACGGCTACCTGCAGCGCCGCCAAAACAAGGTGTTCGACGGCGAAGGCTCGCGCAAGGAAGCCCGCGAAGCGGCCTTGCTGGACGCCAAGGAAGCCGCCGATGCCGAGAACAAGGACGGCATGACCTCGAATGCCGCCGCGATCCGCGCCGCCTATGCGGACGAGCCGGCAGCGCCGGCCGCCGCGGGTGAAAAAACAACAGCACCGGCGGCCGATGCGAAACCTGTGTCATCCGAAACGGCCACCAAGTAGTTAACCACTGCAGAGCCCCGCTCAAATACAAGCAGCGGGTTGCAGTCCGGAAACCACTCATTACAAGAGAGCTTATGAAACTGATCAAACAACTTATCGCAATGGCTACCGTGGCGTTCGTCGCCACCACCGCCGCCGCCGCGGCCGAAACGCCGGACGCCTTGGTCAAGCGCATCTCCGGCGATGTGATCGAGACCGCCAAGCACGACAAGGAAATCCAGGCCGGCAACCAGAAGCGCGTCATGGACTTGGTCGAAAGCAAGATCCTGCCTTACGTCGACTTCCAGCGCATGACCGCCCTGGCCGCCGGCCGTTTCTGGCGCGAAGCGACTCCTGAACAGCAGAAGCAGCTGTCCAACGAGTTCCGCACCCTGCTGATCTTCACCTACTCGGGCGCGCTGTCGCAGATCAAGAACGAGACCGTGGAATTCAAGCCGCTGCGCGCCGACCCGGCCGACCAGGAAGTGGAAGTGCGTTCGCAGGTCAACATGACCCGCGGCGAGCCGATCACCCTGAACTACCGCCTGGCCAAGACCCCTGCGGGCTGGAAGATTTTCGACATCAACGTGCTGGGCGCTTGGCTGGTGGAAACCTACAAGGGCAACTTCGCTTCGGAAATCAACAAATCGGGCATCGACGGCCTGATCAAGTCGCTGGCCGAGCGCAACAAGAAACTGGCGTCCAAGCCACTGAAAACCAAGTAATTATTGCCAGCCATGCCCTTTAATCTCGACAACATCGAAACCCTGACGGTGGCCAACGCCAAGACGGCGCTGGCCCAGGGCGTGGCCGCAATCAAGGCCGGCAAGACGGTGTTCGACCTCGGATCGGTGAAGTCCGCCGATTCCGCGGCCGTGGCCGTTTTGCTGGCCTGGCAGCGCGCCGCCCGCAAATCCGGCAAGGCGCTCGCCTACGTGAACATCCCTTCCAGCCTCACCAGCCTCGCCTTCCTGTACGGCGTGGACGAATTCCTGGCCGCCACCCCGGCCAATCTGCATCACCATTGATCCACCATGTCCGCCGAAGACCTGCCGCTTCAGGCAAGTAAGATCACGGCCGCATTTCGACACCACCCTGCCAGGAGTAGACCTTTGAAGAATTTATTGCGGATTGTATTCGCCGGCGCCCTGTGCCTGCCATTCGCGGCCGTGGCTGACGCCCCCGTGTTCGCCAATCCCCTGGTGCAGCAACGCGCCGATCCGCAGGTCGTCCTCCACAGCGACGGCTACTACTATTACACCGCCACGGTGCCCGAATACGACCGCATCGAGCTGCGCCGCGCCAAGTCGCTCAATGAGCTCGGCAAGGCCGAGGCCAAAGTCATCTGGCGCAAGCACGACAAGGGCATCATGGGTGGCAATATCTGGGCGCCCGAGATTCACCATATTGATGGCAAGTGGTACATCTACTTTACGGCTGGTACGGCCGAAGACAACTGGGCGATCCGCCTGTACGTGCTGGAAAACAGTTCCGTCAATCCGCTCGAAGGGACATGGACCGAGCGCGGCCAGCTCAAGACGCACTGGGAAAGCTTCATGCTGGACGCCACCACCTTCGCCCACAAGGGCCAGCGTTACCTGGTGTGGACCCAGACCC
>CAMLFK010000214.1 GCA_946479255.1 uncultured Oxalobacteraceae bacterium
CGACCTTCATTCAATCAGAAAAGGAATGCCATGTTACCGACTCCCGAATCCCTCGAAGGCAAGCCTGTCCCCAATGTCACCTTCAAGGCCCGTCCCAACGACCAGTGGAAAGACATCAGCAGCGATGATCTGTTCAAAGGCAAGACCGTGGTGGTGTTTTCCCTGCCGGGCGCCTACACGCCGACCTGCTCGTCCACCCACTTGCCGCGCTATAACGAACTGGCGCCGGTATTGCGCCAGCATGGCGTCGACGATATCGTTTGCATGGCCGTCAACGACGCCTTCGTGATGAATGAGTGGAAAACCGGCCAGGATGCGGAAAACATCACCGTGATACCTGATGGCAATGGTGATTTCGCCGAAGGCATGGGCCTGCTGGTCGACAAGCGCAAGCTGGGTTTCGGCATGCGCTCCTGGCGCTATTCCATGCTGGTCAAGGACGGCATCATCGAGAAAGTCTTCATCGAGCCGGAGCAGGAGGGCGACCCGTTCGAAGTGTCGGATGCCGAAACCATGCTGCGTTATATTGCCCCGGACGCCCAGGTGCCCGAGCCGGTGGTGGTGTTCGCCAAGCCCGGCTGCCCGCACTGCGCACGCGCCAAGGCCGCGCTCAAGGCGCATGGACTCAAGTACACCGAGATCGTCCAGGACCAGAAGATCAACTCCAGCGTGCTGCGCGCCGTGTCTGGCGCATCGACCTGGCCGCAAGTATTCATTGGAGGCAAACTGATCGGTAATGCCGATGCGCTTGAGGCCTGGCTGGGGGCCGGCAAGGCTGCGGCGTAAACCAAACACATTTCCGACACATCAACAGCACAGGACGGGCGGCATGGAAGCGCTGATCTGGACCACGGCCATCGCCGTGGCAATCGCAGTAGGCCTGATGGCGCCACGCTGGCGCTTGCGGCGGGTGCTGGCCCAGCCGATGCCCGCCAACTGGCTGGCCATCTTGCGCCGCAACATCCCTATTTATCCGCGCATGGCGCCCGAATTGCAGCAGCAGCTGCACCGGCTGATCCAGCAATTCCTGCATCAGAAAAAGTTCGTGGGCTGCGCCGGCCAGGACATCGACGATGAAGTGCGCCTGACGATTGCCGGCCAGGCCTGCCTGTTGCTGCTGGGCCGGCCCAGCCGCGTATTCCCCGAGCTGCATACCATCCTGGTGTATCCGAGCGCCTTCGTGGTGCCGCGCAAGGAAGTCGACGAAGCCGGCGTCATCACCGAGGAGCGCCATGACCTGCTGGGCGAATCCTGGGGCGACGGGCGCGTGGTGCTGTCGTGGGACCATGTGCGGCGCGGCGCCCACGACTGGCAGGACGGGCAGAACGTGGTGCTGCACGAATTCGCCCACCAGCTCGACAGCGAGTCCGGCGCCAACAACGGTGCCCCCTGGCTGGGCAGCCGCGACAATTACCGCGGCTGGGCCGCCGTGCTCTCGCGCGCCTTTGAGGAGTTGCGCGCCGACGCGATGTTCCAGCAGCACAGCGTGCTCGACCATTACGGGGCCAGCAGCCCGGCCGAATTTTTTGCGGTCGCCACTGAAACCTACTTTGAGAAGCCCTACCAGATGGCCGAGCGCCATCCGGAGCTGTTTGCCGAGTTCCACAAATACTACCGGGTCGATCCGCGCGCCTGGCTCACGCCCCCGGAACCGGAAACGCATCCGGGCTTTGCTTACGGCCAGTGGCAATAACGGCAGGCATCGTGCGCTAGCGTACAGAAATCGGCGCGCGCTAAGCGCATGCTGAAAGCTCATTAGTGCAGGAGGATTTCAGCATGTCGACAATTGTTGCGGGACATTTTCAACTTCAAGCCGAAGCTGAACAAGCGCGTCGTGAGTTAATAGGTGCCGGTTTCCGGGAAGACCACATCACGGCTTTTTATCTGAGCCAGCCGGGGCAGCATGACCTGACCCCGATCGGCGGCGACGAGATCACTTCCCAAGGGGCGAAGGAATCCCCGGCCGGCGTGCTGCAGGGCCAGCTGACCGGCGGCGCGGTGGGCGCGGCGCTCGGCGCGGCCACCTCGGTGGTGACCGGCCCGCTGGGACCGATCGTGGGCGGCCTGGTGGGTGCGCACGTGGGTTCGCTGTATAGCTTTTCCAAGATGAAAGAGGCGGGCGAAGCGGAACACGGTGGCAGCACCAATACCCTGGAGCAGCGCCATGCCGGCATGGTGGTGGCGGTCGCCCTCGACCAGCCCGACCAGGAAGCGCGTGCGCTGGAAGTGCTGCGCGACCTCGGTTCGCAGCAGATCGAGCGTGCCCAGGGCACCATCGAAAACGGCGACTGGACCGACTTTGACCCAAACAGCCCGCCCGCGCTGATCCATTGAACGCTGCCTGTACCTGCCTCGCACGATTGGCTTGCTTCGATATCGAAATTGGGTATGATTGATTCGCTACCCAGTCAACATGACTGACCGGTCATCATCGTCGAAGCCACTCGCGCAAGACAGGAGGAAGGGTTCATGACACACGCATGGCTTACCCTCACGGGGCCGGACGGGCGCGAGCTTGCCTCGCCCACTGAACAACAAATGGCCGCGGTGCTGGCCGAACTGTATGCCAAACCCAAACATCCCCCCAAGACGGCGACCGCTCCCGCGGAGCCGCTCAGTGCGGCCCTGCGTTTCGGCTATGACGATGGCCTGATGTACGTGGCCGAAATCAGCAGCACAGGCGAAGCCAGCTTCGAGGAATGGTCCGACCGCGATTGCGAGCTGGCGCTGGCCCGTCCGCGCCGCATGGCGGCCAGCCGCGACCAGGCGCTATTGCTATGGTCCTTGATGGCGGCGCGCCAGGTATCCAAGATCCGCGCGCTCGACTGGCAGGCCGGAGCCTGACTGAGCGGGAGCCGCTCAATGCGCCATCAGCACCGGCACCGTCATGCTTTCGAACACCGTGCGCGTGACCCCGCCGAGCAGGGTCTCGCGCATGCGCGAATGGGCGTAGGCCCCCATCACCAGCAGATCGGCTCCGCTTTCGCCCACCAGCGACAGCAGCGCTTCGCCCACCGGATGGCGGCGCAGGCCGTGCCGCTTGCCGTCGACGGAACGCTGCCCCAGGGCCGCTTCGATGCCGTGCCTTGCCAGCCAGGGCAAGGGATCGGCCAGGCGCGCATCGACCGACACATGACCGGGCGGCAGCGTATCGATGATCGCCACCGTCACGCGCTGCGCCAGGGCCAGCAGCGGCAGCGCCAGTTGCAGCGCGCGCGCCGCCTCGCGGCTGGCGTCCCACGCCACCACCGCATGCACCAGCGGCCTGGCCGCGCTGGCCTGCGGCGTGGCGAAGGGCACCAGCAACACCGGACCGCCGGCCTGCAATACCACGTCGGCCGGCAATTTATCCAGTCCATTGCGCTCGGGGTCGCTCTGGCTGAGGATGGTCAGGTCCGCGGTGCGCGAGAACAGCGCCAGGCCGGGCGCGGTTTCGTCGTCGATCAGGCGTGCTTCGAACGAGGGCAGGGCGGCCGCTTCGCATTGGCGGGCAAACTGGGTCAGCGCGCCTTGTGCCTGCTCGCGCAGGTAGCCAAGGTGCAAGGCCAGGGTCGGGTCGCTCTGCTCCGGCGGCAAGGTGGGATACAGGCCGCGCGAGATGCCGCTGGCCCCCAGGCCGATCAGGTGAGCCTGGCAGGCACGGGCCAGCGCGATCGCACCGGCGAAACGTGCCTTGGCGCTGGGCGCATCGTCCGCGTGGACGAGAATGGTGTGGTAGGGCATGGCAAGCTCCCAAACGGCTGATTGATCATCATCATGTAAAAGATCCCGACACGAGGTTTGATTTTAATCAATAGCATCCCGCGTGCCCGCCCTAGACTTGTGCTCCGACTAACAAGATAACACGGGAGGCACAATGGAAGACAAGCGTGTAGCGCTGGTAACGGGCGGGATGGGTGGATTGGGAACGGCAATTTGCCGTCGGCTGCATCGTGCCGGTTTCACGGTGGCGGCCACCTATTCGCCGCACAACACCGCACCGGAAGCCTGGCTTGCCGCCGAGCGCGACGAGGGATTTCGCTTTTCCGCCTATAAGGTCGACGTGACCGATTTCGACGATGTCCAGGCCATGATGCAAAAGCTGGTGGCCGAGCAAGGCCGGCTGGATGTGCTGGTCAACAATGCCGGCATCACGCGCGATCGCACCTTGCTCAAGATGCAGCCGAGCGACTGGGCCGAAGTCATGCGCACCAACCTCGACAGCGTATTCAATATGAGCAAGCCCGCGCTGGAAGCGATGATGCTCCACAAATGGGGCCGCATCATCAATATTTCATCGGTCAATGGCCAGAAGGGCGCCATCGGCCAGGCCAACTATGCCGCCGCCAAGGCCGGCATGCACGGCTTCACCAAAGCGCTGGCGCTGGAAGTGGCGCGCCACGGCATCACGGTCAATACCGTCTCGCCCGGCTACCTGCGCACCAAGATGGTGGAGGCGGTGCCGCCGGACGTCATGCAAAACAAGATCCTGCCGCAGATTCCTATGGGCAGGCTGGGCGAGCCGGACGAGGTGGCGGCGCTGATCGCTTACCTGAGTTCGGATGAAGCAGGCTTCGTCACCGGTTCCAACCTGGCCATCAACGGTGGCCAGCATATGAGTTAAGCGCGCGTAGTTCAGCGCTTCTCTGCGCGCGTCTGGCAAGCGATGCATAGCGTCGCTTCCGGCCGCGCCTGCAGCCGCGAGAAGCCGATGTCGTTGCCGCATTCCTCGCAGATGCCATAACTGCCGTCATCGAACTTGGCCAGCGCGCGCTTGACCCGTCCCAGCTGCGCGGCGGTATGTCCGGCCGCTTCCAGCGCCAGGTCGTTCAGCAGGCGCACGGTGGCCTTGTCCGCCGGCGAGGTCTCCACCTCGGACACTGGCAACTCATGCGAACCAGCCAGCACGTCGATGCTGCCGCTGCCGGCCAGTTGCGCGCGGCGTTGTTCAAGCAAGGATTCAAGCAGCGACAGCTGCTCCGCGGTCAGTCCCGCACTCAGCTCGTTCATGGCGTCACCGGAAATGTGTGAAGGTTGAGCGCGCGATCATGCGCGCTTGGCCTTAGTGTAGCGCGATCGAGGGTGAGTGAATATGGGCGCACGCGCGCTGTGTCGGAGTAGGCCATCCTGCGCGCGTGGCTTCGTTTGCCGGCTATTTCTTGGCTGGTTTTGGGGGGCTGAAAGCTTGCACTCCCTTGAGGCTGGTGCGGACTTTTTCCAGGGCTGCGAGGATCGCCACCGGCTGCGCGGTACCGGCCGCGCCGGCCAGCAACAACAGATTGCCGACCAGGCTGGTCAACTGGCCGATATAGCCGATCTTGCGGATTTTTTCGGCGGCCGCGGCGGTCAGCTCCATCACATGCTGCTGCGGCTTGCCGAGCGGCTCGACTACCAGCGTGGCGGCATCCGCGTACAGGCCGTTGGCCTTCTGGCGCAGCAGCAATTCGTCGTCGAACAGGCCGCGCGCGACCATCTGTTCGGCATCGCTGACCGGCTTGCCCTTGTGGTCATTGACCGACTTGACGATGCGCTGATGCAGCGCGTCGGCACAGGCGGTCAGCTGGTCGGCCAGTGCTTCGATCTCGGCCGGGGTAGACAGTCCGGACGGCACGGCGGGTGGCACAGTGGTCATGATGCACCTCTCACTCTTTAGTTGGTGGCTAAATTGTCGCGAATCAGGCGCAGGTCGCTGGCGAACTTGGCCAGCATGCTGCGCACTTCGGCCGAGGACAAATTGTTCATGTTATCGCGCAGCTTCATGTGTCCGTCCGAGACTTTCTTCAAACCCAGCTGGGCCATGTCGTAGCGCTTGTCGAGCAGTTTGTATTCCTGCGACTTGCTCAGGTAATGCACCTTGGCCAGGGTCACCAGCATGCGGTCCTGCGGGCGGGTGGCGAAAGGAATCTCGATGTCGAAAATGCCGAGCACGGTTTTCTTTTCATTTTCATGGGTCTTGGCGTACAGGCGCGTGAGCGTGATCATGCCGTCGATGAGGGTCTGCAGATCGGTATCGCCATCGCGCACCATGGTTTCCACGCTGCGTCCCTGGTAACCGGAGGCGATCGCCCGCGTCAGCATGCGGGTCAGGCCGGTGTAGGCCGCCACATGCTTTTGCTGCAGGCCGCTGTCGGCGTTGGCTTTCAGGCCGGCACCCAGGTCGTCGATCTGCGGCGTCAGGTCGTAGCGCGCGTCGCCGGCCAGCATGGACAGGGTCTGCATGTACAGCACTACCGCTTTCTGGACGCTGATGAAATCGTCGTAGGCGGCGCGGCGCTTGGCGTCGTTGTCCTTGGCCAGCTTGTCGGCGGCCGGGGTCAGGTAAGGCTGCTCGCGCAGGTAGGTGTCGCGAAAGCGCCCCGACAGTTCGGAATAGGCACCCAGGCGCGCGGACGCGTCGGCGAACTCGCGCACTTCCTGCAGGCTGACATTGTTGGTGGCACAGCCGCCGAGCAAGAGGCTGGCCGCGATTAGCAGGATGCTCGACAGCGAGCGCTTCAAATTGCGGCAACTAATCATAAATCCCTTTCGAATGGACGCGAGGCGGGCGTGCCGGTGATCATTGTTGCGTCACCGGAATTCTGTGTTATTGCTTGGCGTCAATTCAGGCGACCTTGGACAAGTCGAAGTGTGGGTTTTCGATCACACCCAGCAGATTGCCGTAGGGGTCGCGCACGGTCGCCACCTTGATGCCGTCGCCGACGTCGGCCACCGCCGTGTCGAGCACGGCGCCCAGGGCCAGCAGGCGTTCGACTTCCGCGGCGGCGTCTGGCGTGCCCCAGTATGCGGTGGCGCCGCTGGCGCCCGGCGTGCCGTCCGGAACCAGTCCCAGTTCGAAGCCGCCCACTTCAAAGCCCACGTAGAAAGGCTGCTCGAAATATGGATCGCAGCCGGCCACCTTGCGGTACCAGTCGCTTGCCCCGGCGAGGTCGGTGACGGGATAGATTACGGTGCGCAAACCCTGGAACATGCATGCCTCCTGTTATAAGAATGGCTATGTTGCACCGGATCGGCGGCGCTGTCCAGACATGGCTTGGGAAGCGCTGATGATCCCTCGGTCCAGTTTCTCGACCAACTCGACTTAAGTGCGGGCTTTAAAAATTGGAGCGGATATCTAGCAGAACTTAAAGTGGCTGATGATGTCCAACAGTGATCATGGAAAACACAGTCGACATCAGCGTGGCGGCCAAGATGCTCGGGGTCACCGTTAATAACGTTCAGCGCTGGGAGCGTGAAGGACGCCTGCTCCCCATTGCACGCACGGACAGCAACCGTCGTCGATATACGCCGGCCCAACTCAAGGATTTTTTGCGGATCAAACCCACTGGAGCGCCAAAACGGATTGTCGCTTACTGCCGCGTATCGAGCGCTCCCCAGCGTCCTGATTTGGCAAATCAGCGGCGAATCCTGGAACAGTTTACCGTCGCACGCGGGCTGGCCAATGTCGACTTCATCGAAGAGGTAGGCGGAGGACTCGACTTCAAGCGCAAGCGCTTTCTGGCACTGATGGATGCGATCGGGCGTGACGAAGTGGGCACACTCATACTGGCGCATCGTGACCGTTTGACCCGCTTCGGTTTCGACTGGTTCGCCCACTATACCCAGTCGCACGGTTGCGAGCTGCTGGTGCTGGATCAGGAACGCCTGTCACCCGCGCAGGAAATGGTACAAGACTTGATGACCATTGTGCATTGTTTCTCGTCCCGCTTGTATGGCCTGCGCAACTACCGCAAGAAGCTGGACGAAGCATTGCTACAGGACCAACAGGACCGCCAAGATGCTGCTCGCTCACCGCATTCGGCTTGAGGCCAACAATGAGCAGTGTGCCTACTTCGCGCGTGCGGCGGGGACGGCGCGGCGGGTCTGGAACTGGGCGCTGGCCGAATGGCAGCGGCAAACGGCCGCCGGGCAGCGCCCGCAGGCGATGAACTTGAAAAAGCAGTTCAATGCGCTGAAGTACAGCCATCCGGACTGGCTCGATGCCGACGGAAAGCCTTGGCTGCGCACGATCCACCGCGATGCCCATGCCCAGCCCTTTGCCCACCTGGCGAAGGCGTGGAGCCGTTACTTCACTGCGCTGCGCGAAGGCATTCCGGCGCATCCGCCGGTGTTCAAGAAAAAGGGACGCTGCCGTGACAGCTTCTATTGCGCGAACGACAAGCTGCGCGTGGAGGGGATGAGCGTGGTACTGCCGAAGATCGGCCGTGTCGACCTGAGCGAGAGCTTGCGCTGGCCCGGCCGCATCATGGGGGCAAGCATTTGCCGGCGCGCCGCCCACTGGTTCCTATCCATCCAGGTCGAAGTGCCCGACGCAACGGCGCTCCTGCCACGCAACAACGATGGAATCACCGGTATCGACCTTGGCCTGTCCGCTGCCGCTACCTTGTCCAGCGGCGAGAAGGTGGACGCGCCGCGTCCGTCGGAAAAACCGAGAATGGCGTTGAGCGGGGTGCGCAGCTCGTGGCTGACGGCGGCGAGGAACCTCGACTTCGCCTCATGGGCGGAGCGCGCCTCGGCGACATTGGCCGCGGCTTCCAGGCGGAGCTGCTCTTCTTCCGACATGTCGCGCGCCTGCGCCAGGACGTAGAGGAGTTCCCCTTCGCCGTCGCGGATGGCGGTCATGTCGAGCCGGACCGACAGAAACTGGCGGCCGGCAGCCGAAAACGGCCGCTCGATGCGGATTTCGGCAAGCGCGCTCGCCGCACCCTGGCGCAGCATGTCGAAAGCCTGGACGAGGCCAATCCGGTCGGACACGTGGACTCGCTCGGCAAACGGCTC
>CAMLFK010000215.1 GCA_946479255.1 uncultured Oxalobacteraceae bacterium
TTTTTAAAGCGTAATCTCAGCCTTACGCTGCGCAATCTGCTGACCCAGCGCTTCCAGATCCAGGTCCGCATCGCGGGCTTTCTTGAACATTTCCTTCTCTTCTTCCTCGACGTGGTGCTCGATCAGTTCCGACAGCACTTTCACCTTGGCATCAAACAGCTCTTCCTTTGGATCCATCTCCAGGATCTGTGCGATCAGATCCTTGGCCGACGCGTGCTCGACAACCGCCTCGTCGATCATGTCTTCATTGTCTTTCTGGGCGGCACGCACTGCAGGGTAGAAGATTTCTTCCTCGGCTGTTGCGTGCTTGCTCAGCTCCAGGCAAATCTGGGTGGCCAGCTTTTTCTTGCTGCTTGTGGCGCGGTCGCCCAGGCCTTCATATTGCTCGAACAGCGCTTTGACGTTCTCGTGGTCTTCGGTCAAGAGGGTGATGGCATCGACGCCGTCGGCCGGGGTGCCCATTTGCCCTTTGTTGGCCTTGCTGCTAGTAGATGAGGTTCGCATGAGTCGCTCCTTGTTGTTGGAAACTTACTGGGAACCGGCACGTCAGCCGAGCTGTCCCGCAGCGGAAAGGCCATGATAGGCCAATGGTTTTGAGCAGAAAGTAGGCGCACCCGCACAGGTGACGTAGGAATATGCCACATCGTCCCCCCTCGCGATCCCTTCGGTAGCACCCGGTGCGCCTGCGTGCGCTGATGAACAGACCCGCCTTGGCGCTCCGCTATACTGCGCCCACGGAACATCGAAACAAGGAAAGTACTAGTGGACAGGAATCAACCGGAACAAACCCGCGCCCAGCGCGTTCGCCATCACACCGGGCGCGCCCTGGGGGCGGCAGGCAGTCACGCACAGGCCGGCTACGGCAGGGCGCGCGCCTACCTCAAAGGCAAGCCGCCGGCACAGCGGGTGGCGTTGATCATGCTATGGGGAACCGCCGCGCTGCTGGGTTTGCTGCTGCTGTATGTACTGATCCTCATCCCCCTGACGCCGGGCATCAACACCCTCAAACAAGTTCGTTCGGCCAAGGCCACCTCGATCGTCTCGGCTGACGGCAAGGTGCTGGCCACCCTGGACCAGGGGCTGGAAGAGCGCGTCAAGCTCAAGGATATTTCGCCCAATGTGGTGTCGGCCCTGATCGCCACCGAAGATCACCGCTTCTATGACCACAACGGGATCGACTTCAAGCGCTCGCTGGCGGCCATCGTCTACAGCCTCAAGGGCGATTCGCAGGGCGGTTCCACCATTACCCAGCAGCTGGCGCGTAACATGTTCCCGGAAGAAATCGGGCGCTCGCGCAACCTCAACCGCAAGCTCAAGGAAATCATCACGGCGATCAAGATCGAGGCCACCTACAGCAAGCCGGAAATCCTCGAAGCCTACCTCAATACCGTGCCCTTCCTCTACAACAGCTTCGGCATCGAGATGGCGGCGCGCACCTACTTCGACAAGTCGGCCGCGCGCCTGGACGTCAACGAGGCCGCCACCCTGGTCGGCATGCTCAAGGGCACCAACTACTACAACCCGGTGACCAATCCCGAGCGCTCGATCCAGCGCCGCAATGTGGTGCTGGGCCAGATGCACAAGCACGGCGTGATCGACGCCAGGAAGCTGGCGCAGTACAAGAAGCGCCCGCTGCGCCTGCACTTCGCGCGCCGGGCCGAGCGCAGCGACACCGACAGCCACTTCACCACTTACGTGCGCAAGTGGCTGATCCAGTGGGCCGACGAGAACGACTACAACCTCCAGCTCGACGGCCTGGTGGTGCAGACCACGCTCGACGCCAGCCTGCAGCAGGCCGCCATGCGCGCGGTCGAACGCCAGGCCGGCGCGCTGCAGATGGTGGCCGACGTCGAATGGGCCCAGCCCAACAGCGGCAGTTCGCCCAATGTGGGCGCCTACGCCGGCATGCACAATTCGGTGACCGCCTTCGACTACTTCTGGAAATCCAAGCCGCAGCTGGTGAACGCTTTTGTGCGCGACAGTGCCGAATACCGCAAGGCGGTGGCCGACGGCGAAGAAGCGACCGCCGCACTCGAGCGCCTGCGCGCCGATAAGGAATTCATGGCCCAGCTGCGCCGCACCAAGACCCGCCTGGAAGCCGGCTTCGTGGCGATGGACCCGACCAACGGCGAAGTGCGCGCCTGGGTCGGCAGCCGCGACTTCGACAAGGAACAGTACGACCACGTGGCCCAGGCCCAGCGCCAGCCCGGCTCCACCTTCAAACCCATTGTCTACGGCGCGGCGCTTGAAAAAGGCCTGGCCCCGAACCGCCTGTACCGCGACGAGGTCATGTCGATCAAGGCCGGCGACGGCACCATGTGGCGCCCGACCGACATGAGCGGCACCACCGGCGGCCAGATGACCCTGCGCGACGGCCTGGTCTTCTCCAAGAACACCATCACCGCCCAGGTGATGCAGGACGTCGGCGTGCCCAGCATCGTCAAGCTGGCGCGCGACCTGGGCGTCAGGGACAGCAAGCTGGCGGCCGTGCCCTCGCTGGCGCTGGGCACCAGCCCGGTCACCCTGCTCGAAATGGTCAACGCCTACGCCACCATCGCCGCGCAAGGCGAGTACCGCGCGCCGGTTTTTGTGAAACGCATCCTCGACCGCGAGGGCAAGGTCGTGGCGGAATTCGGCAATGTGCGCGGCGAACGCGCCATGTCGCCCGAATCGGCCTCCATGTTGATCGACATGCTGCGCGGCGTGATTAACCGCGGCACCGGCACCGCGATCCGCTACCGTTTCGGCATCACCGGCGACGTCGCCGGCAAGACCGGCACCACCCAGAACAATGCCGACGGCTGGTTCATCATGATGCACCCGAACCTGGTGGCCGGCGCCTGGGTGGGCTTTAACGATACCCGCGTGAGCATGCGCAGCAGCTACTGGGGACAGGGCGGGCACAACGCCATCCTGCTGGTGGGCGACTTCTTCAAGAGCGCCGTCGAAGCGGGCAAGGTGAGCACCGCCGCGGTGTTCCCGGGCGGCCGTCCGCCGGCGCCGGTGCGCCAGGATGAAGAATTCGAAGAAGTGATGGAAGAGGGCGGCGACATCCATCAGGAAGGCATGCCGCCACCCGCCGACCTGCCCGAGCCGGGACCGGAAGACATGATGCCGGAAGGCGAGCCCTCGGTCGAACCCGAACCGTCGCGCATCCAGATCGGCCGCGAGCATGAGCGCGCGGTGCCGCTGCCTGAGCCGCGCCGCCGCCTGCCGGTCGACCCGCTCGACGCGCTCGAAGAGCCGCCGGTGCGGACCCTGCCTGCCCCGGTGCGCAGCGTGCCGCCGCCGGAACCGGTCCGTACCCTGCCGCCGCCCCAGCCTGATGACGACCTGGCGCCGGTGGAAGAGTAAGACCGGCCTGCGCCAGCTTTACCTTTACGTTTGAGCCATACGGCAATCGGCCACTTGATGATGGGCCAATGCGGCGGGGCAAGTCGTATGCTCCAACCCTGGGGTCAGTGCCCACATTGTTATACGAGCTCATCCGTAAAACGGGTCCGGCCGCGATTATCCCGGCCATTATCTAAGCCGGCCTCATCGGGCAATTCTGGCGAATTACTCCTATCCTGTTTCAGCGTTTTCCCATAATCGGAAATGCGAAACGCCGCGACGCGACCGGCCATGGCCGGTCCATTCCCGGTGTCAGTGCCCACATTGATACACGAGCTCATCCGGCTGTGGCATATGTTCGCTCCTATTGCGCGTAGGCCGAGGCCGATAATCGAACTTAATAAACGGCTGAGCTCGTATGTCAATGTGGGCACTGACCCCGGGTTTGTCGTAAGGGAAGTTTGAAAGGCCGCTGTCAGCGCGCCAGCAGGTCGGCGCGCGGCATGCCCCAGCCGGGTACGCCGGCCGGGCAGGCAGCGCCCGCACCCAGGCGCAGGGTGCTGAAATTGGCGCGCAGCTTGCCGAAGCGGGCGTCGCTGATTTCGGTGTCGAACAGCGCGGGCGTGCGGGCGAAGCGCAGCCAGGCGGCAACGTGGCAGTCTTCGCGCGCCAGCCGCTGGAACTCGGCCAGGCTGGCGCGGTGCTCCCAGCTGATGTCGATCGTCGTGGCCGCTTGCGCCACCGGGTTCATCGCGGCGGGGCAATGCGCGGCCGGCAGCAGGCCGGGGGCCACGCTGAGCACGCCGCGGCGCACGATCAACTGGCCGGCAGCGTCCTGCCGCTCGACCGAAGCGAAACTCCAGCACAGCGGATTGGCGGGATAGGCGGTCAGCGCGGCATCGACCAGCCTGGCATGATCGGGGCGGGCGGCCAGCTGCGCGGCCAGCGACTTGTACGCCAGCGCGGAGCTCAATGCCTGCCCGCCGGCGAACAGGATGGCCAGCGCCATGCCGGCCAGCAGCGCGGTTTGACCTTCATCGCGGCGGCGCCGGCCGATCCAGCCCATGCCCAGCGCGGCTAACCCTAGCGCGGCAACCGAAATCCACAGCAGGAAGCCTTTGAAAGCAAAGAAGGCGACACCGCACAGCAGCAGTAACAGCAGGCGGCGCAGCCAGGCCGTGCGCAAGGACAAGGCCAGCGGAACGCCGAAAGCAATCCAGAACACCGGTTCGAGGATGAACACCATGTCGCCATACACCCAGCGCCCGTCGAAGGGGTGGAAGGGGTGTACGCCGTAGGAGTTGAGGAAGTCGAAGCCGATGTGCAGCAGCATCCCGCCGATGCTGCACAGAGCGAGGCCGAGGCGGGCCGGGCGGCTGGCGCGCAGCAGCCGGCGGGCATTGGGCCACAGCAGCCAGATCAGCGCGACCAGCAGCAGGACCTGCGGGATCGCGTAAAACAGGGTGTGGGTGTGGCCGCGATGATGCAGCAGGTAGCCGAGCGGGGCGGGCAGCAGGCCGGTCAGCACCAGATCGAGGTCGGGGAAGTTGCTGGCGGCCCAGCCCGCCAGCAGCAGCATGCGGCCACGGGTGCGCTGGGCACCAGGCTGGGGTTCGGCGGGCAGCATGCCTTGAACCAGTTGGCCGCCCGCCAGTCCAAAGAGCGAATGAGTGAGATTGTCCATGGGGGCGATCTTACCCTGCTGCATTTGAAGATGCGGACCATTCCTTGTCGGCAGGTTCAAGCACAAGATTCACGGTCAACCGTGCGCGTACGTCAAACGTTTTAAAGCTTGGTGCGCTAAGGGCCGCGCATTGCGCCTCCGGAGGCAACATGACAATGACACAGCATCGGGAAATGGTCAGCATCGCTGTCGATTCGGCCTTGGTGGAAGGTGTGTTGGCCTTGCCGGAAATGCCGATCGGCATGGTGCTGTTTGCCCACGGCAGCGGCAGCGGGCGCAACAGTCCGCGCAATAACCAGGTGGCCGCTGCCTTGCGCCAGGCTGGCCTGGGCACGCTGGTGATGGACTTGCTGACCGTGCGCGAAGACAGCGATACCTCCACCCGTTTTAATATCGGCCTGCTGGCCAGCCGGCTGGCCCTCGCTGCCGAATGGCTGGCGGCCCATCCCTCCACCCGTGGCTTGCCGTTGGGTTTGTTCGGTGCCAGCACCGGGGCGGCGGCGGCCCTGCAACTGGCGGCCGAGCAGCCCGGCCGCGTCAGGGCGGTGGTCTCGCGCGGCGGCCGGCCCGACCTGGCTGGCGAACAGCAGCTAGCCGTGGTACGGGCGCCAACCTTGCTCATTGTCGGCGGGCTCGATGCCGAGGTGCTCGCGCGCAACCAGCGTGCGCTGGCCGTGATGGCGTGCCACAAGTCGATGGATATCGTTCCGGGCGCTACCCATCTGTTCGAGGAGCCTGGCGCGCTCGACCAGGTCGCGCTGCTGGCGGCGCGCTGGTTCGTGCGCTGGCTGGGGCGCAAGTCCTAGCTGTAAATCGCAAGCCTGAACGCCGCCCCCTTGGGCAAAACTGCGCGACAGTGTACGTTTATTTAATCTTGCAAAACTCAATCTCGCACCGCAATCATCCAATTGTTGCTTAGTCGCACTTATGCGGTGCGCGTACTCCCTTCCATTGCTCCTTAGCGCTATCACGAGCGCAATTATTTGCTGGCCTGGAAGTTGCTTAGTGGACAGTAAGTTTATGTAAAAGCCTTACGGTATTGGGAGAAATGTATATGGATGGGCAACTAGCCGGCACTGTCATGACTTCGCCGCCCGCAGCCGGTCCGATCTGGCCGGCCGCCATGCTGGCGCAAGCGGCCACGCCCGACCCGATCGCGCGCGCCGGTCATTTTGGACGCTGGTGGTTCGACCGCGCCAGCGGCTCGCTGCTGCTCTCGACCGAAGCGGCAGCCTTGCTGGGCGAGCGGCGCCAGGTGCACGGCCGCATGGAGGCGGGCTTTTCCGCCGCCCTGCCGGACGACCTGCATGCGCTGTCCGCCGCCCTGGCGCCCCAGCGCGACGGGCTCGGCGCCGAGTGCGAATTCCGCATGCTCAGCCGTGAAGAAGGCTTGCGCTGGCTGCGCCTTGCGGCCTTGCCGGACCCGCCGCATTGTGCCGGCGCGGAAGGCCTGGCCACCGGCATCGTCTCCGACATCACCGCCGTCAAGCACGCCGCCATGCGCGAGGAATTCAGTTTCGAATCGACCCAGCTGATGATCGGCACCCACACGCTGGACGAGGCGGTCAGCAAGATGATCGAACTGGTCTGCGCCGACCTGGGCTGGGACTGCGGCATGTATTGGTCAATGGAGCAGAGTGGCCCTGACGCCGGCCGGCTGGTGTGCTCGCACTTCTGGAGCGGAGGTCCGCGTCCGGTGCCCGACGCCGCCCACGGCCAGCGCCTGTCGATCGGCGCGCGCGAAGGCGTGGTCGGCGGCGTATGGAGTTCGGGCCAGGCGCGCTGGATCGAGGATGTCACCAGCGACCCCGAGTTCCTGTTCCCGCGCTATGCGCGCCAGTCCGGCATCCATTCCGGCTATGCCTTCCCGGTTGCCTACGACAGCGAGGACGGGCGCCGCCACCGCCCCGGCGTACTGATCTTCTTCAGCTGCCTGGCGCGCCAGCGCACCGCCCAGCTGCCCAAGCTCTCGGCCGCGATCGGCGCGCTGATCGCCCAGACCGCGCAGCGCATGGCGCAGCAGGAGAGCATCCGCGAGCTGGCCCAGGTCGATTGCCTGTCCGGCCTGGCCAACCGCCGCCACTTCCATCATCTGCTCGATGACGCCTGCCAGCGCGCCGCCCAGCACGGTGCCGCCATCGCCGTGCTGTACATCGACCTGGACCGCTTCAAGCCGATCAACGATGGCCTCGGCCACGCCGCCGGCGACGCGGTGCTGCGCCAGTTCTCGCAGCGCCTGCTGGCACTCACGCCCATCGGCGGACAGTGCGGCCGGGTCGGCGGCGACGAGTTCGCCCTGTTCGTCTGCCTGGACGAGGGCGCCGGCCAGCCGTGGACCCGCCAGCGCCTGCAGGCGCTGGCCGAACAGGTCCTCGACGCCGCGCGCACGCGCTTCCTGGTCAATGGGCGCGAACTGGTGATCGCCGCCAGCGTCGGCATCAGCGTGTTTCCGGATAACGGCCGCCTCGGCGCCGACCTGCTGCGCAATGCCGACAGCGCCATGTACCGGGTCAAACGCAGCGGGCGCAATGGCGTGGGCTTCTTTTCCCAGGATGGCGCCGGGGCGCAAGCGGCCGACCACGCAGCCTTGCTGCAGCAGTTGACGGTGGAAGCCGAACTGCTGCACGCGCTGGCCGGCGGCCAACTGTTCGTCGAGTACCAGCCGGTGTTCGATACCGCGCGCGGCAAGGTGCGCGCGGTCGAGGCACTGGTGCGCTGGCGCCGCCCCAATGGCGAGATCGTGCGTCCCGACGTATTTATTCCGATCGCCGAGCAGAGCCACCTGATCGTCGAGATCGGCCGCTGGGTCACGCGCCAGGCTTGCATGGACCTGGCGGCGATGCAGCGCTCCGGCCTGCCCGGGCTGCAAATGAACGTCAATATGTCGGCCCTCGAATTCCTCAATGCGAACCTGCCGATGGAGCTGGGGGCGATTGCCGGCGCCGCCGGCGTCGACCCGCACCATGTGTGCCTGGAACTCACCGAAGGCATGATGATGAACCACGCCGAACAGGTGATCCCGGTGATGCGCGCGCTGCGCCTGCGCGGCTTCAAGATCAGCGTGGACGACTTCGGCATGGGCTACTCGTCTTTGTCGCGCCTGAAGGACTTGCCGATTTCCTCGCTCAAGATCGACCGCTCCTTCGTGCACGGCCTGCCGAGCGATCACCAGGACCGCGCCATCGTCCAGACCATCGTCGACATCGGCCGCAATATGGACCTGGACGTGATCGCCGAAGGCGTCGAGACCGAAGGCCAGCTGCTGCACCTGCGCCGGCTCGGCTGCAGCCTGGTGCAAGGCTACCTGACCGGCCGCCCGATGCCCCTGTCCGCGCTGGTCGAACTGCACGGTACGCCAACACCCCTTACATATTCCTAGTTTCATTATCAGGACAAGAGCATGCAGACCAGCCGCACCCTCGCCGCGAGCACTTCCGATACCTTCCTTCCCTTCATGCGCGACGTCGCCCGCTGCGAGCAGTCGCTGGGCGAACTGAACGTCATGTGGCGCATGATCGAATCGTCGGCGCGCATGAACTGCCCGAGCGAAGCGGCGCCGATCCTGCCGACCATCACCGCCACGCGCGACGGCTTCAAGGCGCTCGAGCGCGAACTGGTCGACAGCCTGGTGCGCGAAAAGGTCATGACGGTCGAGGCGGGCATCGCCACCAAAGCCAGGTACGTGATCGACATCGTGGTGCGCAATCTGTACGAGCGAACCGCCGACGTGGG
>CAMLFK010000216.1 GCA_946479255.1 uncultured Oxalobacteraceae bacterium
TTGGCCTTCTGGACGGCATCCATCGCCAGCGCACGGATTGCGTTGGCCATCAAGGTAGTTGGTAAGGTTGGTTTCATGAGAAGAGTCGATCAGACTTAGGATTGGGAATGCGGTGGCGATGCATAACTTGCTTAGCCAAGTATTTTACCAGACTGGGGGGTGCCCGAATTAAAATGGATTCTTTGCCGATGCCTCATTGGCAACTTCCACCAGGACGCCATGCCACGCTTTTTCGTTTCCCAGCCGCTGACCGCCGGCGATACCGTTTCCCTGCCCGAGCCAGTCGCTCATCATGTCCACGTGCTGCGCATGCAGGCCGGCGAGGCGCTGACATTATTTAATGGCGATGGCGGCGAATATGTGGCCGAACTGCTGTCGGTCGAAAAACGCCGCGCGACTGTTGCTGTGAAGCTGTTCCTGGAGCGCGATCTCGAGCTGCCCTTCGCCGTCACGCTGGCCCAGGCCTTGCCGGAAGCGTCCAAGATGGACTGGATTATCGAAAAGGCCGTGGAGATGGGCGTGGCGGCGATCGCCCCGCTGGCGGCCCAGCGCTGCGTGGTGCGGCTGTCCGGCGAACGGGCGGAGAAGCGCCAGGCGCATTGGCAAGGCGTGATCGAATCGGCCTCCGAGCAATGCGGGCGCAACCGCCTGGCGCAGTTGGCGCCGGTCGAGCCCTTCAACGGCTGGATCGGCCAGACCGGACTGCACAAGCGAATACTGCTGTCGCCACGCGGCACCCAGTCGCTGGCGCAATGGGCGCGCCATCAGCCGCCGCAGGCACTCACACTCATGATCGGGCCGGAAGGCGGATTTACCGATCAGGAAGAAAATGCGGCGATTGCCGCCGGCGCGCTGGCGCTGACCATGGGACCGCGGGTGCTGCGCACGGAAACGGCTGGTATTTCGGCGATGGGCATTCTTGCCGGGCTCTGGAGCTGAACCTGCGGGCGTTGACAGCGTCTGTTAGCAAAGAGATACTGGCATATACATCTTTGCCGGAGCCTCCATGCACAAGCAATCTCTTACCAGTCCAGGCAAACGCCTGCTCATGCTGGCCGCATTTACCGGACTTTGCTTGACCAACATCGCCGGCGCGGCCACCCCGGCGCCGGCGGAAGACTTCCTCGCCGCAAACATGGACCGCGGCGTCGATCCCGGCAAGGACTTCTTCCAGTATGCGAACGGCGGCTGGCTCAAGCGCAATCCGATTCCAGCGTCCGAATCGCACTGGGGCATCGGCAAGGTCGTTCAAGAACAACTGTATACAAAGCTGCGCACGATTAACGAAACGGCCGCCGCCACGCCGCAGCAGGCCGGCAGCGACCAGCAAAAGATCGGCGACTTCTGGGCCAGCGCGATGGACGAGGCCAAGGCGGAACAGCGCGGCGCGCAGCCGCTCCAGGCTGAGCTGGCCCGCATCGCTACCATCAAAAACGCCCAGGAAGCACTCGACGTGGCGTTCGAGCTTCATCAGATCAAGGTGGAATCGCTGTTCGCGGTCGGCGTCTACCAGGACTCGCGCGACAGCGAAACGATGGCCGTGCACCTGTGGCAAGGCGGTCTGGGGCTGCCGGACCGTAACTTCTACGTCAGCCTTGATAAAACCGTGACCGCCATCCGGAAAAAGTATGTACAGCACATCGCCCGCACTTTGGCCCTGCTGGGCCGCGATGACGCGGCGGCCGCCGCCAAGGTGATGGCCTTCGAGACCGCACTGGCCAGGCTGTCGCGCAAGATGGAAGACCTGCGCGATCCGGTCGCCAACTACAACAAGCTGACCCTGGCCGAACTGAACGCAAAACACACGCCCTCAATCGACTGGGGTGCGCGCCTGGCGCTCTGGAAGCTCCAGCCGGAAACCGTCATCGTCGGCCAGCCGGAATTCCTCAAGGGCATGGACGCGCTGCTGGCGCAAACTCCGGCGCCCGTGCTGCAGGACTACCTGCGCATGCGCCTGGTCCATGCCTATGCGCCCTACCTCTCCAAGGCGTTCAGCGACGAACACTTCGCCTTCAACAACCGTGAACTCAACGGCCAGAAGGAACAGAAGCCGCGCTGGAAGCGTGCGCTCGATGCGCAGCAGGATGTCATGGGCATGGTGCTCGGCCGCATCTATGTGAAAGAGCATTTCCCGGAAGCGAGCAAGCGCCGTTATAGCGACATGGTGGAAGCCATCCGCGGCGCCTATCTGGAACGCATCAACGCGCTGACCTGGATGAGCGAGCCGACCAAGGTCAAGGCGCGCGCCAAGCTGGCGGCCATCACGCCCAAAGTGGCTTACCCGGACCGCTGGAAGGATTACAGCCTTCTTACCATCGGACGCGATTCCTACGCCGCCAACATGATGAACGCGGCGCGCTGGAGCTTCAACGACAAGCTGGCCAAGTACGGCAAGCCGGTCGACCGCAGCGAATGGGACATGACGCCGCAGACCTACAACGCTTACTACAATCCGTCCAACAACGAGATCGTGCTGCCTGCGGCAATCTTCATGATCGCTACGCTGGACGATGGCGAGATCGACGACGCGGTGGCATACGGTTACACCGGCGCCTCGACCATCGGCCACGAAATCACCCACGGCTTCGACGACGAAGGCCGCCAGTTCGATGCGCACGGCAACCTGACCGACTGGTGGAGCCCGGCCGACGCAGCCAAGTTCAAGCAACGCGCCACGGTCATGGTCAAGCAGTTCAACGGCTACATGCCGTTGCCGGGCACCCACATCAACGGCAAGGCCAGCCTGGGCGAAAACATCGCCGACCATGGCGGCGTGCTGCTGGGACTGGAGGCATTCAAGAAAACCGCGCAGTACAAAGAGGGCAAGAAGATCGGTGGCTTGACGCCTGTGCAGCGCTACTTCATGGGCTATGCGCTGGCGTGGATGACCCAGCAGCGCGAAGCTGCGCTGCGCCGGGCGCTGCTTTCGGACGTGCACTCGCCGTCGAAGTGGCGGGTACTGGGGCCGCTGGCGAATATCCCCGAATTTTACGACGCTTTCGGGATCAAGCCGGGCCAGCCCATGTACCGGCCGGCCTCGCAGCGGGTGAACATCTGGTAGTAGCGATTTCGCTAAGGGTGTTGCCGATAACGAAATAGCAAATAGTTACGGCTTTGCGTAATTACGACACAATCGTCGAGTGATTTTGATTATTGCCACACGTTATGTTTATTCGGAGTAATAATACCTAGACCGTCACCCACACTTTTCCCCGCCATGTCCGCTATTCTGGAACGTTTGTCCCTGCCAAAAAAATTTACGCTGCTCAGTTTGATCGCCCTGCTGCTGACCGCCATCCCGAGCTACGTGTATTTTAATCAGGCTAATGCGCTGCTGGAGGCGCTGGAGCTGGAGAAGGAAGGCGTCGCGCCGGTATCGCTCGCGCTGCGCACCATCCAGCTGACCCAGCAGCATCGCGGCCTGTCGTCGCTGTTCCTGAGCGGTAACGCCGCAGCGGCCGACAAGCGCAGCGCCAAGCAGACTGAAGCCAATACCTCCTACGCCTCGCTCAATGCGGCTGTCAACGCCACCGCCGACCGCGACATCATCGAGCGCTGGGCCACCATTGAGCGCGACTGGGCAGCCCTGCGGGAAAACGTTTCCGCACAACGCCTGGCTGCGACGGACAGCAACAAGGCCCACGCCGCCGTGATCGCCCAGCTGCTGAAGGTCAACGAACTGATTGGCGACTACTACGGCCTCTCGCTCGACCCGGACAAGGACAGCTACCAGCTGATCCAGGCCATGAATTATCAGCAGCCCAACCTGACGGAAGAACTGGGCCGCCTGCGCGCCGCCGGAACCGCCCTGCTGGCCAAGCAGGAAGCCAGCCCTGAGGAACGCCTTGCCATCACCGGCCTGATCGCCCGCGCCGGCGACCGCGCCAACCAGATGCTCAATGCCTTCGGCAAGTCGGTGCGCCAGAACGGCGAGATCGACAAGGAAGTCGGCCCGGCCGTGCGCAAGGCCATCGAAGCGGCCAACGCCATCACCCGCGTGGCCAACGAAAACATCGTCAAATCAGAACAGCTGAGCATGGCCGCACCGGAATTCCTGGCGCAGGCAACCAGCGCCATCGACGCCCAGTTCGAGGCCAACGCCCAGTCCTCCATCCTCCTGAACAAACTGCTTGAACAGCGCATCGCCAAGTTCCGCAACACCCGCCTGATCATGGCGGCTTCGATGCTGGGACTGATCGCGCTGGCGGGAGGCCTGGCGGTGCTGATCACCGCTTCCGTCACGCGGCCTTTAAAGAACGCGATCAGCGTGGCGCAACACGTCGCCGAGGGCAATCTGGGCAGCGACTTCGAGGTTGGCCCGAACAATGAAGTGGGCCAGCTGCTGCGCGCCTTGAAGGCCATGAATCTCAGTCTGCGCAAGATCGTGGGCGACGTGCGCACCAGTGTGCAGGCCATCAGCACGGCCACCAGCGAAATCGCCGGCGGCAATGCCGATGTATCGGCGCGGCTGGAAGCACAGGCGTCCAACCTGGAAGAAACCGCATCGTCGATGGAAGAACTGACCTCCACCGTACGCCAGAACGCCGACAATGCGCGCGAAGCCAACTCCCTGGTGCGCAATGCCTCGACCATCGCCACCCATGGCGGTGAAGTGGTTGAAAAAGTCGTGCAGACCATGGGCGAGATTAACGCCAGCTCGCGCAAGATCGTCGACATCATTGCCGTCATCGATGGCATTGCGTTCCAGACCAATATCCTGGCACTCAATGCAGCGGTGGAAGCGGCACGTGCCGGTGAACAGGGCCGTGGATTTGCCGTTGTGGCCAGCGAAGTGCGCAACCTGGCGCAACGCTCGGCGGCTGCGGCCAAGGAAATCAAGGAGCTGATCAACCTCAGCGTGGAGCGGGTCGATGCGGGTAATATGCTGGCGGCTGAAGCCGGCATGGCCATGACCGATATGCTGGCCAGCGTGGAGCGCGTGACCGGCATCATGACCGAGATGAGCTCTGCCGCCCAGGAACAGAGCGCGGGCATCGAGCAGGTCAATCAGGCGGTGTTGGCGATGGATGACACGACCCAGCAAAATGCCGCGCTGGTGGAAGAGACCGCGGCGGCGTCAGCCAGCCTGGAAGAACAGGCGCATGCGCTGGTGCAGGCGATGAGTGCGTTTAATCTGGGGAATGAGGCGCAAGCGGCGCGGACCGCGGCGCGTCCAAAGCAGGCGCCGGTTCGTCAGCGCCCTGCTTTGTCGATGGCGGCTTAGCACCACTTAAGCATGTAGCTTGTCATGCCGCGCATTGCGCGACCTGACAAGCTATCGCTTAAAATGTGCTCGGGACCCGGCGAGCTTCCCAGCGCAACACCACGGTCTGAAGAACACTCACCACCGAAGAAGCCAGCCAATACAAAGCCAAACCCGCCGACAACTGCCAGATAAACAGGCCGGTCACAATCACCTGCAGATACACCATCATATGCTGCGTGCTCTCGCTAGCGGTCGGAAAATAGTAAGTCGCGACGGCACTTAATACCAGCACCAGCACGGTCAGCCACCCATCCGGCGACGCCAGGCTCTTCATCCACAAGAACGGCCCGCCCTTGGCCGACGCATCCTTGATCGCCTCATACAACAGCGCAAACACCGGCAGCTGCAGCAGCGCGCCTATCAGGGTCGAGCGGTCGAAAAACTTCACGCCATTGCGCTCATACAGCTTCGACATCTCAGCCATCATTTCCTGCGGGCGGTCGCGTAAGCGTTCCTTGAGCTGTTCGAGTTCCGGTTGCAGCGCCTTTATCTTGCGCTGATTGACCAGGCCCTTGCGCGCCATGCCCAGCGTGATGGGCATCAGCGCCAGCCGCGCGGCCAGCGACAAGGCCAGAATGGCCCAGCCGAGATTGCCATCAAACAGGGTGGTCAGGGCGGAGATGAATGACAGCAGTAAATCGTTCATGGTGGTATGGACAGTGGTTGAAGGTGTTGTGATTCTATATAGTTTTTCCTCGGAAAAACCTTGAAATAACGATCGTTAACTTCGGTTTTTATTGCGCCGTCCAGCCGGCCGGACGGCGCATGACACATTTAGAACTTGTAGCTGGCAGTCAGGTAAAAGGTGCGGCCCATCGGATCGGTATAGCGCCCGTCATAGCCCACCTGGTTGCCGCCGCCGGCATTGCGGATCGACAGCGGCGGATCGCGGTCCAGCAAGTTGCGAATGCCGGCCGTGATGCCGAAGTTCTTGTTCAAGCTGGCCATCAGCTGATAGTCGACGGTGAGGTAGCTGCCGACATCGCGTTCCATGCCCACCACCGCGCCGATCGAACCATCAGGATTGACTTCCCGCACCGAGGCGTCGTCTTCGGTGAGCGGCTGGTCGTGATAGCCGGAGCGGTAGTTCATGGTCAGCGAGTGCTGCTGGCGATCCGAGTGCTTCAATGCCAGGATCAGCTTCGACATGGTCCTGAAGGTGACGTTGCTGTAGGAGTCGAAGCGGCCCACGCTGCTTTCCACGCCGCTCGAACTGCCCGGCACGTCCTGCTCGGCCTTGATCATGTAGGTGCCGGTCCAGTTGGCGCTGAAGGTGCCGATCGCGGTTTTGCCAAGACGGAAAGTGGCGTCCCAGTCGACCCCGCGGTAGTGCGAGCTCGACAGGTTCACCGGCGACAGGGTCGCCGCCAGCACATTGCTCTTCTGGATAGGGTCGTAGTAAATCGAAATCCAGCGCTGGGCCAGCGCCGGGTCTTCAAAGATCTGCTGCTGCGACAGCGGCTGCACCTGGTTCTTCAGCTTGACGTCCCACAGATCGAGCCCGATCGACAGGCTGGGGATGGGTTCGATGCGAAAGCCCAGGGTCGCCTGTTTGGAGGTCTCCGGCTGCAGGCCGGCCCCACCGGTGGCCGGGTTACCGTCGGTGAGCAGGTTGTATTCGGACGAGCCCGGCTTGCAATAGCGGAAGCGTGGATCGGCCGGGTTGGTGATCGGGCAGGCAAAGAAGTTGGACGAGCCGAAATTGGCCAGCGGGTCGGCGATGTCGTTCATGGTCGGCGCCTTGAAGCCGGTGCCGTAGGAACCGCGCAGCAGCAAGGCCTGGGTGGGCGTGTAGCGCATCGACAGCTTGTAGGTGGTCTTGGACACATCGTTGCCCACCTCGCCCGGCGCGCTCGGGCGCCCCGCCACGTCGTAACTCACGTTGTGCTTCTTGACGGCGTCGTAGCTGTCGTAGCGGGCGGCGGCGGTGGCTTCCAGCGTTTTGGTCAGCGGCATCAGCAATTCGGCGAAGGCGCCCCAGCTGTTGCGGGTGGCGTCCAGCGCTTGCTGGCCGGTGCCGCCGCCGATTGCCACGTCGGTCCAGCCGGGGTTTTGCGGTCCCGGTCCTTGCAGGATCGGCGCCGGTTCATCGGTGTAGCGCTGGCGTGTGAATTCGCTGCCCAAGCCGAGCGATGCCGCGCCGCCCGGCAGCGCAAACACTTCGCGCGAGCCGCGCGCGTTCAGTACGTCGATGCGCGAGCGCGTGACCTTGAGCGTTTCGCGCAGCACCGCCGGCGCCAGCACCTCGGCGCCGTTCGGGTTCACCAGGTAAGGGTTGTAGGCACCGCTCCTGATCAGGGACTCAAAGCGGTCGGCCGAAATGTAGCCGGCCACCGCATCGTCCTTCTGGCGGTTGCGCGAATGGGTGTAGGCCGCGCTGATGTCCCAGCCCTGCAGGCGGGTCTCCGCGCCGAACACCGCGTGCAGCGCATCGGTGCTGTATTTGTCGGTGCGCCCCCCGCCATCCACGCCGCGGTAATACAGGAAGGCGTCGGTGACGCTGGCCGGATCGATGCCTATCCCCGGCAGCAAGGGCACCACATTGGCGTTGTAGGCGCCGATGTAGCTCGGGTTGACCACGCGCGCGCCGGTATCGGGATCGGTATAAAACGTGGTGAGCGGCTGCGCCGCCGGCGCATAACGCGCGGTGTTGGAAAAGCGCGAGAGCACTAGTTCGCCGAACAAGGTAGTGGCATCGCTCACGCGCAAGGTGCCGGAGGCGAACACGCTGTCGCGTTTAAGCTTTGGGATCAGCTGCACCGTGGCCGGATAGTCGAAGCGGCACACGCCGCCGCGCTCGAAGGTGTTGGCGGAACTGCATTTGCCGTTCCTGATCAGGTCGACCGACAGCACTTCGTCGAACGCGCCGTTGGCGCCGCTGCCCACCACTTCCACATTGGCCGGGGTGGAGTTGATGCTGTTTTGCCAGGTGACGAACTGCTTGCCCTGGTGGCTGAACTGGCGCACGCCGCTGCGCCCGAACCATCGGTCGGTGGCATTGAGTTCTTTCTGTTGGTCGTGGCTGTAGGCCAGCAGCACGTTGTAGCGGTCCGTCTCGAGGTCGCCGAAGCCTTTCGAGATCGCCACGTTGGCGCTCTTGCCGCCCGAATCCTGCGGTGCGCTGTAGGTCGCCTCGACATTGAATGCAGTCTGGTTCTTCTTGAGGATGAAGTTGATCACGCCGGCAATCGCGTCCGAGCCGTACAGGGTGGAAGCACCATCGGTGAGGATCTCGACCCGTTCCACCGCCGCCAGCGGAATGCTGGCCAGGTTGACCGCGCTGCCGGTACCGTAAGGCGCCATGCGCCGGCCGTTGAGCAGCACCAGGGTGTACTGGGTGCCGATCGCGTGCACCGAAGCGCTCTGCACTCCTTCCCCCG
>CAMLFK010000217.1 GCA_946479255.1 uncultured Oxalobacteraceae bacterium
GCAGCGACTGCTCGATCACCCGGGCCTGGTGATTGCCGCGGTACAGGATGGCGTAATCGGACCATTTATTTTTGCGCTGGAAGCGGTCGGCCGAAATCATGATGGCCACCTGCTCGGCCTCCTGCTCGTCGCTCTGCATGCCCAGCACCTTGATCGGCTCGCCCAGCCCGTGCTCCGACCACAGGGACTTTTCGAACAGCTTGGGATTGTTCGAAATGACCGCGTTGGCGGCCTGCAGGATGCGCGTGGTGGAGCGGTAGTTCTGCTCCAGCTTGATGACCCGCAGGTCGGGGAAATCGGTCTGCAGGGTCTTTAAATTTTCCACCGAAGCGCCGCGCCAGGCGTAGATGGCCTGGTCGTCGTCGCCCACGGCGGTAAACATCGGCTTCTTGCCGATGCCCGTGACCAGCAGCTTGACCAGCTCGTACTGGCAGGTGTTGGTGTCCTGGTACTCGTCCATCAGCAGGTAGCGCAGGCGGCGCTGCCACTTGTCGCGGATCGGATCGTTATTACGGAACAGTTCCACCGGCAGGCGGATCAGGTCGTCGAAATCGACCGCCTGGTAAGCCTGCAGGGTCGCCACGTAGCTGCGGTAGACGCGCGCGGCCAGCGCCTCGTCCTCGTCCCTGGCTGCCTTGATCGCCACTTCCGGTTCGACCAGGCCGTTCTTCCACAGCGAGATGGCGGTCTGGATCGAGCGGATGATCTGCTTGTCGGTGGTGATCGCCAGATCCTGCACCAGGCCGTAGCAGTCGTCGCTGTCCATGATGGAAAAGCGGTCCTTGAGTCCCACGCCGTTGGCTTCCTGGCGCAGGATTTTCACGCCCAGCGAGTGAAAGGTCGACACCGTCAGCTGCTTGGCCTGGCGCGGCTGCTTGAGCAGCTTGGCAATCCGCTCCTGCATCTCCAGCGCCGCCTTGTTGGTGAAAGTCAGCGCGGCGATAGTGCGCGGATCGTAGCCGCGGTCCTCGATCAGGTGCGCGATTTTCTGGGTAATCACCCGGGTCTTGCCCGAGCCGGCACCGGCCAGCACCAGGCAGGGGCCGTCCAGGTAGATCACCGCTTCACTCTGCGGGACATTGAGGCCGAACTTGGGGGTACTGGACATCGGAAACTTTCAGCGGACGCTACTGTCGGACAGCCGGCCATTGTAGCGTACGGCCACCAAAAATCCGCAGCGCGCCGCTTTGCGTTACCATCCTCGCTACGGCGCAACAAGCGCCCCTTGACGAGCTGCCAATGATATTCGAACACCTAATTGAAATTAACGATCCCCTCAACCCGCTGATCGACCCGATCTCGCGCGAGCAGCTGTGGCGCGGGCTGGTGCTGCGCGCCGATTCGCCCAAGCTGTTCGTGCCGCACCTGGACGAGTGCACCATCGACGAGCGTGAAAGCGGCAGCTTCCGGCGCAAGCTGCGCTACGGCGAGCTGGTGGTGGTGGACCGGGTCATCCTGACCCCGCTCGAAGAAGTGCGCTACGAAGTGGCGGCGCAGGGCGAGATCAGCGCCTCCAGCCTGACCATGACGATCGAGGCGCGCGGCAATGCCTTGCTGTACGTGCGCTTCAAGTACGACGACGGCCACGACGCCCAGACCGACGCGGCCAACGCCATGTATGACGAGTTCCGCAAATCGGCATACCAGGAAGCCGATATCGACACCATCCGCGTGCTGCGCGAACTGGCGGCGCAGGGCAGGCTGGATGCGACGTATTTGAACTAGCCTGGCTACACCCCGGGCAGGCGCTCCGGCCCGGAATCCTTCGGCACACCTTTTTCCAGCTCGGCCGCCAGGTCGCGCAGCGCGGTGCGCACGCCTTCCTCGATCACCGGATGATAGAAGGGCATGTCGAGCATCTGCGCCACCGTCAGGCGCGCCTGGCAAGCCCATGCCAGCAAGTGCCCGAGGTGCTCGGCGCGCGGCCCGATCATCTCCGCGCCCAAAAAGCGGCCAGTACCGTATTCGCCGTACACGCGCAGCATGCCGTGGTTCTGCAGCATGATGCGGCTGCGCCCCTGGTTGCTGAAGGACACTTTGCCCACCGCGAACTTCGGCTTGCCTTCCGCGCATAGGCGGCGGTAGTTCTGGCCCAGGGTGGCGATCTGCGGCTCGGTAAACGCAATCGTCAGCATGGTGCGGCGCAATCCGGGCCGCACGTCGGGATAGCGCCCGGCATTGTCGCCGGCGATCTTGCCGTGGTCGGCCGCTTCCGGCAAGACCGGCTGCTCGTCGTTGGCGTCGCCGGCGATGAAGATGTGGCTGCTGCCGCATTGCATCGTGCGGCTGTCGAACAAGGGAATGCCCCGGGCGTCGCATTCCAGGCCACTGTGTTCCAGGCCGATGTCGTGCACGTTCGGCGTGCGCCCGGCCGCGGCCAGTACGTACTGGAAGCGCTCGCTGCGTTCCTTGCCGGCGCTGTCACGCGTGAGCAGTTCGACCTCATCCCCATCCTGCCTGGCCGAGACGATCAGCTGCTGGAAGCGCAGGTCGAGTTCTTCACTCAAGGTCGCAGCCGCCACGTGCAGCACTTCGGGGTCGGAGATCTGGGCCACGCTGCCGCCGCGCGCGAACAGCGCCACCCGCACGCCGAGGCGGGCCAGCGCCTGGCCGATTTCCAGCCCGATCACGCCGGTGCCGATCACCGCCACCGAGCGGGGCAGATCCTCCCAGCCGAACACGTGGTCGTTGACGATCACATTCGGGCCCACATTGCGCAGCACGGGAGGAATCGATGGCGTCGAACCGGTGGCGATGACGATGCGCGCCGCTTCGATGACGCTGTGATCGTCGACCTGCAGCGTGTGCGGGCCGGTGAAGCGGGCGTGGCCACGCAGCTTGTCTTCGGCGGGAATATTGTCCACGCCTTCGAGCACGAAACCGACGAAACGGTCGCGCTCGCGGCGTACCCGTTCCATGACCGCGCGGCCGTCGACCGCCACTTGCCCGGGGTGCACGCCGAAGCCGGGCGCCAGCTTCATCATGTGGGCCGCTTCGCTGGCCGCGATCAGCAATTTGCTGGGCATGCAGCCGACCCGCGCGCAAGTGGTGCCGTACGGGCCGCTCTCGATCAGCACCGCGCGGCAGCCTTGCGCGCGCGCGGCGCGGTAGGCGGTCAGGCCGGCGGTTCCGGTGCCGATGACGGCGACGTCGACAGTGATTTGTTTCATGGCGGTGCGGGGACGGTGATGGGATTTCCAGTGTAGCGAAATTCCACGCATGCCGTGGACGGCAGGGTGAAACGGCCCGCAATATCTATAACGATTCCGGCCTCGGTGCCGTTCACGCCAGTGCGGAGTGATTGCGCAATCTGGATTGTTATGACTAACATTCACCTTCTGAGCATGAATAAACAACATTGCGCTATAACATCAGGTAACAAGATTTGACTTTCTGAAAACGTAGTCATACACTAAAAAATGTTTGCGCTATCATGGCATCATAGAATTGCCTGGCACAAACAGTAGGCGATAAAAATACAAAATTCGACACTGGAGACCCGCGTGAACGCAGCCCGCCTCAATCGCCCGCCCCTGCGCGCCGGCTTTCTCCTCGCCTGAACGGAAGCCCCCTTTTTGTAGTGCCACCACCGCCGTGCCGGTGTCGCTTGCGACCACGCCGGCGGTCTATAGTCGAGAGGAGAAGCAGTGCGTAATCATAAAAATGTAATTCCAGCTCAGCCGAACACCAAGCAACGTCTCATCAGCCTGGCCGTCGCCAGTGCCTGTGCGGCCTTTGTCATGCCGGCTTTTGCGCAAGAAGCGGCTCCGGCCGCAGAACCGCAACAGGTCGTCGTGACCGGTATCCGCGCCGCCATGCAGTCCACGCTGAACTTAAAGCGCAATTCCGACGGTATCGTCGATGGCATCGTGGCCGACGATATCGGTAAATTCCCAGACACCAACCTGGCCGAATCCCTGCAGCGCATCTCGGGCGTGTCGATCGACCGCAACCAGGGCGAAGGCGCCAACGTCACCGTGCGCGGCGTCGGCCAGGACCTGAACATGGTGCTGCTCAATGGCCGCCAGATGCCGACCTCGTCGCTGCGCGACCAGAACGGCCGCGCCTTCGACTTCTCCAACCTGGCTTCCGAGTCGATCTCGCAGATCCAGGTGTACAAGTCGAGCCGCGCCGACAGCCCGCCGGGCGGCATCGGCGCCACCATCAACATCATGACCGCGCGCCCGTTCGACATGCCGAACGGCACCGCCAGCGTCGGTATCAAGGGCGTGTACGACACGTCCAACGACAACCTGCCGGCGGCCGATACGGCCAGCAGCTCGCTGACCCCGGAAGTGTCTGGCATCTACAGCAAGATCTTCGGCAACGGCATGTTCGGCGTGACGATTTCCGGCTCCTACCAGGAGCGTAACCTGGGCGAGAACCGCGCGCAGATCACCAACGGCTGGCGCGGCCCTTTCCGCGGCGACGAGAACAACTGGGGTGCGATCCCGCAGGCCAGCGCGCCCAACGGCTCGACCTTCACCAACCGCCCGGATGCGACCGACATCTATTCGGTGCCGCAGAATGTGTCGTACTTCATGCGCGGCACCCAGCGCCAGCGCACCAACGGCCAGCTGACGCTGCAATTCAAGCCCAACGCCGACATCCTCACCACCCTGGACTACACCTACTCGCAGAACAAGCTGCAGACCAAATACCACGAACTGTCGGCCTGGTTCAACTTTGGCCAGTCCACAAGCCGCTGGACCGACGGTCCGCTGGCTTCGCCGCTGTACTATGAAGAGCAGGTGAGCAAGCAGGACATCGCCATGAACGCCGGCGATTTCGCCACCAAGTCGGAAAACCAGTCGCTCGGCCTGAACGTCGCATGGAAGGTCAACTCGGGCCTGAAGCTGACCTTGGACGCGCACCGTTCGACCGCCGAATCGAAGGCCGACAGCCCGTTCGGCTCGAACAACGACCTGGCCACCGCCAGCTTTAGCCGCGGCAATACCGGGGTCGACTTCACCCACGAAATTCCGGTGCTGAGCATCCAGGGCGCCAACGTGGCCGCCGCGCCCTTCCAGGTGACCGGTTCGTGGTTCCAGAACGGCATCCAGAAAATGGAAATCGACCAGCTGCAATTGAGCGGCCGCCAGAGCCTGTTCGAAGCCTCCAGCCTGAACTTCGGCCTGGGCCTGATGGAAATGAAGAACCGCACCGCCTTCCAGCAGGTGCAGCGCGATACCTGGACCGGCGCCTCGAAAGTGACCGACTATTCGCCGTCGCTGTTCCAGCAAGACACGCTGAGCCAGTACTTCGACAAGCTGGGCGGGCACGATGCGCCGGGCCTGTTCAATAACATCTACACCTACGATTTCGCCACCGTGCGCGAAGCGGCCATCAAGGGCGTCGCCGCCATGCCGGGCGGTTCGCTGGCCGCCGCTACGGCCAGCTATTCGCCTAGCCTGGCCAACCCGGACTGGGACCGCCGCACCACCGAGAAGAATAAGTCCTTCTACGTGCAGATGAATACCGAGTGGGATACCGCCATGCCGATGCACACCGGCATTGGCGTGCGGGTCGAAAAGACCGATGTCATTTCCTCGGCGCTGTCGCCGGTGCCGACCGGCATGAACTGGGTCTCGGAAAACGAGTTCCCGGTCGTGTTCGGCTCCAGGGACTTCACCACCTTGCGCGGCAACTACACCAACGTGCTGCCTAGCCTCGACTGGGACATGGACCTGCGCTCCGACATGAAGCTGCGCGCCAGCTACGGCGTGACGATCGGCCGTCCGCGCTTCGACCAGATCGAAGGCGGCCAGAGTATCGGCGCCACCGGCAGCGTGAACGGCATCACCGGCGCGCGTGGCAATCCTGCCCTGAAACCGGTCAAGGCCAAGAACCTGGACCTGTCGGCCGAGTGGTATTACGCCAAGCAGAGCGTGGCATCGGTGGGCCTGTTCTACAAGGACCTGACCAACTACGCCGGCCAGGGCGTGGCCAAGGAAACCATCTCGACCCTGCGCACGCCGGTAGGCGGCGATTACTGGAACCAGGCCCTGTCGGCCGGCGGCTGCTCGGCGGCCGACCGCCAGTGCATCCGCGAGTACATCCTGCAAAACCTCTCCAACATGCCCGGCGTGACGCGCACTGGCACTAAAGACGGCAAATGGCTCGGCACCATCGCCGCCCAGCCAGGCGATCCAGCGGCTAACTTCGAAGTGACCAGCTACATCAACGAGAAGGACGCCAGCCTGAAAGGTGCGGAATTTAACGTCCAGCACATGTTCGGCAGCAGCGGCTTCGGCATCCAGGCCAACTACACCTACGTCAAGTCGGACCTCACCTACGACAATATGGCCAAGGGTAACCAGTTCGCCCTGGTCGGTTTGTCGGACTCGGCCAACCTGATCGGTATCTTCGAGAACGACAAGTGGTCGATCCGCGCGGCTTACAACTGGCGTGACGAGTTCCTGACCGCGGTAACCGACGGCGCCGGTCCGAACCCGCAGTATGTGGAGCCGTATGGCCAGCTGGACCTGTCGGTCGGTTTCAACGTCACCAAGAACCTGTCGCTGCAGTTCGAAGCCATCAACCTGCTGGATGAAACCATGCGCGTGCATGGCCGTACCAAGTCGATGGTCTTGAACGCGGTCCAGGGCGGGCCGCGCTACATGATGGCGGCGCGCTACAAGTTCTGACCAGGTTTGAACCGCTAGTGTAATCACGGGCCGCTGTGTTTTTCGCAGCGGCCCGCTTTTTTCCGCCTGAGTTTCGACTAAGATATGCCGATTCCGCTCACTATGCTTGCCGTTACATGACCACTCCGATCCGTGAAATCGATGCATCCGGTCCCATCGCGCTCTCCGAAGAATTGCTGACCGCCACCGACCCGCTGGTGCTGCGCGGCCTGGCCGCCAACTGGCCGCTGGTCAAGGCAGCGCGCCAGTCGCAACAGGAGGCCGGCAAGTACCTGCTGCGCTTTTACCGCGGTGAAGCCGTGATCGCCATGCTCGGCCTGCCGGAAATAAAAGGCCGCTACTTCTACAACGAGGACCTGTCCGACTTCAATTTCAAGGCCATCCGCGCGCGCCTGGACAAGGTGCTGGAAGAACTGGACGACCACAAGGACGATGTGGAGCCGCCCGCCCTGTATGTCGGCTCGACCATGATCGACAACTACCTGCCGGGCTTTCGCGCGGAGAACGATATCGACCTCGGCCAGCGCGACCCGCTGGCCAGCATCTGGATCGGCAACCGCTCGCGCATCGCCGCCCACTACGATTTGCCGGACAATATAGCCTGCGTGGCGGCCGGGCGCCGCCGCTTCACCCTGTTCCCGCCGGAACAGCTCAGCAACCTGTACATCGGGCCGCTCGACTACACGCCCGCCGGCCAGGCGATCAGCCTGGTCGACTTCCACGCGCCCGATCTGGAAAAGTTCCCTAAATTTTCCGAAGCCCTGCGCCATGCGCAAGTGGCCGAGCTCGATGCCGGCGACGCCATCTTCATTCCCAGCATGTGGTGGCATCACATCGAAGCGTTGGCAGCCTTCAATGTGCTGGTCAATTACTGGTGGCGCCAGTCGCCCGACTTCATGGACACGCCGACCAATGCCCTGATGCACGCCTTCATGACCATGCGCGACCTGCCGCCGGCCCAGCGGGCGGCCTGGGCCGAGCTGTTCCGCCACTATATTTTCGAAGCCGACGGCAGCGAGTCGGCCCACATTCCGCCGGCCGCGCGCGGTTTGCTGGCGCCGCTGGACGACGGCGCCACCCGCCAGATCCGCAGCCAGCTGCTCAACCGCATGAAACGCTGATCAACTCCAAAAGGGGACCACGTGCAAGAGAATAAAACGCAACGCCAGGCGATCCGCCGGGTCATCATCGCCGGCGGCGGCACGGCCGGCTGGATGGCCGCCGCGGCCATCTCCAAGACCCTGGGCAAGATCCTCGACATTACCCTGATCGAGTCGGACGAGATCGGCACCGTCGGCGTGGGCGAAGCCACCATCCCGACCATGCTCACCTTCCACCGCCTGCTGGAATTGAACGAAGCCGAGTTCATGGCCGCTACCTGCGCCACCTTCAAGCTCGGCATCAGCTTTGAAAACTGGCGCGACTTGGGCGAAGACTATATCCACTCGTTTGGTTTGACCGGGCGCGACCACTGGACCGCCGGCTTCCAGCACTTCTGGATGAAGGGGCGCCAGCGCAAGCTGGCCAGCGACTACGGCGACTACTGCCTGGAACTGAAGGCCGCCCAGATGAACCGCTTCGCCCACCTGCCCGACGACGGCCTGAACTACGCCTATCATCTGGACGCCAGCCTGTACGCCAAGTACCTGCGCAAGTTCAGCGAAGGCTTCGGCGTCAAGCGCCTGGAAGGCAAGATCGCCAAGGTCAACAAGGCCGCCAGCTCCGGCCACATCAGCTCCCTGACCTTGGAATCCGGCGCCGTGCTCGAAGGCGACTTCTTCATCGACTGCACGGGTTTCCGTTCGCTGCTGCTGGGCGATGCCATGGGCGTGGGCTATGAAGACTGGTCGCACTGGCTGTTCTGCGACAGCGCGCTGGCGGTGCAGACCGAGTCGGTCGGCGAGCCGGTGCCTTATACCCGCTCGATCGCGCGCGACGCCGGCTGGCAATGGCGCATTCCGCTGCAGCACCGCACCGGCAACGGCCACGTG
>CAMLFK010000218.1 GCA_946479255.1 uncultured Oxalobacteraceae bacterium
CCGTCTTGATGTCTTCCATGTCCTTGGCGGTCAGCGCCGGCGCGGTCAGGCCGCCACCCTGGCGGTTGATGCCCTTGTTATTGGACAGTTCGCCGCCGACCTTGGTCACGGTGTAGATTTCGCTGCCAATCACTTTTTCCACGACCAACACGATCAGGCCATCGTTCAAGAGCAGCTTGTCGCCCGGACGCACGTCCTTCGGCAGAGCCTTGTAGTCGAGGCCGACGCGTTCCTGGTTGCCCATTTCGCCGTTCTCGCCCCACTTGGCGTCCAGGATGAACTTGTCGCCGTTCTCCAGGAAAATCTTACCTTCTTCAAACTTGCCAACGCGGATCTTCGGACCCTGCATGTCAGCCATGATCGCCACTTCGCGTCCGCACTCGGCAGCCGCGCGCCGCACCAGCGTGGCGCGATCGATGTGATCTTGCGCTTTGCCGTGCGAGAAATTGAGACGGACAACGTCAACGCCTGCACGAATCATGCGGACGAGAATATCGAAATCGGTCGAAGCCGGTCCGATGGTTGCGACGATCTTGGTACCACGATACATAGATATCCTTGAAGTAAAAGCGCAGCCGACATGGGCTGCGCTTGGGATTACTGGGAGCTGCGTTGCAGCAGGATTTCAACTGCTGGCAGAGTTTTACCCTCGAGGAACTCAAGGAAGGCACCGCCGCCGGTGGAGATGTAACCGATTTTGTCGGTGATCGCATATTTAGCAATGGCAGCTAGCGTGTCACCGCCGCCCGCGATCGAAAACGCTTTGGAGTTGGCAATTGCCAGCGCCAGCGTTTTGGTTCCCTCACCAAACTGATCGAACTCGAAGACGCCCACCGGGCCGTTCCAGACGATGGTGCCGGCCGCTTCAATCTGCGCTGCCAGCGTTGCGGCCGTTTTCGGGCCAATATCAAGAATCATGTCATCATCGGCCACGTCCGCCACGTCCTTGACGGTGGCAGCGGCGGTCGGCGAAAACTCTTTCGCACAGACCACGTCGACCGGAATCGGTACCTGGGCGCCGCGTGCCGCCATCATGTCGATGATCGCTTTCGCTTCACCGACCAGCTCGGCTTCAACCAGGGATTTACCGATGTTCAGGCCGACTGCCTTCATAAAGGTGTTGGCGATCCCGCCGCCGACGATCAGATTGTCCACCTTGTCGGACAGCGCTTTCAGGATCGACAGTTTGGACGATACCTTGGAGCCGGCCACGATGGCCAGCAGCGGACGGTTGGGCGCGCCCAGCGCCTTGCCCAAAGCGTCCAGCTCGGCTGCCAGCAGCGGGCCGGCGCACACCACCGGCGCGAATTTCGCGATCCCGTGGGTGGTGGCTTCCGCGCGGTGGGCGGTACCGAAAGCATCGTTCACATACACGTCGCACAGCTTGGCCATTTTCTCGGCCAGCTCGTCGCTATTCTTCTTTTCGCCCTTGTTGACGCGGCAGTTCTCCAGCAGCACGATCTGGCCTGGCTTGAGATTTTCCAGCCCGGCGCCATCGACCCAGTTCTGCTTCAGCTCAACCGGCTGGCCCAGCAGTTCCGCCAGGCGCGCGGCGACCGGCGCCAGCGTGTCCTCGGCTTTGAACTCGCCTTCGGTCGGGCGGCCCAGGTGGGAGGTGACCATGACGGCGGCGCCTGCCTTGGCGGCGGCGGCAATCGCCGGCACCGAAGCGCGGATGCGCGTATCTTCGGTGATATTACCGGCATCGTCCTGCGGCACGTTCAGGTCGGCGCGGATGAACACGCGCTTGCCCTGCAGCGCTTGACGGTCGATCAGATCTTGCAGACGGGTAAAATTGAGAACAGCGTGCATGGGGTCCATTGCTCAAATGATGAAAGATCGCTATTTTACCGCAAAGCGTAAGGGTAAATCATCACTGTAGGCAGATCCGTAAGCCGGTAAAGCACAACATTCCAAAGATAATCGTTTCCAACATGCTGAGGCGCACCAGGTAATAGGCGGTGGCGGCAATGGCGGAAATCAGCTTCCAGTTGGACAGGTCCAGCGCCACTTCCCCGCCGCTGCCCAGCACCAGGTCGGGCGCCACGATGGCCGCCAGTGCACAGGCCGGCGCATAGCGCAGCATGTCCTGGACCCGCTTGGGGATGCTGATGTGGTGGCCGATCAGCCAGAACGAGCTGCGCGCGGTCGCCGTGGCCAGGGCCAGCACGCCGATGGTGAGCCAGATTTCCAGATCGGTCATGGGTGGGCCTTTCTGAACAGTTCGTCATAGAGCATGGCGCTGACCATGCCGGTACAGACAGCCGCCAGCAAACCCAGCTTGTACGGCAAGCCATGCGCCAGCACTGCGGTGATGCTGGCCACGACCACTCCGCACAAGGCGGCGCGGCTGGCGGTCAATGGCACCACGATGCACATGATGGCCAGGGTACCGGCAAAGCCCAGCCCCCATCGTGCCGGCACGGCCGAGCCGAGGAAGATGCCGGCAATCGTGCCGACCTGCCAGGCACCCCAGTTAGGATACAGCAGCCCTTTTAGATACGACAGTTTGCCCAGCGCCGGCTCCTCGCTGGGAAAGCGCTGCAGGAACAGGGCCACGGTCAGGTCGCCCACGGTATAACCGAGCGCCATCCGTCTGGGCCAGCTGAGATGGGCGAAATGCGGGGCCAGCAAGGCTGAGAAAATGACGAAACGCAGGTTGATCACGATAGCGGTGGCGAACACCACCCACACCGGTGCGCCGGCGGCGATCAGCGGCAGCGAGGCCAGCTGGGCGGTGCCGGAGAACACCAGCAAGGTCATGCCCAGCGCCTGCGGCACCGACAGCCCGCTCTTGACCATGGCGATGCCGACCACCAAACCCCAGGCCGCCAGGCCGAACAGAGTCGGCATGCCGGCCTTGCATCCCTCGCGCCACAGGACCGGGTCTTCGTCGGGCGGCCGCTGCGCGACGGCAGGCGGTGGCTTTAGCTCGCTCATGTGGCGTTCCCGCCACAAAGCAGTGGACGCAGGAATTCAGCGGCAAGCGACGAGCGGGCAGGAAACACGATGGATTGTTGAGCGCCAGCGCTGTTTTTCATGGGAAACAGAGGCGCACGGCCATGATTTGTTAGACGGCTATTTTACCGATCATTTCGGCAAGCTGCGCGAATCCGCTAAAATCGTGCTTTTGCATAGCAACCACGGAGAATTGATGAACCAGTCGAACACGAGCGCGGTAGAACTCGGCGAGAAGGACCTGCCGGCCCATTGCCCCAACCCGGCGATGCCGCTGTGGTCCTCGCACCCGCGCGTATTTCTCGACTTCGGGCACGATGGCCTGGCCAAGTGCCCGTACTGCGGCACCGAGTACCGCCTCAAGCCAGGCACCGTCCTGTCCCACCACTAAAGCGCCCCGGCGCGCAGCCAGAGTCCGCATGAAACGACGCAAACAATTGAACGGCAGCGCGGCCGAGGTCGAAAGCGCCTTCTACGACGCCCTCAACCGCGGCGATATCGAAGCGCTGATGCTCTTGTGGGCCGACGACGAGGAAATCGTTTGCGTGCACCCGGGCGGCCCGCGCTTGCACGGCCATGCGGCCATCCAGGCATCGTGGGAAAAAGTGTTCGAAAACGGCGGGCTGCAAATTCGTCCGTCGCAGTTGCATGAAACGCACAATTTGATGAGCTCCGTGCACTCGGTGGTCGAAGGCGTCACCTCGTCCGGCGACGAACCGGCCCACCTGATCGCCACCAATGTGTATATCAAGACGCCGCAGGGCTGGCGCATCGTGATGCACCACGTGTCGGTCGCGCCCGGTCCGGTGCCGGCCACCGCCCACCCGTCGGCCATTCTTCACTAAGCAGTTTGAACGCTTCCCCGCACTATCGCGCCCCGGCCTGGCTGCCGGGCGGCCACCTGCAGACCATCTACCCGGCGCTGTGCATCGCCAAGCCGCCGGTCGCCTACCGGCGCGAGCGCTGGGAAACCCCCGATGGCGATTTCATCCACGTCGATTTCGCCGACGGCCAGCCGGGCCAGCCTTTGCTGGTGCTGTTTCACGGCCTGGAAGGCTCATCGAACAGCCACTACGCGCGCGCCCTGATGGCGGCCTTGCAGGCGCGCGGCTGGTCGGGCGCGATCCCGCATTTTCGCGGATGCTCCGGCGAAGCCAACCTGGCCCCGCGCTTTTATCATTCGGGCGATGCGCAAGAAATCGACTGGGTCCTGCGGCGCCTGCACCAGCGCGCGCCCCTGTACGCCGCCGGTGTCTCGCTGGGCGGCAATGCGCTGCTGCGCTGGCTGGGCGAATTCCAGCACCAGGCCGGCATCGTCGACGCCGCGTGCGCGATTTCGGCGCCGCTCGACCTGGCCGCCGGCGGCGCCTCGCTCGGAACCGGCTTCAACATGCTGTACACGAAGATGTTCCTGCGCACCCTGAAGCGCAAGAGCCTTGCCAAGCTGGACCAGTTCCCGGGGCTGTTCGACCGCGACGCCCTCATGCAAGCACGCGACCTGTACGCCTTCGATAACGTGGTGACCGCGCCGCTGCACGGCTACCGCGACACCAATGATTACTGGAATCGGGCCAGCGCCCGCCACGTGCTGGACGACATCACCGTGCCGACCCTGGTGCTGAACGCCCGCAACGACCCGTTTTTGCCCGGCCACCATTTGCCGCACAGCGCCTCGCCGCATGTGTTGCTGGAATACCCGGACCAAGGCGGCCATGTGGGCTTTGTCACCGGCAAGCCGGGCGGCAGCCTGGACTGGCTGCCGGGGCGGATTCTGCATTTTCTCGACGGCAGCCGCGCGCCCCGCGCGGACGAACTATGCGAAGCTGGCCTGCATGGATGACATCGTAAAACAGGCCATGGCCAAGTGGCCCAATGTGCCCAACTGCTATGGCTGGCTGGCACTCGATGCCCGTGGCGCCTGGCGCATGCGCGACGAGCGCGCCCAGCAACTCAATCTGCCGGGCGACCGCCTGACCCAGCCGGCGCTGGTCGGCTTCATCAACCGCAACTATGGCGCGGATGAGCGCGGCTGCTGGTATTTCCAGAACGGTCCGCAGCGGGTGTACCTGAATCTCGAGGCAACGCCCTTCGTTGCCCGGACCGATCCCGAGCATGGACTGGTGCTGCAGACCGGCGAGCCCTTGGCCGCGATCGAGCAAGCCTTCCTGCTGGAGACTGGCGCGCTGATTGTGCAAGCGGGCGACAAGGTGGCCCAGCTCGATGACCGCGACATGGCGCAGCTGCTGGCCACGCTCAAGCTGGACGGACATGCCGCTACGGACGAACAAGTGATGGCGTGGATGGAGGGTGGCCAGGGCACATTGGCCCTCGATTTTCATGGCCAACAAGTGACAGTCGAGCGGCTGGCATCGGATGATGTGCCGCGCCGCTTTCATTTTGAGCGCTTGCCGCGGGCCTGAAGCTACTCGGCGCAAGCGTGATCCGGCTCCGCGCCTATACGCGAAAGCATTTCGCGCAACTGCGGGTTATGCCGATGCTCCGATTGCCGGCAAGTGCTGTTTATCTTCAACGAAGTCTTGCCCTCGCCCGAGAGGTTATTGCGCTTGGTCTCTTTCAGGAACTCCCGATGCCGGGCCTGCAATTCCCGCTCGCGCGCATCGATCACCGCCATATCGTAAAACGAGGCATCGCCGGCCTTGCGGGCGATGGTGAGCTGGTCCAGCGCGGCCGGCAAGCTGCCGCCCAGCGCATACGATTCGGCCAGCGCGATGTGCTGCAAAGCCTGCTTGCCCTGCGCCGCATAGGTCTTGGCCAGCAAATCATGCAGCTTCGGCTCGTCCCGATACTGCTGCGCCTGCTCGCGCAGGAAGCGCGCCGCCTCATCCAGCTTCTTATTGACGATCAGCGCGTCGGCGTACTGGCGCGCAATGCCGCGTGACAGCGGAAACTTGTCGTGCGCTTCCCTGGCTTCCTTCAAGGCTTGCTCGGTCACGGCGGCCGGCTGGCCGGCCGCCAGCTTGATCTCCAGCGCGGTGGCGGCAAAGATCGCGGCGCCATCGGAGGCGGCCTGGCCGGTCGAGAACACGGCGCCTTGCACCGGACGCATGGTGGCGCGCGCCTTGTCCAGCCAGGACTGGGCGGCGGCCAGCTCGCCTTTTTTGAGCGCCAGGAAGGCCAGGCCATACTGCGCGCCGGCCTGCTGCTGGCGGCTCTGCTGGGTCAGCTGCGCCTCGAATGCCTGTTTCGCTTCGATGCGGCCTTTGCTGCTTTCGTCCTGCAGCACGCGGGCACGCGCCCGCACCAGGTGAAACTCCAGCCCATCGACGCGCTGGCGGTAGGGCATTTCGCGGATGCGCGACTGAATGTCGGCGATGCGCTCGGACGTGAGCGGGTGGCTCTGCAGCCAGGCCGGTACCAGGTCGGCGTACATGCGGTTGGCCTGCTGCATGCGGCCGAAGAAGGCCACCATGCCCGAGGTATCGTAGCCGCCGGCACCCATGATCTGGAAACCGACGCGGTCGGCCTCGCGCTCGGCCTCGCGGCTGAAGTTCAGCTGGCGCTGGATGGCCAGGCCCTGGCCGCCCATCATCACGCCCATGGCCGCATCGCCGCTGGCACGCGCGGCCAGCGCCGCCAGCACCATGGCCGCAATGGGAATGAGCGCGTCCTGCTTTTGCTGGCCGATCATGCGGGCGATATGGCGCTGGGCCACGTGGCCGATCTCGTGGGACAGCACCGATGCCAGTTCCGATTCGGTCTGCGCGGCCAGCAGCAAGGCCGAGTGCACGGCGATAAAACCGCCCGGTAAGGCGAAGGCGTTGAGCATCGGGTCGCGGACGGCGAAGAAGTAATAGTCGGCATTGGTTTCGCCGCGCGCGCCGGGCGCGGCGGCCACCAGGGCACTGCCGAAACCGTTCAGGTATTCGAGGATGGGATCGTCGTCGAGGAAATCGACATTGCGGCGGATGTCGCGCATGATTTCCTCGCCCAGCTTGCGTTCCATGACGGGCGACAGGTCGCCGCGCGCGGTATCGCCCAGGATCGGCAAACCGGTCGTGGCCGGGCCTGTCTGGGCGAAGCCGGCCGAGACCGCGCACGCCAGCGCGGTGACTAATGCAATACGCCGCACGGCAAGCGCGGCCCCGCGCTTGCCGGCTGGCGGCAAGCTCTTCGTGACGGTGGCGGAATTGGTTTTCACGAGTGATATGATACCCGCATCCGCGCGCTTGACGCAGCCTGGGACGCGGCTGACACATTTTGTTACCTGAGCCTTTATTGATGACCTCCGACACCCAAGCCGGCACCGGCCCCCTCACCCACTTCGACAGCGCCGGCCAGGCCCATATGGTCGACGTCGGCGCCAAGAACGAAACCCACCGGATCGCGGTGGCCGCTGGCAGCATCCGCATGAAGCCTGAAACCCTGGCGCTGATCACGGCGGGCAATGCCAAAAAGGGCGATGTGCTCGGCATCGCGCGCATCGCCGCCATCATGGCGACCAAGCGCACCAGCGACCTGATTCCGCTCTGCCATCCGCTGGCCATCACCAAAGTGGCGGTCGATTTCGAAGTCGATGCGGCAAGCAGCAGCGTGCATTGCCGCGCCCAGGTCGAAACCTACGGCAAGACAGGGGTGGAAATGGAAGCGCTGACGGCGGTGCAGATTGGCCTCCTCACCATCTACGATATGTGCAAGGCGGCCGACCGCGGCATGGTGATGGGGAATGTGCGGGTGCTGGAAAAGCATGGCGGCAAGTCTGGCGACTGGAGCGCTGCATAAAGCCCATGCTTTCACGACCAGATTTCCTTAGCAAAATAATTACTTAAAGCCATCTACTGCACAAACTGGCATACTCTCCCCAAAAATGCCATGCATGGCGGATGGGGACAAGTTTCATGACAGCAGCAGCACAAATGCCCGGACGAGGCCAGGATATTGCATTCGAAGCCATGCACCTGCAGGTCGGCGGGCGCCTGCAGTTCATCACTCACCGCGGCATGAAGCCGGTGCAGCACTTCTCGGCCTTGATCGGCTACGTCAAGGACGATTATCTGATCGTCAAAATGCCGATGGATAACGGTTCGCCCATTCCCTTGGCTGAGGGCGAGAAGCTGACCATTCGCGTTTTCTCCGGCGTGAACGTGTGTTCCTTCGCTTGCAGCGTGCAGCGGATATTCCCTCGTCCGCTCAACTACGTCCACCTGACTTTCCCCGATACGATCCAGGGCACCAGCCTGCGCGCCGCCATGCGCGTGAAGGTCGACATTCCGGCGCAGATCAGTGGCGGGCACAGCGGCGCGCCGCCGGCCAATGTTTTCCTGGTCAACCTCAGCGTGACCGGGGCGCTGATCGAGTCCGGGCGCAAGCTGCCGCTCGACGATGAGTTCGTCAACCTGCAGTTCACCCTGATTGCCCCGCCCGGCGACCGCCAGGTCATCGTCACCACCCAGGCACGCATCCGTAATGTCAGCCAGCTGAAAAGCGAGCGCGACCAGCTGGATGTGTTCACCTACGGCCTTCAGTTTGTCGACCTGGCGCCGGAGTTCTTTTCGCTGGTGCAAAACCTGACCTATGAAGCGATGATCGCCGATCGCCACAAGATCGTCTGAGACTGGCGTTTCAGATCGTACAGACGTAAAAAAACCGGGCCGAAGCCCGGTTTTTTCGATGTCAGACCAGCTGAATATTACACCGCGCCTTCGCAAGCT
>CAMLFK010000219.1 GCA_946479255.1 uncultured Oxalobacteraceae bacterium
CCGATCTGGCCGTCGTAGGCCGCCACCGAAGCGGTATTGATGATGACGCCGCGCTCGCCCGAGTCCGCCGGCTCGTTCTGGCCCATGGCCTCAGCCGCCAGGCGTGCCATGTTGAAAGTGCCGACCAGGTTGATGTTGACGGTGCGCTGAAAAATTTCCAGCGGGTGCGGGCCGTCGCGTCCGACGGTCTTGACGGCCGGCGCCACCCCGGCGCAGTTGATCAGGCCGCGCAAGCTGCCCAGGGCGACGGCGGCCGCGACCACGGTTTTAGCGTCGGCTTCCTGGGTCACGTCGCATTTGATGAACTGGCCATTAAGCTCGGCCGCGAGCGCGTGGCCGGCGTCGACCTGCACGTCGGCCAGCAACACCTTAGCGCCCGCCTCGGCCAGCATGCGCGCGCTTGCCGCGCCGAGACCGGAGGCGCCGCCGGTGATGATGAATACATTGTTTTGGATTTGCATGGCTTTCCCTTGTGGAGTTTGCTTCGCGTTTACATGCTTACGTTTACGTTAACGTCAACTCAAGGATTGTACACGCGCGGACCCGCCTTAGCACTGCACGGTGATGCCATTGTTGTGGCATACCCTGCCCTGCGGCCCCAGCAAGGTGGTGCCGACCCCGCCGTTGTAGCGCACGCCGTTGGTGTCGGTGCAGCCGCCGCTGTCGCAGCGGTTGATGATGGCCGGCGCGGTGCTCGGCGCCGGCGTGATCGACGGTGGTACCGGGGTGGTGGTTTGCGGCGTCAGGACCGGGCCGTAGGCGGCGGGCGGGGTCGGACCCGGCATGCTATCGATCACCAGCGGAACCGCGCGGCGTTTGACCGGCTGTTTCGGCTCCTGTTTGGTCTCTGCCTCGGCCTCGGCTTTAACTTTGGCTTTAACGGGCTTCGGACGATTGATCTCCTTGGGTGTTTCACCGATGCGCGGAGGCCTTTCCTGCGCAATACAGCTTATGGAGCTCAGCAGGGCAATACTGAAGGCGGCGTGGCGGATAAGCATGATGGACCTCGCGAAGGGGTATGCTTCATTATCGGCCAGCGAAGGCTGAACCGATAGGCCGGGAACACTTTGTAACACGGTTCTTGGCTACCGGCTGCGGCCACGCACACTACGGCACCAGCAAATCCGCTACAACTTGCCCATGAACTGGACTGTCGATGAGCTCGGCGCACTCATTTATGCGCGTACGCAGGGCAACCATCCGTTCCGTTGCCTTGCGTTGCTGTTTCCACGCCTGTTCCGAGGGCCATTGTGCGTAAGCGAAGTATTGGCCATCGCTGGTCCGATGCAAGCGTGACCCAAGGCCACCGCATTCGTCACGGATGATTGCAGTCAGTTCAGCCCAGGCCTCGGCAAAGGCCACTTCCATTCCAGCCGTAACCCGCCATCGAAAGAATATCGCGTACATGCAGTCAAAAAGTTGTAGAGATACAGGGTAGTATAGACCCGCATCACTCAACTCTCGCGAGGCTACAGTGCGACTCTTCTTGCTTCTGCTGACATACGCTTTCAGCGTCACCGCGTCGGAGCTCCCCGCGACCGATGCAATCAAACATATTGAAGGGGTGTACAAGCATCGCTTCAAGAACGGGATCATCACGCCCGGCAAGGCGCCGATGGAAGCGGACACGCCCTACCAATCCGAAGACATCGTCGAGATCACACGCTATGACGAGCGCCGCATTTATGTGCGCGCATCGCTGCAGTTCTATAACGGCCACTCGTGCGGCGTGTACGGCATGGCCCGTTACGAGAACGGGGCGTTTATCTACCGCGCTCTGGAAAAGCCGTACAGGGACGCGCCCACCTGCACCTTGAAAATTGTCCGTACCAAGGATGCCCTGACCTTGACGGACCGCCTGACGCCGGATGGCGTCGCGACCTGCAAGCATTATTGCGGCATGCGCGGCGGCCTGTCGAATTACGCGATCCCGATGAAGGCGCGGCGCCCGATTCGCTATACGAAGCGGATTGAACAATCGCGCCAGTACCTGCATGCCGTGGACGAGCTCAAAAAAGCGGACGCCAGCCAACCGTGATGCGTTCCGTTCAGCGTTCGGACATGGCGGGTGCACATCCGGGAGCGAGCTCAACTTTCGTGTATTTGATACTTCGGCCCTTCTCTCCCACGGTGATGGCCGAGGTATCGATTAACTCACCCGTGCGCATATTGAAGAGCAGCTTAAGGCCTGGATTGGCCCACTTCGAGATCGAATAGCCGGGATCGAAGAAGGTGAAACTCAGGTAATAAGGCAGGCGCCTCTCCTCGTGATACCAGGAACCCGAGGCCATCACTTGGCTGATGCTCGTGGATTTGAGGAGGCGCGTGATGCATGCCGGCAGGTCGATCCTCTTTCTTCCCAATCCCAAAACAACTGCGGCGATGGGCAAGTCACTCTTTGGCACGGAAAAGCTGACTTTCAAACTGGCGGGGCCGAACTGAGCCGGAAAATCGGCTAACTTTCCATCTTCATCGATCGGAAAAATACGATCTTTGTGGGCGAAGGCGTGGTTGCTAGCGATAAGACCGGCAAAGAGCAAGGCAAAGGAAATTCTCATTGAGGTCCGCTTCTGGCTGAGATTGACCAGGTTTGGTTTGACAGATTAGCATGTCAGGCGTCGTGCACATCCTTATAAACCAGCATATCGACCAGGCGTTCTTCCTTGTCGGCGTCAAAACCGCAAGTCGCCTCGAAACGCGGGGGATTGTCGAAGGTACCGAACATCATGTCCCAGATTGGCAGATCGCCGTAGTTGTTGCGGTGACGGCCGTACTGGTGGTGAATGCGGTGCATTTCCGGACGCTGGAAGATGTAGCCAATCCAGCGCGGCGTGCGCACGCTGGTGTGATAAAAGAATTCGCCCAGCGCAGTGCACAAGGTATAGACGGCGCCGGCCTCCGGCGACAGACCCAGCAAGGTGTACACCAGCAGGCTGCCGATGATCGAATTCACCAGCATTTCGCCGGGGTGCTTATAAAACGAGGTGATGACTTCGATGCGCTGCGGGCTGTGGTGGATCTGGTGGAAGATGCGCCACAGCCAGTCGTTTTCGTGCCGGGCCCGGTGCCACCAATAAAAGACAAAGGTGGCGATCACATAGGCGACAATGCCGCCGGCAACCGGCCCCATGTGATCGGACAGGCGGAACAAGGACACCGAGGACAGCCAGCGCTCCCAGGTAAATCCGGCCAGGACCACGATGACCAGCTGGGCGCCGTTGATCAGCAGCACCCGCTTCGGCCAGGTCTTCACATGGGGAAGCGCCCAGCCGGGAATCAGGCGTTCGAGGACAAAGCAGGCGGCGAATACGGCAAAAATGGTAGGCAACATGGACGCTCCTCAATAGTGAGAAGCCAGTGTGCAACGAGACTATGCGCGAGTGGAATCCGGCATTGCCGGTAGCCTTGACGTGCGCCGCCGGTAGCGCAATACGCTACCTGTCACTGCGACTGATAAACCACTTCCCCGCCATTCGGGACCAGCAGCAGGATCCAAACGCTCCGTGATCGCCTTATGCTGTTGCGATTGTGCTCGTGCTATGCAGCGCGTGATCCGTTATTTCACAGGGTTTTAGATGGTGAGCTGCGGTATGCACTTGCAGCTCAGATGTGTCGACGGAACTCGTGGCGATTCACCCCAAGCTGGAGCACTGAATAAAAGGAAAACCCAAATGTCGATCAACGTGCAGTGGTTTTCGCAGTTCACCCGCTCGTTCGAGCACTTCGTTGAAGGCGAGGCCGGCGAAATCAACGGGCGTCAAATCTGACGGGGCTACAACGCCTGAATTAGCCGCGACAAAGGACAGCAGTAGCACACCGAACAGCTCGAGCCTACGCCGCACGCCGGTCACCGCGCCGCTCAGCGCGAACACGAAAGTGCCGAGCCGGTCAAGCGTCAGGACGAGGGTCTTCAGGGAAAATCTGACATTGAGGCAAGGACAGCGAGCATCGGGCGGTTGCACCGAATGGAGAGGGTCAGTGTAGCGTAAATGTGCCCACTTGGCGCTCATATCGATGAGCTTACATGGACAAATAGCCAGGCCCCGGGGCATACTTGCAAAAGAGTAATTAATTCGAGCGGGGTGGACTATGCTGGACGATTATCTGAACAAGGATGCACGGCTTTTCCTCGAGCGTATGCCTGAGGCACAACGTGAGTGGGTCGGCCTCGTCATCGCTGAGTTACGAAAGCGCTATCCGGCCGCTGATCACTGGACTACCGGTGGAGAAGCTTTCAAGTACACCGATATCCGTATCGGCGGCAAAGCAAAAAATCTTACCAAAGGCAAGCCGGTGTTCTATATACGGCTGCATCGTGGCAAGGGCCCCGTATCGCTGTTCGTCAACCCGAGCGCGCGGCGAAGCGATGCCGAGGCGAGGCTGCTTTTTGACCAGGCACCGATCCTGCAAGAGGTGAAGGAATGGCTCGACGGCTACGAACTCACCGACCGGGGATACACTAAGCTTGAAGGCGATGGATTGCGGCCGGCGGACTATCCGGAGTCGGCCGACGAGGATGAAGACGCCGGTCCGGACGACGAGGGCGATGCGCCTGTATCGCAGGACGAGGAAGCGCCCGCCCAAGCCCTGAACCGCATTCTCTACGGTCCTCCCGGCACTGGCAAGACCTACCGCACGGTGAGCGAAGCGCTGCGCATCATTGAGGATACGGCCGAGCCGGACGGCGACTACGCGGCCCAGAAGAAGCGTTTCGACGCCTTGCGCCGGGAAGGACGGATCGCCTTCGTCACCTTTCACCAAAGCTTCAGCTACGAGGACTTCATCGAGGGCATCCGTGCCGATACCCTCAAGGGCCAACTGAGCTACAGCGTGCGTGACGGCGTCTTCAAGAAGATGGCCATCTCTGCCATGTACCGTCCGCCGGTGCCGCTAGAGCGGCAGGCCGAGCCAGACTTCGATGATGTCTTTGAGGCGTTCTTGGAAAAGGTCGGAAGCGAGCTGCCGTACCGGCTCCAGAGTGCATCGGGTGGAGAACTGCTAGTTCAGTCGATCAACGATGCAGACACGCTGCGGGTGACGCATGCAGGGCGCACTGCGGTGTATGGCGTGACTAGGAATCGACTGAAAGCCCTGTATGAGGCATATCCAACCCAGGCCGCGCTCGCCCTTAAGTCTACGGTGAATGCCATCACCGAGGTTATCGGCGGCGCCAACTCGACGGTATACTGGGGCGCGCTCAAGCGCCTGCTGCAGTTCAGGGACGACGCCCGCCAGGAGCTGACATCGGCACCGCAGGAAAACCTGTCGCCGGTCGAGTTGACGGAATTCGAGCAGATCAAACGCCGGGTGCTCGGCGACGATACCCTAGCACCGAACGGCAAGCGCTACGTGCTGATCATCGACGAAATCAACCGCGGCAATATGTCGCGCGTGTTCGGTGAACTGATCACGCTAATCGAACCGGCCAAGCGCGCCGGCCGGTTCGAGACCGCCGAGGTCCAGCTGCCGTATTCAGGCGATCGCTTCAGCGTGCCGTCCAACCTCTACCTCATCGGCACGATGAACACTGCCGACCGGTCGCTGGCCGTCGTCGACACGGCGCTGCGGCGGCGCTTCGACTTCATCGAGATGATGCCCGATCCAGACGTGCTGAAGCAGGACGATGTGCAAGGTGTGAAGATCAAGCTCATGCTCAGGGCCATCAACTTGCGCATCGAGCACCTGTACGACCGCGAACACACCATTGGCCATTCCTTTTTCATGGGCCTCACTGCGCGTTCCACGCTGGGCGATCTGGCGCTCATCTTCAAGAACAACGTTCTTCCCTTGCTGGAAGAGTATTTCTTCGAGGATTGGGAAAAGATCGACAAGATCCTCGGCAAGTCGCGCATCTACGAATCCCAGTCCACCACGGCGCTGGGCTTCGCACCCACTGGCAAGACCTGGAGGAGAAGGCTCGATCGGCTCGACAAGGCAGCGACCTACCAGGCAATCTACGAACAAGCTGCTGCAGACCCGGAGCCGGAGACAGCGCCGGCCGCGGCGGACGATGCCGATGGCTGAAGCCTGCCTGCGTGAATTCGGCTTGATGGTGCAGGGTGCGCGCGAAGACGATTCGATGGACGTGTGTGGCATCGCCAGCCCGGCAGCTTGGGAGTTCTTCGAGAGACTGGCCTTTTCCGGCGCGAAGGAAGACCGTTTCATCGACATCGCGCGTCACGCAGGAGGCAAGGCACTGCGCGTGAAGAATTTCGTCGGCGTGATCGGCGCGCCGGACGGGACCCAGGTCGAAATCTTGCCCAAGACGTCGGAGGGCGCGCAGGACCTGGGCAGCACCCGCGATATGCTCTGGAAAATGCTCGGCGCCGTTGAGAACCTGCATCACCTCGAAACGACGCAGACGCAGCTGCGGCTACGTGACGCTCCCCTGACCGAAGCCTTGATGTCGGTCTTCCTTGATCATGTGACCGCCCTGGCGCGGCGCGGAATCCGGCGCGACTACGAGCGCGTTGAGGAAGAGGAGCGCTTCCTGCGCGGGCGCCTGCGCGTGGCCCGTCAGATGCAGATGCCGCCTGGCCGCCAGCATCTGTTCCCGATCGAATACGATTTGTTTTCCGAGAATCGCGCCGAAAACCGCCTGCTCCACGCCGCCCTGCTCAAGGTCGCACGCACCAGCAAGACCCCGAACAACCAGCGTCTTGCGCGCGAGCTGCGCCACAGTTTCGGCGCAGTGTCCGCGTCGGTAAACCACCAGGCCGATTTCGCTGCCTGGCGCACGGGACGTGATATGGTCCATTACCAGCCGGTGCTGCCCTGGATTCGGCTCATCCTCAACCGGCAATGTCCTTTCTCTCTGCGCGACCAGCATGCCGGCGTCTCCTTCCTGTTCCCGATGGAAAAGCTGTTCGAAAAATACGTCGCGAAGGTGCTTGAGCGGCGTCTGGCCCCGCTGCGGATCACCGTGCACACCCAGGTCCGTACCCGCTACCTGGCGGACGCGCCCCAAGCCTTCCAGCTCAAACCCGACCTGATTCTGTCCAGGGCCGGAAAATGGCTGGCCGTGCTGGACACCAAGTGGAAGCTGATCGACCGCCGCAACGCTTATACCGATGGCAGTGAGGATCCCAAGGCTGGCATCGCGCAGTCCGATATGTACCAGCTGTTCGCATACGGCCACAAATACCTGGGTGGCGAGGGCAGGCTGGCCCTGATCTTTCCAAAGTGGACCGGTTTTGCGGAGCCGCTTCCTCCATTCCGGCTTGGCGACAAACTGTATCTTGAGGTGATTCCGTTCGACCTTGGCAGCGACGCCTGCGTGCTGGGCGAGGAACTGCTAGGGATAGCGCTCTAGCGGCAGCGCGCCAGGCTTCTCGCTCAATTCGAGATCACAGTAACGGGCCCATAGCATCATCGACCAGCTGCGCCGTTCCCAAGGTCTCGTCCGGCATCTGTGACGGAAACTTGATGTCGATGTGGATGGAGCCCGGCTCGTAGTCCTTGAAGGTCTTTTTGGGTCGAACCGCTTCGCCCTCGGCCTTCGGAATCACATCCTCCAGGCGCGCCATGCTTTCGCGCTCGAGCAGGCGAGCGAGGCCGGAGCGGCACACATCGGCATTGAAGTATTGTTTGTGATGAACAGCAGGTCATCGAGCGGCAGGAAGAGCGACTGGCGCAGTGCCAGGACGATGCCTTCCTGCGGTGGGTTCAAGGTCGTATGCAGCGTATGCGAATGATGGGAGCGGTCGTGCACATCGTCTCGGCCGAGCCACTTTTTTGCCGTTGCGCCCGTGATGTTGAAGACCTTGGCGCTTCCCTGGAAGAGAGGCCGGAATCCTTGATCGCCTATCGAATTTTCCGGGTGGTACGGGCTTGCGGGTGAATGCGTGAACTCATGCTACCAACTGCTCCTGGTGCGATTGAACGCCGGGACCACTGAACCCAGCAATCAAATCGCCGAGCATAGCCTTCGCACGCAACAAAGAGCAGGTAAGGCGCGGAAGATGATCACACGAAACTGAATAGTTAGCAGTTCATCAATTCTTTCGCTAATCCAAGGTCACTCGCTGAGAGCAAGGTGCTATGCTTTCTCGAGCGGCCGAGTTCGGCCAAAACCAGACATACATCGGCGGAAACAGATGAGACGATCTTCCAATGCGATCGTTAACAAAATTTGAGACCGGCGCCTTAGCCATCGCGGTTGCATTTGGTGCGGCTTCAGCCTCCGCACATGCTGAAGAACGTGACAGCAAAATGGCGTCTCGTCTATTTGCCCACATTGAACCATGTTGGGATATGGTCAGAAAAATGAGGCCTGTTAGCGCCTCTGTATCGCTAGCTGAAGCCCCCCAAGGAGACGGTACGATGATTAAACTCCATGCGGTCGATTTCCCAAACTTCAGTGCAAAGTATTACGTCGACCCAGATGGAACAATGTTGACGGCAGCATTATCGACCAGATCAAAGTCCTTTGAGTTGCCTTCGGGCCTGGAGATTGGGCAGCCCATGGCCCGAGTGCATGCTGTGCTGGGTAAGCCTACGCAGATGCATTCAAAATCGTCTGTTTACACAGTCGGCGGAACCCAAAGCTCGGTAACATTCCATTTCAAGAGTGATGCTTTAGCTCAGGTAAGC
>CAMLFK010000220.1 GCA_946479255.1 uncultured Oxalobacteraceae bacterium
CCCTGCCGGCGCCGGACCAGTCGTCCGTGGCAAGCCGCGGCTACGAAGCACCGCAGGGCGCACTCGAAACCGCCATCGCCGCCATCTGGCAGGATTTGCTCAAGCTCGACCGGGTCGGCCGCCACGACAACTTCTTCGAACTGGGTGGGCATTCGCTATTGGCGCTGCAAATTGCCATACGGGTGCAGCACGAGTTGGGCATCGAACTGACTTTGCGCGACCTGTTCATCTATCCGACCCTGTCCCGGTTCGCGACAGCGATCATCGATCCGGCGGTCAAGCGCAGCGACTCCACCTTGGTGCCTGTACGCCCCCAAGGGAAGCGCGCTCCGCTGTTCCTGATTCACCCTGGATATGGTGAAGTAGGGTATGCCAATGACCTGGCGCCGTGGGTGAACGATGACATTCCCATTTATGCTCTGGCAGCAAAAGGCTTCAAGATCGGCGAAACGCCGCTTGCCACCATCGAGGAAATGGCGCGTCTCTACATCGAAAAGATTCGCATCGTTCAAGCGGCAGGCCCATATCGCCTGGCCGGCTGGTCGCTCGGTGGAACGATCGCCTACGAGATGGCGGCGCAACTGATTGCCGCCGGCGAAAGGATCGAATTCCTCGGATTGTTCGATACGTCCCGCCGCGACGATTCAGCACCTGAAAACAGGTTCGATCCAAACGATCCGGACACCGTATTGAGATGGCTGAAACGCGACGCCCCGGAGCACGTCTGCGCCGAGTTGGATAAGCTGGCGGGCACCAACGACACGGAGGCAATGCTTGAAGTGCTCCGAGCCGCCGGCCTGATACCTGCGGAAGTCGATCGGCAAGCCATGAACCGTTACATGGCGGTGCTTCTTGCGCTTCACCAGGCAGCGCAATCGTATGTTTCTCCCGCGCTCGCTGTGCCGCTCAGGCTGTTCACGGCCGCGGCGGACGGCAGAGCCGATCCGGCACTTGGCTGGAGTCAGCTTGCGGGTGGATGGTTGGCGGTAACCGAGATCGGTGGAACGCACTTGTCCATGATGCAGCAACCATATGTCGAGAAACTCGGGAAAGCGATCTCCGATGCTTTGCAAGCGCCACCAAGCGATCGTTCACTTCCCTCTGCCGGAGAACCATAAATCGATGGAGACAAGTCTGTCCGAAGTATCGGTCACCCTGACGCTGGAGCGCTCCAGCGTCAGGGTGGCGGCCGCGTCAGCGATATGTCCGCGGCCCCTGTTTTATACCCGGCAACGACTGATATACTGCGCCCCGGTCGCAATCAGCAAGTGCAATTGAACACATATCATGGAACTAAAATATGACACTGCAATCTAGCCCATGGCTGGTCCGCCGGCCAGGCCCACCTGGCGACGTCCGCCTCTACTGTTTCAGCTATGCTGGTGGTTCAGCCGCCAATTACAACAGCTGGCAGCATGAACTTGGCCCCGAGGCCGAAGTCGTCGCCGTGGAATTGCCGGGCCGCGGCATGCGGTTCGGCGAGGCGCCCTGCACCTCGCTTGGCGGGGTCGCCGCAACGGTGGCGGAATTGATTTCGCGCCAAGGCAGCAAACCTTTTCATTTTTTCGGACACAGTCTCGGGGCCTTGCTGGCCTTTGAAGTGACGCGCTATCTGCAGCAACATGGATTGCCGATGCCGCAGCGATTAATGGTTTCCGGGGCCAGTGCACCTCAACACCGGACGCCGCGAACCTGGCATCTGCTCGACGATGAGGCGCTGATCGAAGAATTGAAAAATCTGAACGGTACACCGCCCGCCGTGCTGGAACATCGCGAATTGATGGCCTTGCTGTTACCGATGATCCGTGCCGATTTCGCGATGGCGGGCACCTACGCTTATCATGCAGCGCCGCTGCTGCGTTTGCCGTTGACCGTCATGATGGGAAGAGATGACGAAAACGCCGAAGGCGAAGGTGTGGAAGGCTGGCGTAAAGAAACGACAGGCGATGTTCGCGTCGTGTGGTTCGAGGGCGGCCATTTTTACATTCACCCGCGGCAGCAGGCCGTTCTCGATTGCATTCGCTCGGAACTGAATCTGGCATCCTGCCCGGCCTGAAACCGGGGGCCCCCGGTACGCAATTCGATGCGCGCATCCCGGTCACTCGTAACGCAGCGCCTCGATCGGGTCCAGCCTGGATGCCTTGGATGCCGGAATCACGCCGAACACAATGCCGACGCTGGCCGAAAACAGGAAAGCCAGCAACACCGCCCACCACGGCACGACGGCGTCCGGAAAGTCCGGAATCAACTTTGCGATCCCGAAACCCAGTCCATAGCCGAGCACCAGACCGATTGCACCACCGAGTACCGACAAGGTCACTGCCTCGATCAGGAACTGCATCATGATGTCGCGGCTGCGCGCACCGATCGCTTTGCAGATGCCGATCTCACGGGTCCGCTCGGTGACCGATACCAGCATGATGTTCATGATGCCGATCCCACCGACCAGCAACGCAATACCGACGATTCCACCCATGACCAGGGTCACCGTCAAGGTGATTTGATTGAAGCTCTTGGCCAGTTGATCGGAGCTCGCGATGTCGAAATCGTCGGGTGCCGTGGGTGCCAACCGGTGCGCGGTGCGCAGCACGCTGGAGACGCGGCGCTTGACCTCGTCCATGCGATTGATGTCCTTGACGGACACGCTGAAGGTCATGGTCCTGATGCGCTCGTTGTTGCCGACGATGCTGCGCCCCGTCTGGAAAGGGATAATCAAAAAATCATCTTGCGATGCCCCGAGCAATTCGCCGCGTTTTTCCATCACGCCAATGATCTTGAACCATTCATTGTTGAATGAGATGAACTGCCCCAAGGGATTTTCCGGCAAATTCAAGGTTTCAATCAGCTTCTCGCCGATCACGACGACGCGCCGTGCGCCTGCTTCATCGGTGTCCGCATGAAAACGGCCCCAGCGCGCATAGCGCTGCTGCACAGTTTGGTAAGTCGGCGTGGTCGCGATGACCCGTGAGGTGGTTGTCGAGCTGCCAAAACGCACTTCCGAAGCGGGCAGCGTGAAGCTCGGGCTCACGTCGCGAATCAGTGGGATGTGCGTGCGCAGGTGTTCGATATCCTCGAAGCGAAGTGCGTTGACCTTGCCGCGCAAGAAGTCCTTGAAATCGTTACGCGCGCTAATCGTCAGCGAATTGCCGCCCAGCCCTTCAAACTGCTTGGCCACGCTTTGCGACAATCCCTGGATGAGGGAAATCACGGTGATCACTGACGCGACGCCGATGATGATCCCGAGCGAGGTGAGAAAACTACGCAGCGCATGGGCGCGGATGGATGCCAGCGCCGAGCGCAGGCTTTCAATCAAAAAATACATGGTCAGCCCGCGTGTTCCGTACGCACGTCGCTTTGTATGCTGCCATCGTGCAAGCGGATGATACGGTGGCATTGCTCGGCAATTTCCGGTTCGTGCGTGACCATCACGACAGTCTGCCCATTGCTGTGCAGCTCTCTGATCAAGTCCATGATGTCGCGGCTGGTGCTCGAATCGAGATTGCCTGTCGGCTCGTCGGCCAGCAGGATCGCCGGTTTGCCGACCAGGGCACGGGCGATCGCCACCCGCTGGCGTTGGCCACCCGATAATTCATTGGGCCGATGGTGGATACGCTCTCCCAGCCCAACATGTGCCAGCGCATCGCTTGCCATACGCTGGCGCTCGCCAGGTGGAATACCCCGATAGACGAGCGGCTGCATGACGTTCTCGAGCGCCGTAGCGCGCGGCAACAGATGAAAGCTTTGAAAGATGAATCCGATTTCCGCGTTGCGAACCTTTGCCAGCTCGTCGCCGTCCATGGTTGCCACGTCGCGCTGGTTGAGCTGATAAGTTCCAGCACTGGGGCGGTCGAGACAGCCGACAATGTTCATCATTGTCGATTTACCCGACCCCGAGGAACCAATGAAGGCAACAAATTCATTTCGACCGATGTGCAGGTCGATTCCCCGCAGGGCATGGACCGTCTGATTCCCCATCACATACGTTTTCTGTATTCCGGACAGGGTGATCATATCGCCCCCTTGTCGGCCGGTTTGGCGGCCACAGCGCCGGCTTTCACCGGCGTCACCATTTCGCCGTCGCGCAATTCGTGCAGCACACGAGCGGAACCCACGACGACTTGATCGCCCTGCGACAAGCCTTTCAGAATCTCCTGATTCGCATCATCGGCCAGGCCGGCTTCGACCATTCTCTTACGAACCACGCCATCGAGCACAACGAACACGTACTTGCTATTCTTTGACACACTGCTGTCGGTGGCTTCGGCGGTCATGATCGCCTGGATCGGCAACGCCAGTTTCGCGCCGCTGCCGCCGGCGACAATTTCGGCTCTACAGGTCATGCCGGTACGCAGCGTTGCGGAATCGCCCTCCAAGCGAAGCTTGGCGATATAGTTGCGCCCCTGGGTGCTGACCTTGGGCGTGAGCGAAACCGACTCCACCGTTGCACTGAGCGCTTTCCCGGCCAGCATGGCAGGGAACACCTGCGCCTTCAGGCCTTTGACCACCTGTCCCACATTGGCTTCGTCGACATTGACTTCAGCCATCATGCTTTGCATGTTTGCGATTGTCATCAGGCTCGAACCGGCGATGCCCGTCACGCTGGCGATCGCAGTTTCCCCGACCTTGATCTGCACCGCCGTGACCGTGCCGCTGATCGGCGAGCGCACCTCCGTCTTGGCCAGCCGCTCACGCGCCTGTGTCAACAATGCTACGGCTTGCTGCAAGCTCTCGCGGCTGGCACGCAGATCCAGTTTAGCCAAGTCCATCTGATGAACGGCTTCGTCGTAGGCGCTGACGTTGATGAACTTGTCTTGAAGCAGGCGCTGACTGCGCTGGAGATTACGCTGCTGATTGGCCGTATTGATCTCGGCGCGCTCGATCGCCACAAGCGCACTGCGGCGATTGGCTTCCTGCTGTTCCACCTCGGCCCGGTAACTGCTGGGATTGAGGCGCAGCAGCACCTGTCCTTGCTCGATCTTGTCGCCTTCCTTGACCAACACTTCGGTCACTTTGCCGATCACCTCGCTCGACAGCTGTACTTCCTGGCGGAAGACCAAATTGCCGGATGCCAGAATCGATGGACGGATCTCCTTGCGCTCGACGGCAGCCAATTCGACCGTCCGTGCCGGTGTTGAAACGCCATATTTGAGGAATATAAATGTGCCGATTGCGGCGGCAATAACGAATGCGGCAATTAATTTGCGTTTCATATTGAGTGGTACATATAATCGTACTGCCCGGCGACCGACAAGCAATGGGTGAATACCCCATCCGTCAAGACATTTCCTGTCCGATTTTCAGCCGTATCCCCTGGCCGGTTCACGGCCGGGGCGGGTTAGTCTGTAATTACCGCTCCCGTGCCCCAGGACGGTGGTGATAAACCATGCTGACCAGCTATCTCGCTGAATGTCTTGACGGCGCGCGCGCCTGCAAGCCCATCTCAACCTTGAATTGCCGGCGCTGCACAGCCTCCCTTCCATTCTTCCTCATTGCGATCCCACGCTTTCAATGACGTGCGCTCAACTCCGTCCCGAACGAGGATGCCGGCATCCACGATGGTCGAGCAGCACGGTGAATGGGATGATGTCAGGCGCGGATTGTAACATCGATTTGGCAAGAGTAAGTTATCGATATCAAAAAAAGCCATTCCGGCGAACAAAATATTTCAACAGCCTGTTAGAATCAAAAATTCATTAATCTGAAGAATGGTTCCGCCGGCGGTCCGCTCGAATTTAAAAGGCTAAGCATGATTAACTCGGTTGCCCCGTTTAACCCATCGGAAAATCCAGTCCATTACGCGAAATGGCCGTGGGGATTATCGTTTCCGATGGTGAGAATTCCTGTGGCGCAGGTGGTATGGTCGAATCGCCGCCTGCCGTTCGAAGCCGGCGAACAAGCCTTGCTCGATGAGTTTGCCTGGCACATACCTGTTGATAAGGCACATACCGCGCTCGACGGGGCAACCAAGACGTTTTACGCGGAATGCTATGGCGGCGATAGCATCCAATACAACGGCGGAGGGGCGCGCTGCGCCTGGAGCGGCGATTGGCTGGTGAAAGGCATCGGCATCAACTTGCTGTCCGGCTACTCCGATGAAGACGCGGCTGAACACCGCAGGAACGGACGGGCCGGCGTGGCCGAAGTGCTGGTGGAAGCAATTTGGGGGGAAGTGCTTCACTATGCCCTGCCGTATGGCGCAGTAAGAATGACGGCCGTGGTCAGGACAGACGAACACCTGTGCGACCCAATGCGCTCAGTGGCGGGACTGGGAATTCGCCAGTTCGCCTGGCGACCTGCCAATTTCATGCGCGCGCATATGTTTCATGTTCGGCCAGAAAACCGGGAACGGATTCCATCGGACACAGCGCGGGTAAAACAAGCGATTGCCCACTTGCCGACCATGTTGCCCATGCCAGCGTCTCTGTCCGAGACGGAAGTGGCCCAGCTGGAACCGTTGCGGCGCCTTAAGATCGGCCTTGAAGAGATGATGCGCCGGTTTGCCGAACAGCTGGGTGCCAGCAAAGCCAAGCGCTTAAGCCATGGAACATTGTCGACGTCGAACATGAGCATAGACGGTCGCTGGAACGATCTCAATTCGATCAGCGCACTGCCCAGCTATGGCTTCAGGCGCAACATGGCGCCGTTCTGGGCCGATCATGTATCCCTTACCAGGGCGGGCGAACTGCTCTGCTTCTATATTGGCAAGTATTTCCCTGTCGCCAGTGACCATGGCGTCGACGCGATGCCGACGGCGGCCTGGATCCAGGGTGTCTTCTCGGCTTACTACGAGGCCGCGCTGGCGCGGCGATTTGTCGCCGTCTGCGGATATCCACAGATCGTCGCGGACCGGGTCTGGGCGAAACCGGAAGGTCAAACCGCCATGCGTGCGCTGTCGAAGCAGCTCATCGCGTTGGCACGCAGCGGACACTCCCCGCGCCGTCCCTATGACGACGAGATGGAGAAGAACAGGGTCTCAGGCGATTACGACCTGGTCGAAATCGTACGCCGGATGTCCGCCGCAGCTTTGCCTGGCCGTGCCGCCGCCAAGCTGGACGACGTCATCCAGGACGCCGAGGTACGCAAGGCGTTTGTCCAGCGCTATTGTGCCGTCGACGATATGATGCGCACCGAAGCCCACAGCCAGGGCGTGGCAGCCGCGGCGTTTGCGCGTCTGGTCGCCATCAATTGCAATAAAGCTGGACGCAACATTCCCTTCCTGTTTCGCAATGTGATCTTCCGCGAATGCGGGCGACTGGTGGAAACCTATCAAGAGATCGGCGAATTAAGGCGCCAGGCCGAGCTGATGATCCAGCCGGTCATCGATGAGGCGCGCGTGGTCTTTCAAGACCCATCCAGTTTCACGACTCTGCTTTGGTGCATTGACGAAATGACCCTTGAATACGACGCGATTGCCGATTTACTGATCGCCAGCCTACCCGAAAAACAATACACATTCCCGCGCATTCCGACTTCCGACCTGCCTTCGGAGGCCGCCATGAACTTGCTGTCGGCGGCGCGCAATTATTTGGGCCGTGCTTATGAGGAGATCTTGCATTGATTACCAGACGTGGCTTGCAGTTGACGCCGAAAAAATCGCCCGATAACCGGCTGATGGAAAAGCGTGGTACGGTCGCGCACTTGGCGGCGCAAAGCAAGCAGTATCGCAACTACCCGATCGCCGCGCTCAGCGAGTGGATCGATCCCCCCTTGTTAGTGAATCAGCTGGCGATCTTCTATAGAACGACGGACGGCGTTCCGGTAGGTTATGTGAGTTGGGCCCTCCTTGCGCCGGATGTGGAACATCGATGGAAGAACAATCATTCGATGTGGCTTCACAATAGCGAATGGAACGAGGGTGAAACCTTGTGGATCATGGACTTTCTGGCGCTGCCCGGGTATTGCGAGGACCTTGTCGAATATATCGAGCAAAATATGTTCGCTGCACATACGCAGGCCTATTCGCTGCGAAGAAATCCCGATGGGTCGATTCGCAAAGTGAGTTGCTGGAAGCGCCGCCGCAGGACCGACCATTCAACGTGAATTTGATCGGCTCCGCGAGAATGCAGTCAAGGACAACGACAACGCTCCTTTCAGACCGGGATCTGCGCGGCCATGTCGGCTTTCTTAGCGTGCAATAAGGCCGCCGCCCAACCACCCCGCGTGCTGGAACTGGAATCGAGCGCCGGCGTGCAAAGGCGGTCAAGGCGGACTTGATTATCGACGTCCAAAAAACTTTCCGCTCTGCTGGGACTGAGCACCGCCGAGCTGAATGGTGGCCGAGCAGGAAAAGGTTGAACTGGTCGAGCAACTCATTGCCGACACTGTCGCAAGCGGATGCATCACGCCGGGCGCGCTGACCTTGCATGCCGATCGGGGCAACAGCATGCGCTCAAAGCCGGTGGCCACATTGCTGCCCGACCTTGGCATTGCCAAGTCGCACAGCAGGCCATCATTCCGGCATCGGCATGATGACGCCCGAGAGCGCCCACACAGGCCAAGCGGCCGAAGTATGCAAGCAAGGACAAGCCACTCTGGCAGACGCCAGACCTTGCTGAACCTCAGCAAACCTTGATCACGCACGGGGCA
>CAMLFK010000221.1 GCA_946479255.1 uncultured Oxalobacteraceae bacterium
TCCCCTTCGTCAAATTCGGCGGCCTGAAGTTCCTCGAAGCCTCGCACATCAAGGACGTGCTGGCGCTGCTGCGCTTTGCCCAGAATCCGAGCGGCAGGCTGGCGGGCTTTCGGGTCGCGCAATTGATTCCCGGTATAGGCGCGGCAAGCGCCACCCGCCTGCTCGATGCGGTCGGTGAGGCCGCCGAGCCGATGGCGGCCTTGGAAGCCTTCGCGCCGCCGCCGCGCAGCCGGACCGATTGGGCCAGCTTCGTCGAACTCTACCGCGCGCTGCGCACGCCCGGACTGCGCTGGCCCGCCGATATCGACCTGGCCCGCAACTGGTACCTGCCGCACCTGGAACGCATGCACGACGACGCCCAGGTGAGGGCGGCCGACGTGGCCCAGTTGGCGCAATTGGCAGGTGGCTATGGTTCGCGCGAAACCTTCCTGGCCGAGATCACGCTCGATCCGCCCGAAGCCACCAGCGACCGCGCCGGGCCGCCCCTGCTGGACGAGGATTATCTGATTCTGTCGACCATCCATTCCTCCAAAGGACAGGAATGGAAATCGGTCCACGTGCTCAACGTGGTGGACGGCTGTATCCCGTCCGACATGGCCACCGGTAATGCCGCCGATATCGAAGAGGAACGCCGCTTGCTGTATGTGGCCATGACGCGCGCGCGGGAACACTTGCACCTGGTGGTGCCGAACCGCTTTTTCATCAAGCAGCAGGCCCAGATGGGCGACCGTCATGTGTACGCGGCGCGCACCCGCTTTGTCAGCCCGGCCATGCTCAAGCATTTCGAGGAATGCGTGTGGGTCACCGCCGATAAGGTTCAAGCGCGTACGCCAATGCCCGACAGCGTGCGCATGCTGGTGCGCGAGCGCGCGCGCAGCGCCTGGAAATGATCCAGCGCGGCAAAAACAGTGTCTCTGCAAGCGCTTTCATCCCTCATCGCAGGGGTGTTATCCCCGTTTTCAGATTTTGTAGGAATATCCCTAAATGTTGCCGACTTGGCTAGGGGGCCTTCTCGCTAAGTCATTGATTTGTTTGACTCTTATTTTTGCCCGCGAAATGGGCACTTTGTCGAAGACCCCGCCAATACGGGCTTTCCGCGCTGTCAAGAGGGGCTTGTCCACAAAGTTATCCACAGTTTGTGTGGATAGGCTAAAAACCGTCGAGATATCAAGAACTTGGCGCCATGCTGCGGCTGAGAAAACTCAGCTTGTGGCTGCTTTGAGCCGCTTGAGCTCATCGAGAAAACGGGCACAGGCGATGCCTGGAGGCCACGGCTCCCATGCCACGCCGCCATACACATCCAGCAGAGGGTCGCTGTCGAGGGCGGGCGCATGGATTTTGAGGGTCCCGCGCACCTCGGCCCGTGTCCAGCCGACCACATGCACCGCCTCGCTGGCGGCGGCCAGGCGGTCGGCGCGCTTGTGCAGCCGGTGTTCGGACGGCGTCCAGTGCGGCAAGCCGTAGCGCAGGAACACCGCCTGTTCGAGGCGCCGCGACAGTGCGCGAAAACCGTCGCCCAGGAATGGTTTGATAACGGAAATGGCGTCGAAGCCGAGCAAACCTTCCTCGGCGTCATGCAGAAGTTCCCGCAGTTCGATGAGCGGCGTCAAGGGCGCGGGAGACAGCGCGCGCCGCAGCAGCATGACGGTCAGGGAATGCTGGGCCACCGACAGCGGCAAGGGCCAGGCCGAGTGGCCACCCCAGCGGTAGGTGCGCGCCAGGCCCAGGGCCAGGTCGGCGTCGTCCCAGTCGAACGGCGTGGGATCGAGCAGGTCGAGGCGTTTTCCGGATGGCATGCGCACCCAGGCGCGCAATTGTTGAGTCATCAAGTCCCTAGCAGATGGCGGTCACAAGCCGCCATCTTACACATTGGGACAGGGAGCGGCCATCCGGCTGGGGTGCCGGGGCCGTGTTGCTGGTGTGATGCTTAGCGCGCTTTTGCGCGCGTCCCGGCACGGCGCCGCCGTACCAGTCCCAGCACCGCCAGCGTGCCGATGACCAGGCCGGCGGTGGCGGGTTCGGGTATCTTGCCCGATGCGCGCGGGGTATCGCCGGTATTGAGCGAGGGCAGCGGGCCGGGCGGCCAGACTTTGCCGATGTCCGTTTCAATAATTTCCGGCTCGACTGGCTGCCGGCTCGGCAGTTCGCTCTCCGCCGTGTCGTCGGCAAAGCGCGGTGGCGTGGGCGATTGGGCCGGGTCCTCAGCGCCCGTCCCGGTCCCAGTTTCCCCGTTGCCGCCGCTCGGTCCCGGAGCGGAACCGGCCGGGCCATCGGAGGGTGGGTCCGCCGGTGGGGTATCACCGGCGCCAAGCGGCGGAGCCAGCAAGACCGTGTCCGGCTGGCCGTTGCTGCCTGGCGCCTGGGGCGCCTGGTACAAGCTTGGCGGCGGCGCGTTCAGTGCCGGGGCGCCGGCGCTGCGGGAACTCCTCATGCTGTAAGGGCTTCCAGACAGCAAGCGCGCGCCGAAGGACTCCATGCTTTCCATCTTGCTTGTGCCCATCGCCAGCACGGGACCTCCCGCCAGATTGCCGCTGTTATAAGTCTTGAGCGGGCCTGCGCCCTTGCCGGCACCCTTGCCTTCATCGGCGCCGCTGGACACTTCGCGCACTTCCACGCCTTCTTCGGTGGACGAGTCCAGCACCTCCGCGGACGGTTCATCCGCCGCAACTGGCAGTTGGGCAATGTCGGAAATCCGGTTTGCACAACGGGTACGCACTTCGTTGACGCCATCCGACAGCAAGGTCTCGCCGGCAGGCAAGATCACCTTGTTGGCGGTCCAGTAAATCTTGTCACCTTTACGGTAGGACACGTACACGGCACGGGCCTTGCTGACTTTGACTTTGAGCGCAGCACCGACCTTGAATTGGGCATAGTGAGCCGCCACCACCTTGTCGCTCTTGACCACCCGGGCCAGTTCCGCGCCGTCGGCCACGCCCCCCGGCACCACCGAATACGGATAAATGCGGCGTGCCGCGCGGGCTGGGCCCGCAGCCGGCGCCAGCGAAGACAGGGTGGCTGGTCCGGCCGCCAGGACTACGCCGCCGTCATCGAAGGCGGTCGAGCGTACCGCCAGCGTACTGGACGGCATCATCATCCAGGCACTGCCCATCAGCATGGCACATGCCGACGCCCACAAAATCGCCAGTTTCTTGCTTGAAACCCGAGCTGAACGTGAAGTGTAGTTGCGCCGTACCATGTTGGAGGAATGAAAAGGATGATAAGAACTTCAGGGTATCACCATTTCTGATAGTAAATCTATATTCTCTTGAGAAAAATTAGTTATCGTTGTGGAAATGCCGACTCACTGGCTTGCGCTGCGTAGGACGGTGCCGCGAAACAGTTGGAGCGGCGCGCCTTTTTGAGTGACAATCGTTCGCAGGGGCGCCACTGTCGGTGCCGTCGGGAACCGGGCCTTGAACCAGACAAACAATAGCGGGGAGAACCGCGGCAAACAGATCGACTGCGACTTGCTGATCGTGGGCGGCGGCATCAACGGCGTGGGCATCGCGCGCGATGCGGCCGGGCGCGGCCTGTCGGTGGTGCTGTGCGAAAAGGACGACCTGGCTTCGCACACCTCGTCCGCCTCCAGTAAGCTTATCCACGGCGGCCTGCGCTACCTGGAACACTATGCCTTTGGCCTGGTGCGCAAGGCACTGATCGAACGGGAAGTGCTGCTGCGCAGCGCGCCGCACATCATGTGGCCGCTGCGCTTCGTGATGCCGCACGACGCCGGCCAGCGGCCGCAATGGCTGATCCGCGCGGGGCTGTATTTATATGACCGCCTGGCCCGGCGCGAATTTTTGCCCGGTTCCAGGTCGCTGGCCTTGCGCCGCCATCCGGCCGGCGCGCCGCTCAAGGCGGCCTTCACCCGCGGCTTCGAGTATTCCGACGGCTGGGTCGACGATGCCCGGCTGGTGGTACTGACCGCACTGGACGCGCGCGAGCGCGGCGCCACCATCCTGACCCGCACCGCCTGTTCAGCTCTGGAGCGCGGTCCCCAGCACTGGACGGCCACCCTGGACGGCGCCGATGGCCAGTCTACGGCCGTGCGCGCGCGCTGCCTGGTCAACGCCACCGGCCCGTGGGCCGCGCGCCTGCTGCAGGGCAGCCTGCCAGGGCAGCAGCCGCTGCGCCTCATCAAGGGCAGCCACATCGTGGTGCCGCGCCTGTTCGCGCATCCCTACGCCTACATCTTCCAGCACCCGGACGGGCGCATCGTGTTCGCCATTCCTTATGAACAGGAGTTCACCCTGATCGGCACCACCGACCTCGATTACCACGGCGAGCTCGATCAGGTAGCGATCAGCGCCGAGGAAGTGAGCTATCTGTGCCAGCTGGTCAACCGCTACTTCGAGCGCCAGATTACCCCGCTTGACGTGCGCTGGAGCTACGCCGGCGTGCGCCCGCTGGTGCAGGAAGGCGGCGTCGATGCCGCCGCCGTCACGCGCGACTTCCGCCTGGCGCACGACACCGAGGGCGCGCCGCTGCTGACCGTTTTTGGGGGCAAGATCACCACTTTCCGCCGCCTGGCCGAACAGGCGCTCGACTGGATCGCCCCGGTGCTCGGATCGCGCGCGCAAGGCTGGACGGCCGGTGCCTGCCTGCCGGGCGGCGATCTGTTCGGCGAACGGCCGTCCAGCCGCGCGGTGCTCGAATTCGACCAGTGGCTGGCCTGCCTGCAGCGCCGCCATTGCTGGCTGCCGCCCGCGCTCGCGGCCCGCTATGCGCGTGCCTACGGCACCCGCGCCAACAGCCTGCTGGCCGGCTGCGAGGCCATGGCCGACCTTGGGCAAGAAATCCTGCCCGGCCTGCACGCCGCCGAAGTGGAATATTTGATGGGCCAGGAGTGGGCGCGCTGCGCCGACGATATCCTGTGGCGCCGCTCCAAGCTCGGCCTGCACCTGCCGCCGGGCAGCGCCGAGGTGCTGGACCGCTGGATCGCCGCTCGCTAGCGCTTTTGTCGGGGCTTATTTGGGTACCGGCTGCGCCACGATCGCAAAGCGCAGCTCCATCTGGTCCTGCACGCTCAAGGCGCCGCCCATAATGGACATCGGCGTGATCCCGAAATCGGACTGCAGCAGGCGCATGCTGCCGCTGGCCGCAAGCAGGCCGGCAGTCGTCTCGACCACGGTCGGCACCTCATACTTGTTGGTCACGCCATGCAGCGTGACCGTCAGGCGCATGGTGCCGGGCTTGTTCTTGAGCGCTTCCGCGCGCAGCAGCACCAGCGGATGGCGCTCCGCGTCGAGCACCTTGCCGAGCATATTGGCGCGGGTGCCCGCAATGGCGTCGGCCGACGGCTCGGTATCCAGGCTGGCCTCCTTGCGCAGCGCCGGATCGTCGACGATCATCTCGTCGAGCCGGAACTGGAAGTCCGCGCGCCCGCTGCGCGGGGCCGCATAGCCGCTGATGGCGCGGCTGGCCACCACGTGGTCGTGGCCGAAGCGCGCAAACGGCCCGCCGCGCCGGACCGTCACCGCGATGAGCGAGCGCGCGCTGTCGATGCGCCAGACCGGCTCGCGTTTAGCGGCTGCGCGGTACCAGGCGCCATGGTCGACAGCCGGTGCGCTCGGTTCGCGCGGCACTTGCGGCGGGGCGCAGCCGGCCAGCAGGGCGGCGCAAAACATTATTCTCAACAATTGCTTCATGCCGCGATTGTGGCACGATCGCCGCCGCGGCGGCGCAATTACGCACGGATGCAATTCGGTCTATGATGCTTGTTTTACATCGCGGAGCCCACAATGATCGACCTGTACTCGGCCGCCACCCCGAACGGCCACAAGATTTCGATTGCGCTGGAAGAGCTGGCGCTGCCCTACAATCTGCATGCGCTCGAACTGTCGACGAACGTGCAAAAGGAACCGTGGTTCCTGGCGATCAATCCGAATGGCCGCATCCCGGCCATCATTGATAGAAGCTTTGGCGATTTCGTGGTCTTCGAATCCGGCGCCATCCTGCTCTACCTGGCCGAAAAGACCGGCAAGCTGATGCCGTCTGATGTGCGCGGCCGCTCGCTGGTGACCCAGTGGCTGATGTTCCAGATGGGCGGGGTAGGGCCGATGATGGGCCAGGCGAATGTGTTTTACCGCTACTTCCCCGAAAAAATCCAGCCGGCGATCGACCGCTACCAGGGCGAGTGCAAGCGCCTGTTCCGCGTGCTCGACACCCGCCTCAAGGATCATGAATACCTGGCCGGCGACTACTCGATCGCCGATATCGCCAACTGGGCCTGGGTCCGCACGCACAAGTGGAGCGGCGTGGCGATCGACGACCTGCCGCACCTGCAGCGCTGGGTCGAGGCCATCGGCGCCCGCCCGGCCGTGCAACAAGGGCTGCTGATGCCGCCTTCCGAGCGCGACCTGGACAAGGTCACGGAAGAAGAAGCCGCCCAGTTCTCCGCCAAGAACCGCAGCATGGTCGAAACCGGCCAGTCGAAGGGAAGCCAATGAAACTCTATAGCGCCAACTACGCGCCCAATCCGCGCCGCGTGCTCATGCTGATGGCCGAGAAGGCCATCGAAGGTGTCGAGGTCGTGCCGGTCGATATCATGAAAAACGAGCACAAGACGGAGCAGTACCGCGCCGTCAATCCACTGTCGCGCATCCCGGCACTCAGGCTGGACGACGGGCGGGTGCTGTGCGAAACGCGCGCCATCTCGACTTACCTCGAAGGCCTGTATCCGGAGCCGAACATGCTCGGCGAAGGCTTCGAGGAGCGGGCCTTCATCGAGATGGCCGACCGGCGCGTGGAGATGTATCTCTTGATGCCGATTGCGAACTGGGTATGGCACACCCACCCGGCGCTGGCCGTGCTGATCCAGCCGCAGATTGCCGAGCAGGGCAAGGTGCAGGAAGAGAAGGCGCGCGAGATGATGCGCTGGATGGATGGCGAGCTGGCCCGGCAGCCCTACGTGGCCGGCGAGCGCTTCACCGTGGCCGATATCACCGCTTTTTGCGCGCTGGAGTTTTTGCGGGGCTTGATGAAGTACCGGCCGGCCGATGATGGCCTGGATCACCTGCAGGCGTGGCGCGACAGGATCTCCGCGCGGCCGTCTTCAAAAGTGCGTTAAGCCGCCACTGGCTTTTATTCTGACAAGCTGGTGGTAACCCGGCTTGGACTAAGCGATCCGCTTGTACCAGCTCTGGCGCGGGAACACCGGCTGGTAGCAGGCTCCCAGCGGATCGCCTGCATCGAGCTCGCGGTCCAGCCCGAGCACCCCGAACAACGCCAGGCTGTCATGGAACAGGCGCAGAGTGCGCCCACGCAGCAGCGGGCCGAAGTCCGCCAGCGCGCGCGGACAGACGATCATCTGAAATTCATTGAACGAAGCATCCGTCACCAGGTTGTACTGTGCCCAGGTGATGCGCCGGCGCAGGTGTTCCTTGAGCACGGCGCGCCCCGCTTGTTCGTCGATATCGAAATATTCCGCCAGCGCCTGGGTGCCGCCGCCATCGCGGTACAGCTGCGCGCACTGCTCCAGGCGCACCAAAGGAATGTACGCCTCCACCGCTTCGCCCAGCATCTCGTCATTGGCGACCGTGGCGAAGATCTCGGTGCGGGCATCGAGCTGCTGCTCGGCCAGCAGAATCGCCAGCGCCCACGCTTCCTCGGCACCGCCGCACTCGGCCAGCCATACCTTCGGCACGGCTGACGCGCGCAGGGTCGAGGCCAGCACGCTGCGCAGCCGCGTCACCTGCGCCGCGTCGTTAAACAGCAGCGCAGGCTGCACCGACAGCGCGCGCAACACCATGGAAGCCGCGCCGGCGTCGTGCAGCACCCGGTCCTGCAGCAGCGAGACCGTGGCCAGCTGGCGTTCGGCCATGATGGCGTGCAGTTTGGGCGTCAGCAAAGTCCGGTCGTAAGCGCGGAAGTCGAAACCGAAGCGCTGGAATACTGCCTCCAGCAGCAGGTCGATCTCGAGTTCCTCGGTCGGCGGCGGCGCGGCGCGATCGTTCAATGCAGCCACACGCGCATCAGCGACAGCAGCTGGGCCACGTCCACCGGCTTGGTGATGTAGTCGGACGCGCCCGCGGCGATACACTTGTCGCGGTCACCCTTCATCGCTTTCGCGGTCAGGGTGATGATGGGGAGCGACTTGAACCTCGGGATGCGGCGGATCGCGCGCATCGTGTCGTAGCCGTCCATCTCCGGCATCATGATGTCCATCAGGACGATCTCGATGGTCGGGTCTTTCTCCAGCACTTCAATGCCGTCGCGGCCGTTTTCGGCGAACGAGACCTGCATCTGCTGGCGTTCCAGCAGCGAGGACAGGGCAAAGATGTTGCGCAGGTCGTCGTCGACGATCAGCACTTTGCGCCCGGCCAGGCCGCCGTCGGCGGCATGGATCTCTTCCAGCATGCGGCGCTGCAGTTCCGGCAGCGAGGCGTGCGAGCGGTGCAGGAACA